>JACQVX010000151.1 GCA_016209495.1 Planctomycetota bacterium
CCTGGAGTCGCTCCTCGTCGCGAGCTCCGGGACCGTCTCCCTGGGCTTCCGGAGCGGCGGCGGCACCGAGGGCGCCCCCGCCGCCTCCGCTCTGGAGCGGGCCTTCCCGGCTCCGTAGGGCCTCCGATGAGGCCCGCGTGGCGCGCACCCTCGAACTGGTCGTGGCGGCGCGCGCCACCCCCGAGGAGGAGGCGGCCCACCGCTCGGAGTTCGCGCCGCCGGGCGGGACCGCCAGCCGGTAGCGGCCGGCTGCGCCCCGGGTCCCACCCGCGCGTCGCTCGGGCCGGCACGCTCGGTGCCCGACTCGGGCGCGGAGGATCCCGACCATGCACCGCCCAGCCCTCGCCATCGTCTTCGCCCTCGCCGCCCTCGTCCCCGGGACCGCGCACGCCCACGGCGGGGACGAGGCCATCTGGGGGCCCCTGAACGCCCTGGTGGACCATGATCAGGCCGTGGTGCGCTGGCCCGCCACGGCCGGCGCCGTGGCCGGGGGGCTGGCGGGCGTCCCGGCGACGGTGGTCCTCCTCCCGGTGACGGTGCCCCTCGCCGCCGCGGGCGGTCCGGGGGACGGGGGCGCGGATCTCCTGCCACTCGCGCCCTTGTTCCTCTGCGCCGAGGCCGGGGCCCTCGCCGTGGGCGGCGTCCCCTGGCTCATCTTCGGGTGGTGGTAGCGACCAGCCGCAGACCCACCCGGGCCAGGTTGCGTGCCACCCGCCGGGAGGCCCGCCTGAGGCGCCATAGCAGGGGCAAGGCCCCGGGGTGGCGCAGGGCGTGGCCCAGGGCGACGGCCGCGCCGATCTCCACGTCCTCCCGGAACAGGGGGAGGACGGGGCCGAGGTCGGTCGCGGACCCGTCGATGACGCAGCGCAGCGCGGCGAAGGCCACGCCCGCCTCCCGCGCGGCCAGGGCCGCCGCGTGGTTCTCCATCTCCACCGCCGCCGCCCCACGGTCGGCGCAGGCGCGCTTTCGCTCCGGCGTCGTCACCAGCCGCGAGACCGTGAGCGAGGCCCCGGTCTCGAAGACCAGGCCGGAGGCGGCGCAGGCCCGGCGCAGGGTCACGACCAGCCCCGGGTCAGCCTCCAGGGGCGCCGACCCGTCCTGGGCCAGGAAGCGCGAGCAGATCACCAGGTCGCCTACCCTCTGGTCGGGCCGGACGCCCCCCGCGCAGCCGATGAAGACCACGGCGCGGGCGCCCCGGGCGGCGAGACCCATCACCGCGCGAGCGGCCGCGAGGGCGCCGGAGCCCGAGACGGGGACCACCACGCGGGGGGGGAACGCGGCCGCCTCCTCCGGGAGGGCGGCCACGAGCGCCGGGGCGCTCGCCCCGGCGGGGTTCAACTGGCGGCGGCCACCGCGGAGCGCACCACGTTGCGCACGCTGGAGGTGGCGTCGAGGACCGCCGTGGGCTCGTAGCCGGAGTGCACCATGCAGTCGGCGCACTTGGGGTTCCGGTCCGTGCCCCACGCCTCCCAGTCGGTCTCGTCCATCAGCTCCCGGAAGCTCCGGGCGTAGCCCTCGCCCACCAGGTAGCAGGGTCGCTGCCACCCGAAGACGTTGTAGGTGGGATTGCCCCAGGGCGTGCACCGGTAGTCGATGCGCCCCTCGAGGAAGTCGAGATAGAAGGGGGAGTGATTGAAGACCCAGCCGCGCGTCTCGCGCTCGCGCAGGGCCTCGCGGAACAGGGACCGGGTGCGCTCCCTCCGCAGGAAGTGCTCCTGATCGGGGGCCTTCGCGTAGGCGTAGCCCGGGGAGATGGTCATCCCGTCCACCCCCAGCCCCATGAGGAGGTCGAAGAGGCGGCGCATGGCCTCCGGGTCCTCGCCCTCGAAGAAGGTGCTGTTGGTGGTCACCCGGAACCCCGCGGTCTTGGCGGCGCGGATGGCGGCGACGGCGGTGTCGAACACCCCTTCCCGGCAGACGAGCCGGTCGTGGCGCTCGCCGAGCCCGTCCACGTGGACGCTGAAGCTGAGGTAGGGGGAGGGGGTGAAGAGGTGGAGCTTCCTCTCCAGGAGAATGGCGTTGGTGCACAGGTAGACGACGCGCCGGCGGGCCACGAGGCCGCCCACGATCTCGCCGATCTCCGGGTGGATCAGGGGCTCGCCCCCGGGGATGGAGACGACCGGGGCGCCGCACTCCTCGGCCGCGCGGAAGCACTGCTCGGGCGTGAGCCGCTGGCTCAGCACCGCCTCCGGGTACTGGATCTTCCCGCAGCCGGCGCACTCCAGGTTGCAGCGGAAGAGGGGCTCGAGCATGAGTACCAGGGGATAGCGCCGGACGCCCCGCAGGCGCTGCTTCAGGATGTAGGCGCCCACGCGCAGGGACTGTAGCAGGGGGATACCCATGGGGGCGCGAGACTACCCGCGCCCGCTCCCCGGGTCAATCATGGTTCCCAGCCTCTACGCGGAGGACGAGACCGTGCGCGCGGAGGTCGCGTGGGCCCGGGAGCGGGTCGGCGAGGATCCGCGTCGCCTCTCGCAGAGGCCCTCTCACGACGCCTGGAGACGAGAGCGGGCCGTCGCCAGCCGGCTACATGTGGGTCAGGAGTGTCCGTACGCCCCTTCCACTTCGAGACCCGGGGTTCCCCGGAATGCCGTAACTCCTTGCTTGCCCTTGGCTGGATTCACGAGCCCGTCAGGACAGAACATGGCATAGAGCTTGACCTTACACCTACCTGATCCACGGGGGTCGGAGGCAGGCCATGGCCAGGGCAAGGGGCCGGCGAGAGTCGGCAGGTGGGGATCGGGAAGCAGTGACGGTGGAGCTGAAGGACATGGAGGAAGGGGAGTCGCCGGAGTTCGAGCCTCTGGACCTCGAGGGCACCGACGAGGAGGGCTGCGAGGGAGGGTTGTCAGAGGAAGATCTGGACGTCCTGCGGCGGCTGGACGACCCCATCCGGATGTATTTCTCCTCCATGAGCGACATCCCCCTCCTCGCTCGCGAGGAGGAGGTGGATCTCGCGCGGCGCATCGAGGCCAGTCGGAGGAACCTCCGCCAGGCCATCCTCTCCAGCAAGCTGGCCATCCTGGAGACGGTGAAGATCCTCCAGCAGGCCCTGGCGGGGGAGGTGATCTTCGACAAGACGTTCACCATCGACGCCTCCACCGACCAGCTCAAGGCACGGTACCTGGAGAGCATGCCGCGGGACATCGACCGGCTCAAGCGCATCGTCCGCACGAACAATCAGGACTGGGAGAAGATCCGCCTCGGCCGATTCGACCGGGACACCATCGAACGGATCCGGAGGCGCATGGCCCGGCGGCAGGCGGACGCCGTGGAGGTCACCGAGACCTACGGCCTGCACATGAAGCAGCTCCTCTACTGGAGGCGCAAGGTGCAGGAACTGGCCGTCCGCCAGGTGCGGGTGAAGCGAGGGGCGCGCCGCCGGACCCGCGCGGAGCTTCGGGGAGAGGCCCAGCGCCTCGCGGATCGCACCTGGGAGAGCCGCCGGACCCTGCACTCGCGGCTTCGCTACCTGGAGAAGGAGTTCGAGGAGTACGAGCAATCCAAGGGGCGGCTATCCTCGGGGAACCTCCGGCTGGTCATCTCCATAGCCAAGCGCTATCGCGGCCGCGGTCTCTCCTTCCTGGACCTGATCCAGGAGGGCAACACGGGCCTCATGCGGGCGGTCGAGAAGTTCGACCACACCCTGGGCTACCGTTTCAGCACGTACGCCACGTGGTGGATCCGCCAGTCCATCGCCCGCGCCATCGCCGAGAAGGCGCGGATGATCCGTGTCCCCCTGTTCGTCACCGAGGTCCTGGGGAAGGCCAAGCGCCAGGGCCGCCGCCTCGCCCACGAGCTGGGCCGCTCGCCCACGGTGACCGAGGTGGCGGGGGCGCTCCAGCTCCCCGAGGAGGAGCTGCGCGAGATGATGCGAATGGCCCGCGCGCCCCTCTCCCTCTCCAAGCCGGTGAACGAGGAGGAGGACACGCCGTTCCAGGACTTGCTGGAGGACGACTCCTTCGCCCCCCCCACCGCCACGGTGAGCCAGGAGCTCCTGCGGGAGCGCCTCCACGAGGTCCTGGGGACCCTGTCGGACCGGGAGCGAACGGTCCTGGAAATGCGTTACGGGCTGAAGGGCACCGAGCCCTGCACCCTGGAGGACCTGGGGCGCCGCTTCCGCGTGACCCGGGAGCGCATCCGCCAGATCGAGATCCGGGCCATCCGGAAGCTCCAGCACCCCATGCGGTCGAAGGGCCTGGAGAGCTTCGTGGAGGAGCACCTCTCGCGATAGCCGCGCGGCGCGCGGGTCGATTGGGGGGAGATGATATGATGGGCGCCGTCATGGGACTGCGCACCTACTGCCCCGCCTGCGGGCGGGTGTTCCGCATGGCCTCCGAGAGCGAGGGGACAAGGGTCGAATGCCCCTGCGGCGATCGCTTTCCCGCGCAGGCCCTGCGGGCCCCTGGGCCCGCCGCCGCCGGCTTCCTGGCCGAGGTGGGACGCATGAAGCAGGACTACCTGCGGGCGACCCGACTCCGGGGGAGCCATGGCGGCACGAGCCTGTCCGTCTTCCTCGGGACCGCGGCCGCGGGGTGCGCCGTCCTGGGCGTGGCCTTCCTCCTCCTCTACTCCCTTCGCCGGCCCGCGGCGGCGGAGCCCGAGCGATACATCGCCATCCGGTTCGAGCGACCGGAGCCCCGACGCCTGCCGGTCCCTACCCCGACCCCCGAGCCCGCCAGGGCCGCGCCCATGCCCGCGATCACCCTCTCGCTCGCGCCCACGCCCGCGCCCACGCCCACGCCCACGCCCACGCCGACGAACACGATCACGTCCACGGTCACGTCCACGTCCACGTTCACGCCCACGGTGCTCGGGGCGGGTCCCGGGGGCGAGCCCATCCTCTCCCCGCGCACGCCGGCCGGCCCAGCGGGCGCCGTGGCGGTCGCGTCGGATGCCTCGGGGGCGCCGGGACCCCCCCGACTTCCCGCCGGCCCGTCCACGGCCACTTCCGTCGCCGGGGGCGGCGAGCGGGAGCTGCACTTCTTCGGCCACCCGCTCCCGGAGGACCGCAAGGCCGTCTGCTTCGTGGTGGACCGTTCCGGGAGCATGAGCCCCGCGGCGGAACCCTATCCCGACCTCTCGGGCAGGATCACGGCCGGCACCAAGCTGGACCGCGCACGGATCGAGGTGAAGCGTTCGCTCCGCGACTTGCCGGACTCGTACCGCTTCAACGTGATCTTCTTCGACGAGGGGATTTCCAAATGGCGCGACCGGGTCCGGGAGCGCACCGAGGCGAACCTGGCCGACGTCCATGCCTTCATGGATGGCTTCCGGCCCGGCGGCACCACGAACACCAGCAGGGCCGTCCTGGAGGCCTTGCGGGACCCCGCCGGGCCTACCATCATCCTCCTCTCCGACGGCCTGCCGACGGCCGTCGACGAGGAGGACGACCCCATCCGCATCGCCGCGTTGCACCGCTCCCGTATGCTGGAGGCCAACACGGCGGGGGCGGTGATCCACGCCTTCGGCTTCGACATCGACTATCGCGGCCGCGCCTTCCTGGAGCGCGTGGCCGCGGATCACGGCGGGCTGTTCCGGGAGGTCAGCTCGCGGGCCTACTAGAGCCGGGAGGAAACCATGCTCTACCGTGACGGGTCCCTTGCCGCCGTCCTCGCCTGCGCCCTGGCCGCCGTCCCCGTGGCGGGTTGCCGGACGACGCGCGCCATCACCACCTATTCCGACGCCTTCGGTGACTACAACAAGGTCCTGGACGAGACCATCCGGGTCATCGACAAGTATGCGTTCATCATGGAGGTGGACCGCCGCGCGGGCCGGGTCATCGGGGAGGTGAGGCCGGACAACGCCTTCTTCACCAAGACCCGCAAGCTTGTCTACGGCGAGGTCTACGACCGGGGCGGTTACTACGACGTGGAGGTGCGGGTGGTCCACGAGACGGACCAGTCCGAGGCGGACTGGCATCGCAACGAGTACGTGGCCCCCTACGAGTGGCACCACGTGAGCTACGACCAGCAGCTGGAGGTCAAGCTCACCCACGAGATCAAGAACGCCCTCTCCGGCGGCGAGTACGACAAGAAGGAGGCGCTCTCGGTCGCCGACGCGGCGGAGCCGGAGCCGGCCGTCTCGGAGGAGCCCGCGGGGCACGTCGCCCTCGGGCGCAGGCTGGACTCCACGAAGGTGACGCTGAACTTCGCCTCCACGGACTTCGCCGAGGCCGTGCGCTTCTTCGCCGACCTGACGGGGTTCAACGTGGTCCTGGACCCTGCGGCGGGGGGCGTGATGGAGGGGGCGCGGGTGGACCTGAACGTGAAGGAGGTCTCGGCGCGCAACGCCCTGGACCTCCTGCTCGACGCCGTGAGCCCGGAGCTGGTCTGGGTCATCCGCGACGAGGTCATCTTCATCACCGGGAGCGGCGCGACCCGCGAGGGGGCCGCGGGGCTCTCGCCCGCCTACTAGCCGCTCGAGCGGCTGGAGGCACGGCCCCTCGGTTGACTTCCCCACCGGCCTACCTAGGATGGGCCCACCGTGCGCATCTCCAAGGTCTACACGCGTGGGGGCGACCGCGGGACCACGGGCCTGGTGGACGGCTCCCGGGTCCGCAAGGACTCGGAGCGGGTAGAGGCCTACGGGGAGGTGGACGAGCTGGGGGCGCACCTGGGGGCCGCCCTCGTCTACCTGGGGAATGACCCGCTGGCGGCCCAGGTGCGGGAGCTACAGAACGACCTCTTCATCCTGGCCTGCGACCTGGCCAGCCCCGGGTCGGCCCAGGTCCCGCGCATCACCGCCGAGCACACACGTCGGCTGGAAGCCTGGATCGACCAGGGCGTGGACGAGGTGGGTCCCCTGGAGGAGTTCGTCCTGCGCGGCGGTGGACCGGCCGGCGCCGCGCTGCACCTGGCTTGCACCGTGTGCCGCCGCGCCGAGCGGCAGGGCTTCCGGCTGGAGGCGGTCGAGCCCGTCCACCCCGAGACCCTGATCTATCTGAACCGCCTGGGTGACCTCCTCTTCGTCATGGCGCGGGTCGCCAACCGGCGTGCGGGCGTGGGCGAGGCCCGCGCGGACTTCCGGCGAAGCCCCGCGTGAGCGGCGCCTCTTCGACGCGGGCGTGGACCCGGGCCTGGCTCCTCCCGGCCATCGCCTGGACCGCGCCCGCCCTGGCCCAGGGCGTGGAGCGGTCGGAGCTGCGCCTGGAGGCCTTCCGGTTCGCACCCACGGCCTTGGTCCAGGCGGACCACCTGGGGGTGGAGGGGAGCCGGCTCGCCGGCGACCTGGACCTCTTCCTACCCGCCGAGGCGGAGCAGCTCGCCGGCCGGCTCACCCTGGAGGGGGGAGAGGCGGACCTGATCCTGGAGGGCTCGCGACTGTCGGTGGAGGGGAAGGGGAGCCTCTCCAGGGACGTGCGTTTCAACGCCCAGGGCTGGTCCGCCGGGGACCGCCTGCGCTCGCGCCTGGGGCGCGAGGACGCGGCGGTCGTGGTCCAGGTCAACGGCGAGGAGCACGAGGGGGACCGCCTGGGCCTGCAGGCCGGCGTCCGGCACGCCCGCGGCCGGGTCCTCCTGGAATCGGTGATCTCGGGACAGAGGGCCGAGACCTCACTGGAGGGCAGCTTCGGGGTGGTGGGGGTGTCCGGCCGCTTCGCGGTGGCGGGGCCGGTCCACGGATACGTCGAGTTCCAGTACGGGGACACGGACGCCCTGGGGGTCATGGAACACGCCCTCTACCGACGGGTCTACGCGGGGCTCAACCTGCAGCTCGGGCCCGCCATGGCCTACGCCGCCTTCGAGGGTCTGGAGGAGCGCTACAGCGGCGACGCGGAGCGCCTCGAGCTGGACCTGGAGGGCCCCGTGGCGGGGGTCGCCCTCGAGTTCTAGCGGCTCGGGGGGGGCGGGAGGCACGATGGGAGTTCTGAGCCCTGCCCTGCTCCTCCTCCTGGCCCAGGCTGGCGGCGCCCCGGCGGGGGCCGCGGCGATGCCCACGGTCATCGAGACGGCCCACTACACGGTGGAGAGCACGGCGGGGGCCGCCCTCACCGACGAACTGGCCCGGGAGCTGGACCGGGCCTTCGAGGAATACACGGGGCGGTTCCGCTTCGACCGGCGGATCACGGAGCGCTTCCGGGTCCGGCTCTTCGGCGACCCCGAAGGCTACGCCGCCTACGCGGGGAACCGCTACGTGGGCCTCTACAACTCGGGGAGCCGTGAGCTGGTCATCGACGCCAGCCAGAGGGTGCGCCAGGTCTACGAGACCCTCTACCACGAGGCCTTCCACCAGTTCCTGCACTTCTACATCGGTGGTCCCATGCCCACGTGGATATGGGAGGGGATCCCCATGTACTTCACGGGATTCCGCGTCGGCGAGGACGGGTCGCTCGGCTTCGGGGAGCCCATCTCCGACTGCATCTGGACCCTGCAGGTGGCTCGGGACGAGGGGCGGCTCCACCCGTGGGAGCGGCTGATCCGCGACATGGGGGACGAGTTCCGGGGCCACGACGAACCCGTTTCCTACGCCCAGGCCTGGCTCGTCCACCACTACCTGGTGAAGTCGGGGGGCGGGAAGCGCCGCCGCGTCCTCGACCAGGCCCTCGCCACCCTGGCGGCGGGAAAGCCCCTGGACATCGACGCGCTCTTCGAGGGTCAGGTGGCGGCGCTGGCCGTCGCCCTGGACCGCCATGCGGCGGAGCTGATCGAGGCCCTGGCCCAGGCCAAGGATGCCTACAGGGAGGCGGAGGTGGCCTTCCGTGCCAAGGACCAGGCGGTCGCGCTGGAGGCGGTCCGCAGGGGCCTGCGGGCCTATCCCGATTACCCCTCCCTGATCGCCATGCGAGGCTACGTGCGCCGGGCCCAGGGGGAGCACGAGCGGGCAGTGAAGGACTTCGACGCCATGTTGCTCCAGCGCCACGTCTGGCCGGGGGTCCTGGCCAACCGGGCGGCATGCCTCCTGGAGCTCGGGCGCCGGGAGGAGGCCCGCGCCGACGTGGATCGCTGCCTGGGGCTCGCCCCGGACAACGTCCTGGCCCTGTCGCTGCGCGAGCGGCTGGCGGAGTGAGGCGCTCGCGGGCCTGATGGACCTCTCGCTCCGCGGCCATACCCTGAGGATGGAATACCCGGCGGGGGTCCATCCCCACGCCCCCACGAGCGAGGTCATGGCCCGGCTCCTGGAGGTCCCCGCCGGGGGCTCCCTCCTGGACCTGGGCTGCGGGGCCGGGCTCTTCGCCGTCCTGGCGGCGCGGCTCGGGGCCGCGCGGGTCCTGGCCACGGACCTGGACCCCGGCGCCGTGGCGGTCTCGGCCGCCAACGCCCGGGCCAACGGCGTGGGAGACCGGGTGGAGGCGAGGGTGGGGGACGGTTACGCCCCCGCTGGGGCGGAGCGATTCGACCGGGTCGTGGCGAACCCGCCGCAGACCCCCTGTCCCGAGCCCTTCCGCGTGGACAAGTGGGGCGGCGAGGACGGGGCCGACCTCGTGGTGGCCGCCGTGGAGGGCGCCCCGGCGCACCTGGCCCCCGGAGGCCGACTCTACCTCATGCACTCCTCCCTCGCCCACCCGCGGCGGGTCCGGGAGGCCCTCATGGCCCGCTTCGCGGTCGAGGTCCTGGCCGTCTCGCGTCGGGACTTCGCCGTCGCCGAGTACGAGGGCTACTCCCCGGGCCTCTGGACCCACCTCCTCCGGCTGCGCGGGGAGGGCCGGAGCGAGTTCTTCGTGGAAGGCGCCCGGGGGCACTTTGTCGTGGCCTGCTACCGGGCGAGGTCCCCGGGGGACGGGGCCTGAGGACGCTCATCATCAACGCCGACGACCTGGGGGTGGACCTCCCGAGGAACCGGGGGATCGCCGAGGCCGCGGCGAGGGGGCTCGTCACCAGCGTCACGGTCCTATCGGAGGGGCCGGCGGCCGCGGATGCCTTCGCGCGCCTCGGCGAGCTGTCCGGACTGGGCGTCGGGTTGCACCTCAACTGCACCCTGGGTCCGCCGTGGGTGGACAAGCACCGCACCTGGGCGGCCCTCCGGGCCGGGGCCCTGGACCTCGCGCGGGTGGAGGAGGCCTTCCTCCGGCAGACGGAGCGTTTCGTGGAGGCCCTGGGCCGTGCCCCGACCCACCTCGACGGCCACAACCACGTCCACGTCTACCCGGGCCTCCCGGAGCTGACCTGTCGCGTGGCCGCTCGCTTCGGGGTGCGCGCCGTGCGTGTCCCGGAGGAGCCCCCGGGGCCGGCCCGCTGGGACGAACTGCGCCCCCTGGCGCGGGCGGCTCGGCAGGTCTTCGCCGCCGCGGGCCTCGCCTCCACCGACCACTTCCGAGGGGCTGCCCTGGTCGGCTCGCTGGACGAGGCGCGCCTGCGGGCCTTGCTGTCCGACCTGCCCCAGGGGAGCACCGAGCTCATGGTCCACCCGGGATACCCGGACCCGGGCGGCCTCCCCTTCTCCTCGGACGCCCGCGCGCGGGAGCTCTCGGCCCTCACCTCGGCGGCGGTCCGCGCGGACCTCGAGGCCGCCGGGATCCGGCTCGTCCATTTCGGGACTCTCGGCCCATGCGCCTCCTCCTCGTGACGCCCTCGGCGCCGCCGGCCCCCACGGGAAATGCCACCACCGTGGGGCGCTACGCGGCGGGGCTCGAGGCGGCGGGCGTCCCGGTGCGGGTGGTGGACCTGAGCCGGGGCGAGCGACCCCTGGACGTGGTCCGGACCCTCCGGCCGGACCTGGTCCTCGCCTACCACGCCGGCCGCGCGGGCCCGACCTGCCTGGACCTGGGGCTGCCGCTGGCGGTGCAGTTGCCAGGCACGGATGTCCATCACGACCTGGACGACGCCCACCGGCGCCCTCTCGTCCTCGCGGTCCTGGGGGCGGCGCGGCGCATCCTGGCCACCTCGGCCGAGGTCCTCGCCATCGCCGAGGCGGCCTCCCCGGGGGCCGCGGACCGCTCGGTCCTCCTGCCGCGGGGCGTGCGCCTGGAGCCGCCGCGGGGAAACCCGCGGGAGGACTGGGGGGTCCCGACGGGTGCGCCCCTGTTCCTCCTCCCGGCGGGGCTGCGCCCCGTGAAGGGGAACCTGGACTGCCTCGGCCCCCTGGAGCGGCTGCGCTCCGAGGGGATCCCGCTCCGGTTCGTGAGCGCGGGCCCCACCCTCGACGAGGCCTACGGCCGCGAGTTCCTCCGCAGGGTGGAGCGCCTCCCCTGGGCCCTTCACGCCGGGGTCCTTCCCCCGCCGGTCCTCGCCGCGGCCTACCGCGCCGCGGACGTCGTCCTCAACACCTCCCGGAGCGAGGGGACCTCCAACGCCGTCCTGGAGGCCATGTCCCTGGGCCGGGCCGTACTGGTCCGCGACGTCCCCGGGAACCGGGTCCTGGTGCATGACGGCGAGGACGGGCTCCTCTACCGGGACGAGGAGGGCTTCCTGGGGGGGGCCCGGGCCCTGGCCGCCTCGCCGGGGCTGCGCGAGCGGCTGGGGGCCGCGGCCGCCGAGCGCGCGCGGCGCGACTGCGATCCGGGGCTGGAGATCGCCGCCCTGCGCGCGGCGCTGGTGGGGGCGCTGGGCGCGGGGCCACGGCCGCTATAATGACGCCCCCGACAGGAGCCCAGCCCATGCGTCGAGCGACCGCCGCGGCCTTGATCCTCGCCCTGGTCCCCACGCTCTCCGCCTGCGGCCTGCTCGCGCCGAGCCGGCCCACCGAGGGCCCGACCGTGGAGGATCGGGTGACGGTGCTGGAGCGGGCCCTGGAGGCCGAGCGGGAGGCCGTGGACCGGCTCCGTCTCCAGGGGGAGGAGGGGCGAGCGGCCCTGGATTTCGCGCGGATCATCCGCGAGGCCAAGCAGCAAGTCTTCCCCGTCCTGGTGTTCGTCAAGCCCATCCGCGAGGAGTTCCGCGGCGGCGAGAGGCAGCAGATGCAGGTCTTCGGCTCGGGGGTGGTGATCTCGGAGGACGGTTACGTGGTGACGAACCACCACGTGGCCGAGAAGGCGGTGGAGATCCGCTGCGTCCTCGGGGACAGCGAGGAGGTCCCCGCCGACGTGGTGGGACTGGACCCGGACCTGGACATTGCCCTCCTCCGGCTGAGACTGCCGCCGGAGCGCCTCCCGGTTCGCTGCGCGGCCTTCGGCGATTCGGACCGCCTCGAGGAGGGGCAGTTCGTCATGACCATGGGGTCGCCCCTGGGGCTGACCCGCTCCATCTCCTTCGGCATCATCAGCAACACGAAGCGGTATCTGCAGGACTTCTCCGAGTACTCGCTCTGGATCCAGACCGACGCGGCCATCAATCCCGGGAACAGCGGCGGGCCCCTCGTGGACGCCCGGGGGGAGATCGTCGGCATCAACACCCTGGGGGCGAACTTCGCCGAGAACGTCGGCTTCTCCATCCCCTCGAACCGGGTCCGGGAGGTGGTGGAACTCCTACGGGAGCACGGCCGGGTGGAGCGGGCCTGGACGGGCATCCGCCTCCAGGCCCTGCGGGACTTCATGCGCAGCATCTACGTCCGCGACGCCGACCGGGGGGTGCTCGTGGCCTCGGTGGACGAGGGCTCCCCGGCGGAGGCGGCGGGGCTCGTGGCCGGCGACCTGGTCCTGGACCTGGCCGGCGTCCCCGTGGAGGGGACCTACCTGGAGGACCTTCCGGGCGTCCGGCGCCGCTTCGCGGCCCTGGCCGTGGGTGAACCGGTCATGGTCCGGATCCGGCGCTCCGGAGAGGAGCGCGAGGTCTCGCTCGTCCCCTCGCGCAAGGGAAAGGTGGAGGGCGACGACTTCGACTGCATCGAATGGAACATGACCGTCAAGGAGATCAACCCCTTCTCCGACCCGGAGGTGGCCTACTTCCGCCAGCAGGGGGCCTACGTCCTCGGGGTGCTCATGCCCGGGAACGCCGCCCTGAGCGGCGTGGCCATGGGGGACATCATCCTGCGCCTCGGCGAGCGCGCCGTAGCCTCCCTGGAGGACGTGCAGGCGGCCTACGCGGAGCTGGATGGGCTGCCCCGGGGGAGGCGCAAGGTGCTGGTGGAAGTCCTCCGGGACGGGATCCCTCAGCTCCTGGTCCTGGACTTCAACAAGCCCCGGTCGGACTACAAGGAGGCGGAACGCCAATGAGCGAGCGACCGGAGGTCGCGCAGCGAGCCATGAACCCCTTCCCCTGGAGTGGGGTCCTGGCCCTCGCCCTCCTCCTGGCGTCGGCGCCGCTCGTGGCCCAGGAGGACCCGGCCCCCATCCAGCGGGTGAGGGATCACGCCGCGTCGGTCCTCTGGTTCGTGGAGCTGCGCTTCAAGCGCCAGGACCGGACCCGCGAGGACCGATCGCAGGACGGGCCCCAGGACGTGGAATCGAGGATCAACCCCTACGCGGAGTACGAGGCCTCGCTCCCCCTCTCGGGGGTCCTTGTCGACTCGGCGGGGGTCATCCTGGTCCCCGACCCCCAGGTCCCCAGGGAGCGGGTGGAGTCGGTGACCGTGGTCTCCCCCTCCGGCGAGCGCTACCCGGGGCGGCTCTGGGGCCTCGTGCGCCACCACCACGGCCTGCTGGTGAGCTTCGACCCGCCGGAGGGGGCCGCGCCGTGGGCCGCCTGCGAGTTCGTCGCACCCGGACTCGAGGGGGCCCCGGGGGCCTTCGACGGGACGGTCTACCTGGCCTCCCTGGGCCTCTCGGGGGACGACCCCTCCCTCCTGGTGCGGGGCGAGCGCCTCCACGCGACCATGGTCCTGGAGGGCGGTCGCGTCCTCGATGGGTTTCCGGACGGTCCCGATATCTCGAGCCATCGGTTCATGACCTGCTGGCTCGTCTACGACGAGGCGGCCCGCCCCCTGGGGGTGACCCTCTCCCCGCGGCTGTGGCGGGACCCCGACGGGCGGTCCTCGTGGCTGGGGGCGGGGGCGGTCCTCGACGAACGCGTGGGGTTCGATGCCGTCGACGAGGCCCTGGGGCGGGCCGAGCGGGCGCTCCTGGACTCGGCCTGCGAGGTGGAGGTGCGGTTCCGCCGGGACGCGGAGACCGAGGAGGCCCTCTCCCGGTTGGGCCCGCTCGTCGGCACCACCCCGCGTGGGTCGGGGCAGCCCGCCTCGCGGGTGCACCTCTACGGGCTCTCCATGGGCGAGGGCCGGCTCCTGGTCATCGCGGACCTGGACCCGGTGCACGTGCGCGCCATCGAGAGGCTGGTGGTCAAGGTCCCTGGCCCGGAGGGGGATCCCGTGGAGGTCCCGGGCCGCTTCGTCGGGCTCTTTGCCCGCTTCGGCGGGTTCCTGGTGGAGTACGCCCCGCCCGAGGGGGGGGCCCCGCGCGCCGGTCCCCCGGCGGCGGCGAGCCCGCCGGACGGGGAACTGCTCCTCTCCCTGGCCCTCCGCCACCGCTTTGGCGGCCCCGACGTGGAGAAGGGCTACACCCGGCTGGACGGGAGCGCCCGGGGCTACCGGGACGCCCGGTATCGCGCGGTCCTGGGCAGTCTGCCCGAGGGGGCACTCCTCGTGGACCTGGACGGGGCCTGGGTGGGAGTCCACACCCGGGAGAAGCGCTACGGACGTCCGGTGAACCCGGAGGAGGTGGCGATGGGGGGCTACCGCTACCGCAGCTCCCCCAGCGACCCGGACCGCCTGTTCGAATGGGACGAGGTCTGGCGGCAGGTCGTCTCGCCGGAGGGCTTCCTGGAGCCGGACGTCGTCCCCCAGAGCAAGGAGGAGTCGCGCCGGCGGGTCTGGTTCGGCGTGGAATTCCAGGCCATCGGCCCGGACCTGGCCACCGCCCTGAAGGTGGCGGGGCCCACCCGGGACGGACGCCTGGGGCTCCTGGTCGACGCCGTCTACGCCGGGTCGCCGGCCGCGCGCCTGGGCGTCCAGCGCGGCGACATCCTCCTGGCGTTCGGGGAGAAGGACTCGACGCCGGTGGACCTCGTCCTGCCGCCGGACTACGCCGCGCGGAGTTACTACCGCTGGGCCTGGCGTGGCGGCCGCTCCGGGTCGGAGCCGCGCCGGTTGTGGCCCGAGAGGAAGACCTTCCTCACCGAACTGCTCACCCGCATGGGCGCCGGCAAGGCCGTGAGCCTGCGCTGGCTCTCCGCGGGCGAGGAGAAGGGTGCCGATCTCGTACTGGAGCAAGCGCCCCCCGACTATTCCTCCGCCCCGGAGGTGGAGGAGGAGGCCACGGGCCTCACGGTCAAGGACCTGACCTACGAGGTGCGCCACGTCCTCGCCCTGGCGGACACCTCCCCGGGCGTCGTCGTCGCCAAGGTGGAGACGGGCTCCGGTGCCGAGGTGGGCGGGGTGCGCCCCTTCGAGCTGGTGACGGCGGTGGAGCGCGAGCCCGTGGCGGACAGCGCCGCCTTCGAGGCGGCCATCGCGGCCCGGATGGCCGCGGGGCGTCGCACCACAGAGCTCACGGTGGTCCTGCTGGGGAAGTCCCGCTTCGTGGACGTGACCCTGGGCCGCGTCGCGGGGGAGTGAACGGATGGGGGCGCCCGAGCTCCGGGGCCTGGAGCCGTCCCCCACCCGGCGACCTGGCCAGGACGCGGCCGGACGGGCCGCGCGTGGGAACGCCCCCTCCCCGTACGTCCGGCGGACGGCCGTCCTGGTCCTCTGCGCGGTCGCGGTGGGACCGCCCTCTTCAGGCGAGGACGTCGACCGATACTGCGCCGCGGGCAAGCGCGCGGGACGGCTCGCCGCCCTGGTAGCCAGCCTGGAGGGCGTCGGCTTCTCCGGGGCGGCACTGGCCGCCCGCGACGGCAAGGTCCTCGTGGCGGCCGGCGTCGGTCCGGCCGACGTGGATGGCCGGACGGCCAACACGGCCAACACCCTCTTCGAGCTGGCCTCGGCCACCAAGCAGTTCACCGCCGCGGCCATCCTGGCCCTGGAGGAGGACGGCAGGCTGGACCTCGACGACGACATCGCCCGCCACCTGGAGGGGGTCCCGCCGGATTGCCGGGCGATCACCGTCCGCCACCTGCTGCAGCACACCTCGGGCATCCCCGGCACCAACAGCCGGGGCCACGGCGACGACCTCGCCCTGGTCCTGCCCCTCTTCCTCTCGGGTGGACCCCGCCATGAGCCGGGCACCCACTGGGACTACTGGAACCAGGGCTATGCAATCCTGAGCGCGATCATCGACAGGGTGGGTGGAAGGGACTACGTCGGATACTGCAAGGAGCGGCTCTTCGAGAGGGCGGGGATGCGCCACGGGCTCTTCACCGGGGACGAGGCCCCCGAGGGGGTCCCGCTGGCCACCGGGCGCTCGGCTCGCGGGGAGCCCCGGTCGGCCCTGGAGCACCCGTACGGGAGCTACGGGTACCAGTACCGCGGCATGGGGGGCGCGGTCGCGAACCTCTGGGACCTGTGGCGCTGGGACCGCGCGCTCCGCGGCGACGAGGTCCTGGGCAAGGCTGCCCGCGAGGAGCTGTTCCGCCCCGGCCTGAACGACTACGCCCTGGGCTGGTTCGTGCGCCGCGACGAACGGGGCCGCCTGGTCCAGTCGCACGGCGGCGCGGTCCGGGGATTCGTCTGCGAGATCCGCCGCTTCCCCGAGGAGGATGGCTGCCTGGTCGTGTTCGGCAACCGTGACGATGCGCCTCTCCCCGGCGTCGTCGGCCTGCTCGAGGCCACGCTCTTCGACGAGGCCATCGCCCTTCCCCCCGCGCCCCTCGAACGGGGCCTGCAGGCCGCCCTGGTGGGGAGCTACAGCGCGGCCGGTGGCCGCCGCCTCGTCGTCGAGGCGGGCGGGGTCGCGACGCCGGCCCGTATCGAATGGCGGCCCGGAGGAGACGGCCCGGTCACGCGCGGCGTCCTGGGGCTGGATGACCGCGGCCGGCCCGTCTTCTTCGACTGGGCCCGGTCCACCGCGCTGGAGCTCCTGCGCGAGGGAGACCCGGTGGACGGCGTACGCATGGAGTCCATGGAGTTCCGGCGGACGCCATGAGGGGGGCGCAAGGGACGCCGCCCGCGAGCGCGGGCGTTTCCGTGCCCCCGGGCCGGCAGTCGGCCCACGCACGCAGTGAGGAGTCGTAGAACGATCCCTGGCTTCGGCACCCGCGGATCTCACCGTGAGAGATAGGCGCACCATCGCACTCGTGTTGCTGGCCGCGGGGGTGGTGGCCTTCTTCACCTGGCGTGATCGCCGACGGGAGGCGGCGCGCTACCCGGGGCACGTGGTCGTCAGCGCCCGGGCCGGGACAGCGGCCCTGGTGCCTTACAGCCGGCCCATAGACTCGACCCCGGCCACGGTGATAGTCAGCATCGACGCGGTCTGCCTGTGGGAGCCCAAGGTCCTGCCCCAGGGGATCGAGGTGGTGTGGACCGGCGTCTGGTTCAGCGGTCGTTCGGCCTCCGGCGGCCTCCTCCTCTGGGTCCCGAGGTCGGCGTCCGGCACGGTCGAGTTCACCGTGCAGGCGCGGGCCGAGGGGCACTCCCTGTACGGGGGCGCCGCCAACCTCCAGGCCGGGACCTGCCGGGTGACCCTCGAGGTGGAGGCGACGGCTGCCCCGGAATCCGCTCCCGATCTCGCGGGCGACTGGTCCGAGTCCCCCCCGCCCGGAGGACAACCCATGTCCTGGCACTTCGACCCGGGAGGGCACCGGCTCACCGAGACCGACCGCGGCGGCGAGGTCCGGGTGCGCCACTTTCGCCTGCTCCCCTCGGGGCGGGGTCCCTGGTTCATCGTCGAGACCGACGCGCCTAGACCCCGGGCCTACGAGGTCCGCGTGGGACCGGAGGCCCTCGAGGTCGGCGACCCCGGCTCGGATGCGCCCTTCGCCGTGCTGCGTCCGGCGGGATGAGGGCACAGCCGAGCCTCCACCCCTCGCCCCCCGTGGCCCCGCCAGGAGGCCTTCGACTCCACCGCCTGACCCAGCACGAGCCACGCTACTCCGACGACTGCCTCCAGACGCGACTCGCGATCCCCCGGCAGGTCCTCGCCCGCCTGCGGATCCACCGGGCCAGCGCGCCATGGCCTTGCATGGCGGGCCAGCCCCCCCTATGATCCGCGCCCCGCGCGGGGTGGGGCAGGTCTTGACCACGCGAAGCTTCATCCTCTCCCACATGGGACGCTACCGGGGCCCCCTGCTCACGGGCATCGGGGCCCTGGTCCTGGTGGACCTCCTGGACCTCCTGCCGCCCCTGGTCCTCATGGCCGCCGTGGACCGGCTGCAGGAGGCCCTGGGCAGGGGCGCCTCGACGGCCGACCCCGCGGCGAGGCGCGCCCTCCTCTGGCTGGGCGCGGCCTACCTGGGGGTCGTGGCCCTCCAGGGAGGTTTCCGCTACGTCTGGCGTCAGGGCTTCTTCGCCACCAGCCACCGCATCGCCAACGACATGCGGCGGGGGCTCTACGCCCGCCTCCAGCGCCAGGAGCTGGCCTGGTTCGACCGGGCCCGCACCGGCGACATCATGAGCCACGCCACCAACGACATCGAGGCGGTGCGGATGTTCTACGGCATGGGGCTGCTCCTCATCGTGGACAGCACGGCCTACTTCCTCACCGTCCCGCCCCTCATGGCCTGGCTCTCGCCCGGCCTGACCCTCTGGACCCTCCTCCCCTTGCCCCTCCTGGCCGTGGCCATCAAGGTCCTGGGGGCCGCGGTGCACCGGCGCTTCCGGGCCATCCAGGACCACTTCTCCCTCGTCTCGGCCCGGGCGCAGGAGGGCATCGCCGCCCAGCGCGTCCTCAAGACCTTCGCCCGGGAGTCCCACGAGGCGCGGCGCTTCGCGGGGCTCTCCGCCGAGCACCGGGGGCTGAACCTGGACCTGGCCCGGCTGGACTCGGTCTTCCAGGGGCTGTTCCGCCTCTTCATGGGCGTGGCCATCTGCATCGTCCTCTGGGCCGGGGGCCACCGGGTCCTGGACGGCCGCATGAGCGCCGGCTCCCTGGTGGCCTTCCTGGAATACCTCTCCCGGCTGGTGTGGCCCATGATGGCCCTGGGCTGGACCATCAACATCTATCAGCGCGGGATGGCCAGCGCGGCGCGCCTGGTCGAGCTGGGGAGCCGGGAATCCGCCATCCGCGAGGCCCCGGGGGCTTCGCCGGGCGACCCGCGCGCCTCGGTGGAGTTTCGCGGCCTGCGCTTCACCTATCCCGGCGCCCCGGCGGAGGCGCTGCGGGGCGTGGACCTCGCGGTCCCCGCGGGGGCCACGGTGGCCCTGGTGGGGCCCGTGGGCGGCGGCAAGAGCACCCTGCTGGCCCTGGTGAACCGGCTCTACGACCCGCCGCCGGGGACCGTCCTCGTGGGCGGCCGCGACGTGCGGGACTGGCCCCTGGGCGCGCTGCGGACCACCGTGGCCATGGTCCCCCAGGAGACCTTCCTCTTCAGCGACACGGTGGCGGCCAACATCGGATACGGTCTGGACGGCGGCGCCGTGCCCGAGCGCATCCAGGCGGCGGCCCGGGACGCCGCCATCGACCGAGAGGTGGAGGCCCTCCCCGCGGGCTACGACTCGCTCCTGGGGGAGCGGGGCGTCAACCTCTCCGGTGGCCAGCGGCAGCGGGTCGCCATCGCAAGGGCCCTGGCCACCCGGGCCCCCACGCTGCTCCTGGACGACTGCCTCTCCAGCGTGGACACCGAGACGGAAGGCCGGATCCTCGACGCCCTGCGGAGACACGCCGCGGGGGTCACCTGCCTCATGGCCGCCCACCGCACCTCGACGGTGCGGCACGCCGACCTCATCGTGGTGCTCGCCGCCGGGCGCGTCGTGGAGCAGGGCACCCACGACGCGCTCGTGGCCGCGGGGGGGGCCTACGCCCGCATGGTCGACCAGGAGCGGCTCGAGGCCGCCCTGGAGGTGGCTTGAGCGAAGCCGACTACGAGCGCTGGCACCTGGAGGAGAAGGACCTGGGCCGGGTCGCCGACTGGGCCCTGGCCCGGCGCCTGGCGGGGTGGCTCGCCCCCTACCGCCTGCAGGCCGCCGGGGCCCTGGCCCTGGTCCTGGCC
>JACQVX010000152.1 GCA_016209495.1 Planctomycetota bacterium
CCCGAGCCCGAGCCCGAGCCTGTCCCGGAGCCCGCGGCGCTGGTCATACCCGAGTCCGTGGCCGAGGTCCTGCCGGAATCGGAGCTGCTCATCGCTGCCAGCGCAATCTCCGATGGCTCGCTCATCGAACCGGCGACGGATCAGGCCGAGGGATTCCCCGGGGAGACGGTCGAGCCTCCGGAGGAGCCGGCGGTCGAGCTGCCCGCCGCCGAGGACGAAGTGGCGGAGGACGGCGGGGAGGATCCCGAGGCACCGGCCCCGCGGGTGGCCGGGGAGGAGGAGACCGACGAGCTCGTCACGGAAGATGTCCCGGAGCCCGCGTCGCCCCCGAACGTCGGGGACCCCATCGAGACCCCCCCGGTCGCCACGCCGCCGAGTCCCACCGCCCACGGGGGAGGCCTGGCGAGCCGGCTCTTCGGGCTGTTCCGGCGGGGAGGACGGGAGTCCGAAGGGGGGACGCCGGGCGGGCCCGGAGCCGCGCGCCCCGAGGGCGGGGCGGAGCTCCGACGGCTCATCGACGAGGACCGCCGCGCGCTGGACTCGCGCATCCCGCCCCTGGGAGAATCCCTGCCCTCTCCCTCCACGGAGGGGATGGACGAGGAGACCGCCGAGGAGGAGGTGCCGGGAGTGGCCGCCCCCGCCCCGAGGGACATGGTCGAGATCGCCATACAGGTGAACGGTCAGGACCGCATGCGCCTCACGGTGGAGAAGGACCTCCCCAGGAACGAGCTGGCCAAGCGCGCCGTCCAGGACCCGCGCGTGCGCAGGCTCCTCTTGGGGAAGTCCGTGGCCCGCATCGTCGAGGTCCCCAACAAGGCGGTCAACGTGGTCCTGAAGTAGGGCCCATGGCCAAGGAAGCCATCACCCCGCGCGCCGAGGACCCCGCGCGCTGGTACACCGACGTCGTCCTGGGGGCCGAGCTGGCGGACTACTCCCCGGTCAAGGGCTGCATGGTCATCCGCCCCCACGGCTACGCCCTGTGGGAGCTCCTGCGAGACGAGCTGGACCGGCGCATCCGGGCCACGGGCCACCGCAACGCCTACTTCCCCCTCTTCATCCCCCAGTCCTTCCTCGCCCGGGAGGCGGAACACGTCGAGGGCTTCGCCAAGGAGTGCGCCATCGTCACCCACACGCGGCTGCGGGCGGTCAAGGACGGAGACGGCGTCCGGGTGGAGCCGGACCCGGAGTCCAGGCTGGAGGAGCCCCTGGTGGTGCGGCCCACCTCCGAGACCATCATGTATTCCATGTTCGCCAAGTGGATCCAGTCCTACCGGGACCTCCCGCTGCTCCTGAACCAGTGGGCCAACATCGTGCGCTGGGAGATGCGCACCCGCCTCTTCCTGCGCACCACGGAGTTCCTCTGGCAGGAGGGCCACACCGCCCACGCCACGTCCCAGGAGGCGGAGGAGGAGGTGAGGCGCATGCTGGGGGTCTACCGGGAGGTGGCCGAGGAGGTCATGGCCCTGCCGGTCCTGGTGGGGAGGAAGACCGAGGCCCAGAAGTTCGCCGGGGCCCTGCACACCTACTGCCTCGAGACCATGACGCTGGACCGCAAGGCCCTCCAGGCCGGCACCTCGCACCACCTGGGCCAGAACTTCGCCCGGGCCTTCGGCGTGAAGTTCCAGGACGCGGCCGGGCAGGAGCAGCTCGTCTGGCAGACCTCCTGGGGCGTCTCCACGCGACTCGTCGGGGCCCTGGTCATGGGCCACTCGGATGACGACGGGCTGGTACTGCCGCCGCGCCTGGCCCCGGTGCAGGTGGCGGTCGTCCCCATCTGGAAGGGGGACGCCGAGCGCACGCGCATCTGCGAGGCCGCCCATGCCGCCGGGCGCGAGCTGCGCGAGGCGGGGCTGCGGGTGGAGGTGGACGACCGGGACGCCCTGCGGCCGGGCTTCAAGTACCACGAGTGGGAGCTCAAGGGGGTGCCCGTGAGGCTGGAACTCGGCCCCAGGGACCTGGAGAAGGGGCAGGTCGTGGCGGTCCGTCGGGACGACGCCCGGAAGCTGCCCATCCCGCGGCCGGCCCTGGCCCGGGGCGTCCGCGAGTTGCTGGACGACATCCAGGGCGCGCTCTACCGGCGGGCCCTGGCCTTCCGCCAGGACCACACCCGGTCCATCGACGGGTGGGACGAGTTCGCCGCGTTCCACGACGACCCCGGCGGCTTCGCCCGGTCGCCCTTCTGCGGGGGGCGCGCCTGCGAGGAGGCCATCCAGGAGGCCACCAGGGCCACGGTGCGGGTCATCGAGTTCGACCGTCCGGAGGAGCCCGGCCGCTGCGTGCGCTGCGGCGGGGCCGCGGAGGGTCGAGTGGTCTTCGCGCGGGCATACTGATGGGCATGGTCTCGGGCGGCATGCGGGCCTCGGACGTGGTGGACCGCTTCCCCCGCACCGCCGAGGTCTTCGATCGGTGGTTCGGCCGGACCCCGGAGGGGACCGTGGACGATGCGGCCCGTGCCGCGGGGAAGGACCCGGTGCGCCTCCTGGATGAGCTGAACATCAGCGCCGCCCTCTCGGACTGGGAGAGCGGGAGGGCGTAACGCCGCCCGCCGCCCCGCCGCCCGCCGTCCCGCCGCCCGGCCGTCCCTCGCCCTTTCGCCGCCGCACCGCCTCGGCCAGGAGGAACTCGATCTGGCCGTTGACGCTGCGCAGCTCCTGTCTCGCCCACGCCTCCAGCTCCGCCCACAGACGGGGGTCCATGCGGAGGAGGAAGGGCTTACGGCCCTCCACGACGCCTGCTCCTAGGTGTAGAGCGTCCCGGTGTTGATCACCGGCTGGGCCTCGTGCTCCCCGCAGAGGACCACGAGGAGGTTGCTCACCATGCTCGCCTTTCGCTCCTCGTCCAGCTCCACCACGTGCTTGGCGGAGAGGTCGCGCAGGGCCATCTCGACCATGCTCACGGCCCCGTGGACGATCTTCTGCCGGGCCGCGATGATGGCCTCCGCCTGCTGCCGGCGCAGCATGGCCCCGGCGATCTCCGGGGCGTAAGCCAGGTGGGCCAGCCGCGCCTCCTCCACCACCACCCCCGCGGGGGCGAGGCGTTCCTGCAGCTCGCCTCGCAGGGCCACCGCCACCTCGTCCATGCTGGCGCGCAGGGTCAGCTCCTCCTCCTCCCCCTGGTCGTAGGCGTAGGCCCCCGCCAGGTGGCGCAGGGCCGACTCGCTCTGGATCTTCACGTAGTCCTCGTAGTGGTCCACGTCGAAGAGGGCCTGGGCCGTGTCCTGGACCCGCCAGACCACCACCGCGCCGATCTCGATGGGGTTGCCGCGCCGGTCGTTCACCTTCAGGCGCTCGGTGTTCATGTTCCGGGCGCGCAGGGAGACCCGGAGCTTGGAGTTGAAGGGATTGGTCCAATGGAAGCCGCTCTCCCGGACGGTCCCCCGGTAGGCCCCGAAGAGGACCAGGACCCTCCCCTCGTTGGGTTGGAGGGTGAAGTGGCCCGCGTA
>JACQVX010000157.1 GCA_016209495.1 Planctomycetota bacterium
CGACCCCGACCCCGGCCCCGCCAGGCACGCGAAGGCCCCGGAGGACCGAGGAGCTGCCCACCCTCCCTGCCCCGGAGGCCCCGGCAGGGCCTCCGGACCCCGCACCGCGGCGGCCCTCAGGGCGCGTCTCCGCCCCGGAGGCCGTCCCCGTGGCGGAGCCGCCTCCGGCGCGGGCGGCCGCGGAGGCCACGCCCCCGGCCGCCGCCACCGGCCCCGTGGCCGTGGGCCGTTGCTTCCAGCTCAAGGAGGGCCGCACCCCGGACGGGACCGCCTACATGGTCCTGGTGGTCAAGGGGAAGGTCGGCCCCGGCGACATGGATGAGACGGTCGAGGCCGTGGATCGCCACTGGTTCCGGTTCCAGTGCGACCTCTACGTGGACCTGGCAGGCCTGGAATTCATGGGGCAAGAGGTGGTGAAGCTCCTGGAGACCCTGGACGCTGTCGCCCGCCGACACGAGCGCGTCATGGTCCTGGGGTGGGTGCCCGCGCGGATCCGGCGGATCCTGCCCCTGGTGAAGGCTCGCCTGAAGGTCATTCGCCTCTTTCCCGAGGAGGGGGCCTGAACGAGTGCGCTTGACAACCAAGACAGGCACGGTCAGACTGCCGCCGCTTGCAGCGGCGGAGTGCAACGCCACCATGGAAAAGAGGAGGGAACTGGGGATGGTCCAGCAGGTTCGTGGGCGTTGCAGGGGGACGGCCGGCTTCTCCCTCATCGAGATGGTGATCGTCATCGCCGTCATCGCCGTCATCGTGGGGATCGCCATCCCGGTGATCTCGGGCGTGCAGAAGCAGTCCCAGATCACCCGGGCCCAGGGGGACATGCGGGCCATCCGGGACGCCTACCAGAAGTTCATCGCGGACACGGGGCTCCTCCCGGACATCGATCCGGCCGGGGCCACGGGAACACAACACGAGGCGATGGACCCCCTCGCCGTGGTCCCCAATATACAGCGTCTGACGCAGCAGAACGCCCTCTTCGTCCATGCCTGGCTCCCCGGGACCACCGACAATCTGGCCAACTGGCAGGGGCCCTACCTGAACGTGAAGGGGAATGACTTCCAGCAGTTCAAGGACCCCTGGGGCCAGCCCTACTACATCGCCTATACAGACGGGAACTCGGGACTGGCCGGCAACACCGGCGGGAAGGGGGGGATCGCCCTCATCTCCAGCGGCCCGAACGGCGGAATAGACTGCGTGTTGACCACCGGCCCCACGGATGACACCGTCGGTGCCATCATGAGCGCCTCGGCCAACATGAACACCCTGTTCGGGGCCATTCCCGAACCGGTGCTGAAGGACGACATCATCGTCATCGTCACCAAGAAACTGAAGTAGAGGGGTATGGCGGCAACGCGTGGGACACGGAGGGGAGCGGCTCCGGGCCTTCAGCCTCATCGAGGTGGTCGTGGCCGTGGTGGTCCTTGCGGTCCTGGCGGGGGTCGTCGTCCCGATGGTGGTCGGCCTGCAGCGCGCGGGTGCCCGCGCCCGGGCCCGGGCGGACATGAGCGCCCTGCGGGAGGCCTTCCTCAAGTTCCACGCGGACACGGGCTCGTGGCCCAACCTCTCGGCCTCGGCCCCGCCCCACCTGCCGCGCGCGTCGGACGACCTGGTCGCCGCGACCGACGATGGTGAGTTTCCCCTGGCGGGGCATACCGCCAGTCTGCTCCTCACCCTGGAGGGGCTCTCGGAGCTCACCCCCCAGAGGGACCGATTCCTGGCGTCCTGGCGCGGTCCCTACATGCCCATCCAGGGCAGCCGCTTCGACTCCCTCCTCGACCCCTGGCGCCAGCCCTACCGCCTTCTGGTGAAGGCGGGGACGGCGGCCGACAACACCGCGGGCCGGGGGGGACTGGCCCTACTGTGCACCGGTCCCAACCAGCGGAACGACGTCCGCCAGGCCGCGGACGACCCGGGGCGATACCTGGACCGGGTCTTCGGCCCCGCGGCGGCGGGGCTGGACGACCTGGCGCTCGTCATCGCCCTGGGATTGAGACGTCAGTGAGCGAGCGACAGGAGGTTGCGAGCGAGTGATGACTGGCCCCCGCCGGCACGCGGGCTTCACCCTCATCGAGCTGGCCGTGGCCGTGGCCGTGCTCGTCCTCCTCATAGGGATCCTGGTCCCGCTGGTCTCGGGGGTGGTGGAGGACACCCGGCTGGCCCGCGCCCGCGACGACATGGCGGCCATCCGGGCGGCCTACCTCCGGTTCCAGGCGGACACGGGCTACTGGCCTGGGGCCGACGGCGGGACGGGGGACGAGTCGCCCACGGGCGTGATCCTCGGCTGGGCGTTCCACCGTCAGGAGATCGCCCAGGGAATCGGCTACTCGCCGCCAGAGGACCCGGTGCACTTCGTCGTGGTCCTGGACGGCGAGGGGGCCCTCTTCCGCCCTGGGCTTTCCGGGCATACCCTGGGCGCCCGGAGCCGTCTGAGCGGTGCGGCCGAGATCCCCGGCTGGCGCGGCCCCTATTTCACCGTCACGGGGGCGAACTTCCGGGAGGCCGGTCTGGTGGATCCGTGGGGGGGCTACTACGTGGTGATCGTCTCCAACCTGGGCGTGGGGCAGATGGTCGTGGCCTGCGCGGGCCCCAATCGGGCCTGGAACACGGCGGCGGCGGACTCCGCCAGGCTCGATTTCGAGGGCGACGACCTGGGCCTGGTGCTCGCGGAGCAGCTATAGTGCGGCGCCGAAGCGCCGCTCCCCTGTCTCAAGGCGGCGCGGGCCGTGCGCAAGCATGGCCCGTGACGACTTCTCGCCGGCGGGGCTTCAGCCTGCTGGAGCTGGTCATAGCCGTGGCCATCCTGGTGGTCCTGGCGGGGGTCATCACCCCCGGGGTCATCGGTGCCATCCGGGGCAGCGAGCGAAACCGCGCCCTCCACGACCTGGCCTCCGTCAAGAACGCCTACCAGCGGTTCGGCGAGGTCTGGGGCCTGCACCTGAGGGAGACCTACGTCTTCCCCATCGGCCACGCGGCGAACGGCAACAACCATATGTACTCGGGTCTGGACCTGGGTCGCGACTACTGGCTGGGCGAAGGGGATCACGGCTTCCTCCTGGACCGCCTGGACCAAGGCCACCACATCCTCCTGGGGCCCGGCCACTGGGCCGCGACCCCGGCGGGCATGGCGGCGGGGAACATCGACATGGCCGTCCTCTTCGGCCCCTTCCTCCAGGCGCGGGGAGGGGCCGTGAACTCCCTGGCGGGACAGACCGCCAACGTGGATACGTCGGGTGGCGTGATCATGGAGGCGCACGGCGCCGTGGAGACCCCGGTGATGGCCATCTTGGCTGGGGGCCAGGTCCGGGGCCATGCCGATCCCTGGGGCAACCCCTACTACGCCATGGGCCGCTGGCCCGACGCTGCCGGCGAGGAAGGGGTGCTCGTGATCCTGAGCGCCGGCCCCGACGGCGTCTTCCAGACCGTGGGCCTGGCTCCCCACCCCTCCTTCACCGAGACCCTGGACGAGAACGACCTCTACGCCGCCGCCGGGGCCATGACCCACGACCTGTGGCGGGGGCTCTTCCAGGGCGACGACGCGGGGGTGACGGTGGCGCGGTGGCCGTTCAGGCCGTGAGCGGCCCCGCCGGACGCGGGCGCGATCCTGGCTTCAGCCTCATGGAGCTGGTGGCCGTGGCGGTCATCCTCGCGGTCCTCGCCGCGGTGTTGATCCCCCTGTTCGGCTCGGCCACCGAGACGGCCCGCAGGGCCCAGACGCAGCAGAAGCTGGCCGTCCTTGAGGAGGCCTACACCCGCTTCCACGCCAGCTTCGGTGCCTGGCCCACGAGCCACGACGCCACCGATGGGGGCTATTTCGGTCCCACCCTCGGCATCCTGACGCACCCGGTGCGCCCGCCGGCGACCCCCCTCCTGGGCGGGGTGGGCGAGGTCCCGCGGGCGGCCGGTCAGGCCTCGGGCTACGATGACGTCTGGTACGGGACGGGGGTGTCCCAGGACGCCATGTACGTCGTCGACGTCCTCTCCAGCCAGCACCACATCCTCTACGCCCCGGGCCACTGGGGCGGCTCCTTCCGCTACGTGTCGCTCCACAGCCCGGACACGGAGGTGCTGGGGCTCTTCCCCTTCCTCCCGGTCGGAGACCACAGCTTCCGGGCGAGCATCGCGGGGCACTTCGTCAACGCCTCCATGGATCTGGAGGAGGGGAACGCCACGGAGGTCCCCGTCCTGAGCATGGCGAGCGGCTATCGCAATCTGGGCCTCGTCGATGCCTGGGGCCGCCCCTTCCGCTGCGTGGCCCGCTCGGCCCTGGCCCTCCCGGGCGCCACACATCTCGTCCGGGTGGATGACACCACGAGCTACTCGATCCCGGACCCGGTGCCGGACCCGGCCAACCCGGGGGTCCTGCTCCTCCTCTCCCTGGGACCGAACGGGCGCTGCGACACGGACGGGACCCTGACACCGCCCGGTGGGGTGGCGCCGGCGACCGGCATCGACGGGCCCCTCTGGAAGGGCTTCTGGCAGGGCGACGACGTGGGCGTGATCGTCGCCCGGTGGGAGTACCAGTGAGCCATCGACGGCGGCGCGCCGGCTTCACCGTGGTCGAACTGGTCGCGGTCTGCGTCATCCTCGTGATCCTGGCCGGGGTGGTGATCCCCATGGTGGGGGGGGCCATCCAGGGGACGAAGCGCGCCAGGGCCCTGGGGGATCTCAGGGCCTACCTGGAGGCCGTGAAGATGGTGCGGCGGGACACGGGGGAGTGGCCGCGCTACACGCGCACCAACCCGCCGGACTTCTACACATGGTCCGTCCCCCTCTCCTGGGCGCCGGGCCTCGACCCGGAGGCCGCGGAGGCCGGACACAACCTCCAGGACCGCCGCTTCGGCCTGGTGGGGAACCTGGACGCGACCGTGAACCTGGACGCCCACTACGAGAACTGGCACGGTCCCTACATGGAGAAGTGCCCGCCGGGCGGCGCTCAGGGGCGCGACCCCTGGGGCACCCCCTACCTCTACATCGCCCCGAG
The DNA here is from genome assembly GCA_016209495.1 of Planctomycetota bacterium. Classification (GTDB taxonomy): domain Bacteria; phylum Planctomycetota; class JACQVX01; order JACQVX01; family JACQVX01; genus JACQVX01. The sequence goes on from JACQVX010000157.1 coordinate 4,982, forward strand.
GGCCAGGCCGCCCACGGTGAGCGCCGATGCCCAGCTCCTGAACCGGGTGGGCCTCCTCATGTCCTGCGGGCAGAACAAGGTCCAGGACACCCTGCCAGCCCACTGGGCGGAGCGCCGCTTCGGTGGGGACGACATGGGCATCTACTTCTCGGAGTGAGTCCATGGACGGCAGGGCCCGGACGGAAGACATCGTAGCCACGAAGCGCCTGGGGGAGCGGATCCTCGAGGCGCGGCTCATCACGCCCCAGCAGCTCGAGATGGCCCTGGCGGAGCAGCAGCGGACCCGGGAGCGCCTGGGGACCACCCTGGTGCGCCTGGGCTTCGTGAGCGCCCAGGACCTGGCCAAGGCCCTGGCCCAGGAGTACCAGATCCCCTACGTCTCCCTCCTCAGCGCGGACGTGGATCGGACGCTCCTGGCGAGGGTGGACAAGGACTTCATCATCAAGCACCTGGCGGTGCCCATACAGGTCGTCGGAGACCAGCTCTACGTGGCCATGGCCGACCCCTACGACGTGGAGGTCATGGACCTGATCTACGAGCGCTTCGGCTACTACGTGGAGCCCATCTGGAGCACCGAGCAGGAGATCACCGAGTACGCCGAGCAGCACTTCACGGCCCAGGGCGTGGTCGAGAGCCCCGTGGACAACACGGTGCAGCAGGTGGTGGAGGACCTGCGCCGAGGCAAGGAGGTGCGCGAGGGCCTGGTGGCCAACCTGGTGAACCAGGTCATCCGGGAGGCCATCAAGGCGGGGGCCACGGACATCCACGTGGAGCCCGAGGAGCGGCTGCTGCGCATCCGGCTCCGGGTGGACGGGGTGCTCTCCACCGCATTCCTCCTGCCCAAGGACGTGGAGGCCCCGGTCACCTCGCGCATCAAGATCATCTCGAGGCTGGACATCGCCGAGCGCCGGCTCCCCCAGGACGGCAGGGTGCAGTTCCGCGACGGATCCACCGATCTGGACATCCGCGTCTCGCTCATCCCCACCGACTTCGGGGAGAACACGGTGATGCGCCTGCTCAACAAGTCCGGGGCCATACCCTCCCTGGAGGGCCTCGGCTTCCCCCAGCACGTCCTGGAGCCCTTCAAGCGGCTCGTGAAGAGCCCCCACGGCGTCTTCCTCGTCACGGGGCCCACGGGCTCCGGGAAGTCCACCACCCTCTACACGGGCCTGCGCGAGGTGGACGCCATGGCCATGAAGGTGGCCACCATCGAGGACCCCATCGAGTACCGCATGCCCCTGGTGCGTCAGAGCCAGGTCCTGCCGGCCGTGGGCTTCGACTTCGCCTCGGGGCTGCGGGCCCTCCTGCGCCAGGACCCGGACGTGATCCTGGTGGGGGAGATCCGCGACCTGGAGACCGCGGAGATCGCCGTGCGGGCCTCCATGACGGGGCACCTGGTCCTCTCGTCCCTCCATACCAACAGCGCCATCGGCGCCTTCCCCCGGCTCATCGACATGGGCATCGACCCCTTCCTCATCAACTCCTCCCTCATCGCGGTCCAGGCCCAGCGCCTGGTGCGACGGGTGTGCACCGCCTGCGAGTTCGTCAAGGAGTCCAGCAACGAGGAGATGCAGTGGCTGGGCCTGGACCCTTCCCGGGACGCGAGGATCCCCATGCACCGCGGCCAGGGCTGCGCCAAGTGCCTCCAGACGGGCTACAAGGGGCGCACGGGGATCTACGAGCTGGCGGAGCCCACCGACGACCTCCGCGCGGGCGTGTTGCGCAAGGAGTCCGAGGCGGCGCTCACGGCCATCGCCCGGAAGAGTGGCTTCCGGAGCATGCGCGAGGACGGCGTCTCGAAGGTGAGGCAGGGTCTCACCACCATCGAGGAGATCCTCCGGGTCCTCAAGGACTGAGGGGGGGCGCGGGATGCCGCTCTACGACTACGTGGCCGTGGGGGTGGACGGGACGAAGGTCCGCGACCAGATGGTCGCCCAGGACGCGGAGCACCTGGCCACGGCCCTGGCGCAAAGGGGGATGGTCGTCCGCTCCGTCCGCGAGGCGAGCAAGGAGCGCCGGCAGGGCTCCTCCGTCCGGCTGAAGCCCAGGCAGCTTGTCGCCCTCTCCTACCAGCTCCAGACCCTCCTCGATGCCGGCGTCCCCATCGTCACTTCCATCCAGGAGCTCCTGAAGGAGGAGAAGAACCCCAGGGTGCGCGGCACCCTCCAGGGCATCGCCGCCTCCCTGGAGGGAGGCGCCACGGTGAGCGAGGCCCTGTCCCGCTTCCCCAGGACCTTCGGCCCGCTCTACCTGGCCATGGTGCGCTCCGGCGAGGAGGCGGGCACGCTCCCCGATTCCCTGCGGAAGCTGGCCGACTACCTGGACTGGGCGGAGACCACCAAGGGGATGGTCCGGCAGGCCTTCGTCTATCCGGCGATCCTGGCGGTCATCGTCTCCGGGCTGGTCTGGTTCCTGCTCACGGGCCTGATCCCCAAGATCACGAAGGTCATGGCCGATGCGGGGGCCGAGCTCCCGGTCGTCACGAAGATGCTCGTCGCCATGAGCGATTTCCTGGTGAACTGGTGGTACCTGGTCGCCCTGGCCATCGCGGGCGTCGTGGCGGCCTTCTTGGCCATGCGGGCCAGCGCCGGGGGGCGCCGGATCCAGGACGCCATCTCGCTCCGGCTCCCGGTCCTCGGGATCCTGCTTCACAAGAGCTGCTCCAGCCGCTTCGCCAACACCCTGGGGAACCTCCACTCCACCGGGGTGGAGATGGTGCGGACCCTGGAGATCTGCCGCTCGGTGGTGGGGAACGAATGGATGGCGCAGGCCATCGACGGGGCCTCGCGCCGGGTCTCCCAGGGAGAGCGCCTCTCCGACGCCTTGCGGCCCAGCGGGGCCTTCCCCGCCCTGGTGGTGACGATGATCCACGTGGGCGAGGAATCGGGGCACCTGGTGGAGACCCTCGCCCAGGTCTCCCGGTTCTATGACCGCGAGGTCCCGGCCGCGGTGAAGGCCTTCATCACCGTCCTGGAGCCGCTCCTGGTGGTGTGCTCGGCCTTCGTCGTGGGCTTCGTGATCGTCGGGGCCCTGCTCCCCGTGTTCACCCTCATCCAGAAGATCAGCGAGGGGACCGGATGAAGAAGGACACCCACGCGGCCTCCGCCGGCCCCACGTCGGGCTCCATCGAGCAGATGCTGGAGGACGCCCGGGCCTACGACGAGGCACGCGACCAGGGGTTGCGCCTGGATCCCCATGGGCTGCACCCCCGCGGCGGGACCGTGTCCTGTGCCCTCTTCGGCGAGGAATTCGTGGCCGTGGCCCAGGCGGCGCGAACGCCCCGGGGCCTCCGGGTGGTCCGCGCGGCCCTGGAGGGGTTCGAGGCCGGGGATCTAGAGGGGTCCGGCGCGGAGGCGCTGCGCGCGGCCCTGCGTCGCGCGCGGGTCCCGCGGGGCCGCCTCCTCCTGGGCCTGCCCAACGGATTCGTGACCTACTTCGTGATGGACCTGCCCCCGGTCCCCCCCCGACAGCTCCTCACGGCCATGGAACTGGAGGTGGTGAAGCGCACCCAGTCCCCGGCGGACCAGGTCCTCTGGGGCTACCAGGCCCTGGGGGAGGAGGAGCAGGACCGGGGGATCCAGCGGAACTACCTCCTGGCCTACATGGACCGCATCGTCTACGAGCGATATGCGCAGGTCCTCCGTGGCGCCGGTGGGCGCCTCTCGGCCGTGGGTTCGCCTGCCCTGGCCCTGACCTCCGTGCTGGGCTGGGCGCGGGAGCCGGGGGACCCGCAACAGGCCCTGGCCATCCTCCACGGGACGGACCTGCACCTGTCGGTCTTCGGACCGGGGCTGGTCTACTTCACGCGCGTCATCCACCTGGAGGGGATGGAGGGCTCCACCGACGTGGACGGCGCCCTGCGCATCGCCGAGAACGAGGTCCGCAAGAGCCTCATCTTCGTCTACAAGAAGCGCGCGGGCGTCGGGGTGTCCAGGCTACTGGTGGACTACCCGGGATACGGCGAGGGCTTCCAGCGCAACATGGTCCGCATGCTCTCCATCCCGGTCAACCCCGTGCGCCTCTGCCCCTCCGAGGCCGTGGAGGTGGATACCCCGGACCTGGCCTCCATGCCGGGGGAGGTGCAGGGCCAGCTCGCCTCATTGCTCCTGGGCGCGGTGCTCGGGAACGCACCGCCGTCCATGGTCCCGTACGAGGTGCGTACGGCGAAGAGACGGCGGGCCGTCGCCTGGGCCTCCGCCGCCGTGGCCGCCGCGGGGCTCGGCGCCATGAGCTGGTACGAGGTGTCGGAACGCGCGCGCCTGGACCTCTACCTGGGCGACATCCAGGCCAAGGAGACCGAGGCGCAGGCCCTCGAGCCCTACCGGGTACAGCTTCAGGATTTCCTGACCATGGAGGCGGAGGGGAAGCCCAGGGTGGCCTTCCTGGAGGCCCTGGAGGCGGGCCGAGCGGACCTGGCAGGGGCCTACGAGGCCCTCCGCGCCTCCATCCCGGAAAACGTCGTCATCCTGGAGGCCAGCTTCACCCCCTCCGGGGCGACGGCTGCCGCCCGCCCAGCCCGCGCCCCGGAGGGCGCGCGGCCCGAGGCGGCCCCGGCGGGCCTCCTGGCGGTACGTGGGGGCAGCTTCCCGGACGCCCAGGGCAGCGACCGCATCGCGCTCTTCGTGAGCGCCCTGCGCGAGAGCGGGGTATTCCAGGGCGTGACCGCGTCCATCGGCGAGGACGCGACGTCCCCCGGGCGCGGTGGCGTGAGGGTCGGGCCCCCCCCTGCTGGCCCGGGCCCGGCGGGCGACGGGTACGTGCGGTTCCGCATCGAGTGCGAGCTGCAGGCGCGGCGACCCTGATGGTGGGAAAGGTCACGGCCCGGGACGTCCTCGCCCCCGCCTCCTTCACGGTCCTGATCCTGGGCGCCGTGGCCCTGCAGGTATTCCTGCTCGGCCCCAATCGGGAGGAGCGGGAGCGGGACCTTCAGGCCCGGATGGTGGACGTGGACCGTAGGCTGGGGGAGATCCGGCGCTACAAGCAGGAGATGGAGAGCCATCGCGCGGAGGCCGAACGCTACCGGGCAGCGGTCCAGCGCTTCCAGGTGGCCGTCGCGGCCCGAGCGGACGCCCCCGAGCTCCGGGAGGCGCTGCTGGCGCAGGTCTCCGGCCTGTCCAGGCCCCTGGAGGTCGTGGCGGGGACTCTTCGCGCCGAGTCACGCTTCGCGGGACGCGGACGTTCCCAGTGCGAGCAGATGCCCTTCACCCTCTCGGGTACCCTGGCCTTCGGGGAGGTCCTGGGGCTCCTGCGGGAGCTGCAGGGCTCCCGGAGGCTCCTCGAGCTGCGCCGGGTGGAGGTCCGGCGGGACATGGGCGGGGGGAAGGAGTCGGTCTTCCCCCGGTTGAACGTGGAGATCGAGGTCTGGGCCTTCAGCATGAAGGGTAAGTCCTAAGTGAGGTGCACATGGATTGCCTGACGAGTCGGGTCGTGCTTCGGGCCCTGGGACTGGCCCTCGCCCTCGCGGGGCCCGTCGGGGCCCAGGAGGGCTTTGCCAACCCCACCGGGCGGGTGGGCCCGCGCCGTGACGCGCCGGCCCGACCGGAGGTCCAGGTCCGGAAGCTAACGCCGGAAGAGGTCGCGCGGCTGGAGCCCGAGCGCACCCGGGAGGACGTGGCCCGGATGGAGCGGGACCCCTTCCAGCTCCCCCTGGAGATGCTCACCGGGTTAAATGTCTTCGACCCCCGTTCCCTGGCCTACGGTAAGTCGGTGGAGGAGGCCGTCCGCAAGGGTCTGCCCCTGACCGTGGTGAGCCGCGGTCCCGGCGGGGCCGCGGCGGTGCTCGGCGGCCTCGAGGTGGTCCCGGGGGACGTCCTGGAGGTGGGCGGAGTCCGGGTGACCATCCTGGAGGTGGCCGAGACGGAGGTCCGCTGCCGGTTCCTGGGCGAGCCCAGGACCATCCAGATGGCCCCCTACGTCAAGCTCAAGAAGGATGAGGAGGAGCAGTGATGAGCCAACTTCGCGTACCGCTGGTCCTGGTCGCCACCGTCGCCCTGGCGCCCCTGTCGCTCCTTCCAGTCCCGGCCCGGGCCCAGGAGGAGGCGCCCCTCTCGGCGAGGGACCTCATCGACCTGGAGGTGCGGGAGGAGCGGCTGGACCAGGTGCTCCGCCACCTCGCGCGGAGGCTGGGCCGGAGTCTGGTCCTGGAGACACCGGCGGAGCAACTCGTCTCTTTCAGCTTCAAGCAGAGGCCGGCCGGCGTCATCTTCGACACCCTCCTGGAGGCCTATGGCCTCTACTCCTTCGAACGGGGCGGGATCGTCCGGGTCCGCCAGGCGCTGGTGGCGCCGGCGCCGGCGGACCCCGGCGCCCTGGAGCAATCCATCCTCCAGATGCACACCCGGGCCTTCTCCCGGGACGTCCTGGGCCAGATCGAGGGGCTCCTCCCACGCCGTCTCGTCTACCGGGTGGTCGCGGACCCGGACACGGGCGAGCAGCGCCTCGCCTCCACCGAGGAGGTCCTGGGGCGAATTCGCACCGTCCCGGAGAACGAGCGCGCCGTCGTCGTCGAGGCGCCCGCGGCGGCCATCGCACGCATCGCGGCCTACGTGAAGCTCCTGGACGGCGAGCGGACCCAGGTCACCATGCGACTGAACGCGGTGGGCGCCCAGGATTTCTCCGGACGGGTCAAGTCCTTCCTCTCTGCCGAGGGCGAGGTCGTGGTCAACAAGGACTCCAACTCGGTGACGGTCATCGACTACCCGTCGAACCTCGAGCAGGTCCGCCGCTTCGCCGAGGAGGTGGACCGCGACGAACCCCAGGTCCTCATCGAGAGCAAGCTCCTGGAGGTCGCCCTGCGGGACGAGGACACCCTGGGGGTGAGCTATGCCATCAAGGAGATCCAGATCGACGACGTGACGGGGCGGGCCACGCTCAAGCTGCCCGCCGGGTCCCTGGGGGCCGACAGCTTCGCCGGGATCATCTCGACCAAGGGGGATGCCATCGCGGCCACCGTGGAGATGCTGGCCCGAAAGCGCAATGTCGCGGTGCTGGCCTCGCCCCGGGTGACCACGGTCAACAAGGGCAAGGCGAACATCAACGTCACCACCGATGTCCCCTACGTCCAGCAGACCACGAGCATCAACGCCGGAGGGACCGGCACGGGAGGCACCGGGACCACGACCGCCGTGCAATCCGTCTCCTTCAAGACCGTGGGCATCACCCTGGACGTGACCCCGGAGATCCGCCCCAACAACACCATCGTCCTCGATGTGGCCCCCGAGGTGAGCGAGGTGACGGAGCGCTTCCAGGGCGTCCCGGTGGTGGACAGCCGGAAGATCACCACCAAGGTCCTCATCCCCGATGGGGCCACGCTCATCCTGGGCGGGGTCCTCCGGGAGAACCGGCTCCTGGTGAAGACCAAGGTCCCCGTCCTGGGCGACATCCCCTTCCTGGGGGTCTTCTTCCGCAAGACAGAGCAGACGCGCCAGAAGACGGAGCTGGTGATGTTCCTGCGCCCCACCATCCTCAGCCCCACCATCCGGGAGGATCTCAACGAGGAGGCGCTGGAGCACTACGACGAGGGGTCGCGGCCGCTCCAGGACCTGCGGATGCGGAAGGTGAAGTGAGGGGCAGGTCCATGAAGTCCCTCGCCATGCTCGGGACATCGAGAGCGCCCCGGACCCTGGCCGCGGCCGCGGCCCTGGCGGTTATGTCCCTCGGCCCCGCGCCGTCCGTGGCCCAGGACGCATCGGGCTGGGAGGCGGAGGGCGTCCCGGAGGGGGACGCCGAGACGGCCCCCGCCCCCCGGAAGGACTACGAGACCCCCGTCGAGTGGGGGCGCTTCGCCTGGTCGCCGGTCGTGGGGACCTACGTCTTCTCGGCGGAGCACCAGATCAAGGACGTGATGATGGGCGGCCTGCGCCTGAGCTACCAGCACCAGCCGTGGCTCGAGCTGGTGGCCGACGCCGCGGGCAGCCAGGGGGAGATGAAGGACCCCCCCGGCACCCCGCCGGGGGCGCAGATCCCCGAACAGCGGGGGGACATCATCACGGGGTTCGCCGGGATGAGCCTGCGCACCACCCTGCGCTACTTCGAGGAGGGCAATACCTGGGAGGAGGAGCCCGAGCGGCTCTTCTCCATGCGTCCCAAGCTCATCCTCGGGGTGGGCTACGTCTCCCTGGGGGGCTTCGGGAAGGACTCCATCGGGCAGAAACGCTCGGAGGGCAAGCCCTCGGCCGTCCTGGGGGCGGGGGCCGAGTTCGACTTCAACAAGTCCTGCTTCCTGGACCTCACGGCCCGCGCCCACCTGGTCGTGGGGTCCAAGTTCAACGCCACGACGGGGACCCTTGCGGATCCCCCCGTTCGCACCCTCCGGGTAGGGGAGCTGACCGCGGGCCTGGGGATCCGGTTCTAGACCCAATGCCCCTGAGCGGGGCCCCCTAAAGACACAAGCCTCCCGCGGCCGAAGCGGTTGGTTGCAGCACCACCGCCGACCCAAAGGAGGCTTGCATGTCTGTCTTCGGTCGATTCCACGCCGAGCTTTCGTCGGTCGCCCGCCGCTTCCGCATCGAGGCCCTCGCCGGAGGGAACGTCCAATCGGAGGTCCTGGCCGCCCTCGCGGCGACCGGCCGGATCCGACACAGGGAGAGCCCTCTCCAGCCCCCGCTGGTTCTCTGGCTGGTGCTCGGCCTGACGGTCTTCCGTGCGGACTCGATCCCGGCGGTCCTTGACCGCCTGGTATCGGGCCTCCGAGAGCGCCTGCGAGGCCTCCCCCTCAATCCGGTCACCGACGGTGCGATCGCCCACGCTCGCGCCCGGCTTGGGATCCGCCCCCTGCGTCTCCTGTTCAGGACCCTGGCCGCCCAGGTGCGTCCCGCCGTCTCGTTCCACGGCCTCCGGGTCTGGATCCTGGACGGATCCCACCTCACCATGCCCGACACGCCCGCGAACGTCGCGTGCTTCGGGCGCCCGACGACCGGGCGCGGACGCTGCGCGTTCCCCCAGATCAAGCTCGTCTTCCTCCAGGATGCCGTCAGCCGCCTCGTCCGAGACGCCGCCTTCGCCTTCTGGAACGTGGCGGAGCGCCCCCGCTGGCGGCGTCCTGCGCACGATCTTCCGGAGCAAGTCTCCCCGCGGCGTCCTGCAGGAGGCCTACGCCCTCCTCTGTGGCTACAACCTCGTCCGCCGGACGATCCAAACGGCCGCGGCGAAGCACGGCCTCGCCCCCGAGCAGATCGGCTTCGTGGACTCCCTGCGGGCCATCCACCACATGGTCCCGCGGATGGCCGCCGCTGCGGCCGATCGCCTCCCGGGCCTCTACGACCAGCTCCTCCGCGACATCGCCGACTGCCGGATCCGGCGCCCCCGCCGGCACCGGAGGTACCCCCGGGTGGTACGGGTGAAGATGAGCAACTTCAAGCTCAAGCGGGAGCATCACCGCCAAGAGATTATCCCCTTCCCCCAAGAACTCCGGATCGGCGCATGACCCCGCGAGGCCCTTCCTTCAGGGGCATTGGCTCTAGGAGCCTGTCTCGATAGTCATGAAGAATGCCGAAGACTCCTCTGGCCGTCCCGTCCGACGAGGACGGCGCGCGTCAAGGCGCGGCGCTCGGTGGTGGTGCGCTCGCACAGCTCAGGCACTGAGGGTGAGTCCGTGACAGAGGCGACGATGCAGTACCGGCGGCTGGGCGATTCGGGCACCCGGGTGAGTGTGCTGGGCCTCGGGGGCTGGACCACCTTCGGTGGGTCGGTGAAGGACCAGGAGTCGGTGAGCGCCATCGTCCGCGCCGCCTTCGATGCCGGCGTCAACCTCTTCGACATCGCCGACGTCTACGCGCGGGGCGATGCGGAGGTGGCCATGGGCAGGGCCCTGGCCGAGTTCCCTCGCCCCCGGCTTCTCATCACGAGCAAGGTCTTCTGGCCCATGAGCGATGACGTGAACGACCGCGGGCTCTCCCGGAAGCACATCCGCGAGTCGGTGGAGGCCAGCCTGCGACGCATCGGGACGGACTACCTGGACATCTATTTCTGCCACCGGTTCGACCCCGATTGCGCCCTGGAGGAGACGGTGCGGGCCATGGACGACCTGGTGCGCCAGGGGAAAGTCCTCTACTGGGGGACCAGCGAGTGGTCCGGCGCCCAGCTCCACCAGGCCCACGCCCTGGCGGACCGGAGGAGTCTCCAGGGTCCCAGCGTGGAGCAGCCGCAGTTCAACCTCCTCGAACGGAAGCGCTTCGAGACCGACGTGCGCGCCGCCGCCAAGGCCCACGGCATGGGGCTCGTGACCTGGAGCCCTCTGGCCTCCGGCCTCCTGAGCGGGAAGTACGACCATGGCCTGCCAGAGGGGACGCGCCTGGCCCGCATCGACTGGCTGCGGGACCAGATCGCCACGGAGGCCCATCGCGAGCGGGTCCGGAGGCTGAAGGCGGTGGCCGACCGCCTGGGCTGCACCCGGGCCCAGCTCGCCCTGGCCTGGACGGCAGCCCAGGAGGGAGTCTCCAGCGTCCTCACCGGCTGCACCAGCCTTGCCCAGCTCCAGGAGAACCTGGGATCCCTGAAGGTGGAGCTGGATTCCACGGCCCTCTCGCGCATCGATACCATCTTCCCGACGGGCTAGCGGCCCGCGCTCAAGCCTGCCCCGCCTCCCGGCCGATAACGAGAAGGGGTGCGGCTCTCGCTCCGTACAGGGGCCGCGGGCCAGAGGGGTCATGGACGCCGTCACGCTTTCCCGTCCGGGCTACACGACCGCATCCGCGGACACGGCGACGCCCGCGCCTGCGTCCGCGCCCGCGCCCACGCCTGCGCCCGCGCCCACGCCTGCGCCCGCGCCCACGCCCACGACCACGACCACGACCACGACCACACCCACCCCTCCGCGGGACCTCCCGACCGCCGTGGCCGACCTCGCCCGGGCGGTCCTGGCCGCAGACATGGAGCTCTCCGGGGTGGGCGAGGCCCTGGACCTGGTTCTGGGGAGACTCGTGGGTCTGGCGACCGGTTCCACGGCGGGGAGCAAGGCGTCCCCTCTTGCCACAATCGTCGCGCTACTGGACGCCGCGGCTGGCGATGGGGAGTTCCCTCCCGCGGCCCTGGACGTGGAGTTCGCCAGCCTGAACACGAATCCGGGCCCAGACAACGCCCTGGCCCGCCTCGTCTCCTCGGAGTCGCCGGTCGCGGTGGGGCCCGGCCAAAATGCGCCGGACCTCACGGAGATCCCAGCCATGCTCCGGACCCTGGCGGCTGCGCCAGGAACGGTGCCAAGCCAGGAGCTACGCGTCGCCCTGGACGCACTGCAGCGGATCCAGGCGACGGTCGGTCGGGAGATGATGCTCCCCGGGGCAGGGGGGGCGGTGCTCCCGGCGGGGCCATGGGCAGGCGACGAGGGAGCGCTGGCAGATTGGATCCTTCTGCGGGTGGCGGATGGGGGATCTGCCAGGCAGGAGATCCCCGCCGTCCTGGCCGAACTTGGAGAGGGGGCCCTCCTGGGCCTGGAGCGTGCCCTGCGCAGCGAAGAGGAACGGCGAGTGTCAGCCCACCCGGTCCTGCGTATCCTCGCGGAGGTCGAGCACGAGCTGTCGGGCGCCGGGGGCCGGGAGGTGCCTCGGGGGAGGGCCGAAGGCGCTCAGGGCCAGGACCCCGCCACCGGCTTCGGGGAACTGACGGCTCGATTCGACGGTGCGCGGGACGTGGCTCGACTCCGGGTGTTCCACCGTCGCCGGGACAGGGGGAGGAAGGACGGGGAGGACGCGCCCCGGGTGGCCCTGGCCCTCGACATGAGCCGCCTGGGCCCGGTGGCGGCGGACCTGCGCATGGGGGCCCCGGATCGCTTGAGTGTCAAGGTCTTCGTCCGGGACGAGGCAGTCCGGGAACACCTGCTTCGCCACGGGGGAGAGCTGGAATCGGGCCTGCGGGCCCTTGGCCTGGAGACCCGCCTGGAGGTGGCCTCGCGCAGGGTCCCCCATGAGGCGGTGGACGCCACCCTCGGCCCCCTAGACCCGGCGGCCCACGCCGCCAGGGTCGCGCTGGACGTGAGGGGCTAGGTCATGGTGCGCGAGGACCTGGAGGGGCGAGTGGAACGGCAGCTCGCTGTCGCGCTCCGGTACCATCGGAAGCGAGACGCGGCACCGCGCATCGTGGCCAAGGGGGCGGGGCTCATGGCCCAGCGTATCCTCGATCTGGCGCGAGAGAACGGGGTGCCGCGGCACCGGGACGACGACCTAGTGCGCGTCCTCGCCAAGCTGGACCTGGACCAGGCGATACCGCCGCGCCTCTACGGGGCCGTCGCCGAGGTCCTGGCCTTCGTCTATCGGATGAACGGGCAGTACCGTCCCGACCCGCAGGCGGGCGACGGGGCGCAAGCTCCGCGACCCTCGCCGGTAGCGCACGATCTCGCGAGTTGATTCCGGCGGTATTGGCCGAGAAGCCTTGTGCCGTAAGGATATCTCGACAAGGGGGACGCGCGCGCGAACCTGGCGCTCCCGATGACAGGGACGCGAAGGGTCATGACGCATTGCGTCATGAACGAGCCTAGTGCAAGCATGACAACGAGGTTGCGCCGAGGGGCGCCGGTGGTCTGCACAGGCCCGTGGACTCGGTCCACGGAGACCGGTAGCATTCCCCCGGTCCGGTGGGCGGACGTGCCCCGAGCGGGGGCCTGGAGGGCGGGGTGTCGGTCGCCGATGGGTTGCAGGGGGGGCTCTGGGAGGGCGTGCTGGGCGGACTCCGGTCCGAGGTGGGCGACGAGCAGTTCCGTCTGTGGATGAAGGACACGCGTCTGCGGGTGGGGGCCGACGGGGACTGGGTTGTGTCCTGCCCCAGCCGCTTCGTCCTGGACGGGCTAGTGCGGCGCTTCCAGGAGCCCATCTCCAGGGCCCTCCGGGCCGCCATGGGGTCCGAGGTGCCCCTGGCCTTCGAGGTGGAGTGCCATTCTCGGGGGGGCACCTCGATGGTCCCCCCCCGCAGTCCGCCCCTCGCCCCCGAAG
>JACQVX010000158.1 GCA_016209495.1 Planctomycetota bacterium
CCCGGCCGCCCGCCCCCCCGGACCGAGACGCCGGCACTATAGCGCCGCTCACCTGTGAAGTCAATCGGGGGTGGGGCTGTTTGACACCCGCCGGGGACCGTCGTATCGTGACCGGTGGCGCCCCTCCATGCGACCCATTCGCCCCCTGCCGGCCCTCCTCCTCCTCCTCCTGCTCCTCCTCCTCGCCTCCGAGGGGCTCCGGGCCGCACCGGAGGGCGAGGTACCGGCCTCCACGGCGCGCGGCCGCGCCTACCAGGACTTCCCCCCCGGCGAGCGTCTGACCTACTCCGCGAAGGTATGGAAGGGCCTGGGGTTCATCGGCATGTCGGTGGGGACCGCGGTCTTCGAGATCAAGGAAGACCAGGACGAGGGGCTGGACACCCTGCGCTTCTCGGCCGAGGCCTCGGGCGGCGGCCTCGGCTACCAGCTCCGGAGCCGGATCATCAGCCAGTTCGACCCCGCGACCGGCCGGCCCCTGCGTTACCACTATCGCCAGGACGGCAGCGAGCAGCGGGAAAAGGCCATCGTCTTCGACGCGGCGGGGGCCTCCTTCCTCCAGCTCAAGCATTGCTTCGACGGCGCCTGCGGCGACGCGACCCACGTCGTGGAGGTGCGGCGCCCCACGGGCTGGTTCTGGCAGTTCGAGACCGCGCGGGAGCATTGTTCCGACAACGCCTGCGCGAGGCCCGAGCACCTGCGCTGGTTCACCCGGTCCCGCCACGACCTCGAGGGCGAGCTCTACGACATGCTCTCGGCCATCTACATGGCCCGCCGCATGGACCTGGAGGTGGGCGGCGCCGGGCGTACCATCCGCGTGGTCAATGACAAGAGCGTCTGGGACGTCCGGGTGCGGGCGGTCCGACAGGGGAGGGTGGACGTGCCCGCCGGGCGATACGACGGCCTGCTCCTCGACCTCGACCCCAGCTCCGTCACCGGGGTCTCGAGCAGGAACTTCGAGGGGCTGTTCGGCATCAAGGGGGCCATCCAGATCTGGATCGACCGGGCCACGAAGACGCCCCTGCGGATCTCCGGGACCGTCCCGTTCGGGATCGACATCAACGTGGAGGTCGCGCTGCTCCAGCGGGAGGACCTGCTCGCGGGGCCCAGGTAGCGGCGGCTGGACACCCGCGGCGCAGCCTGGCATCATGCCGCCCCTCGCGCACCCGGAGGGGGATGGCCATGACGACGCAAGCGGACGATCGCCCGCCCCAGGATGCCCCTGCCGCGACCCTGCAGATGCAGTCCCCCCTCGAGGAGCTGAAGGCGACCCTGCGCGACCGGCGGGACCGGTCGCGGGCCCTCGGCGCCCAGGACGGCGTGGAGGTCTACGAGGGGGCCATACGTCTGGCCGAGAGCCTCCACGCGGAGGTGGAACGGGGGCCCCGCGCCGGGGCGCGGCGATGATCGTCCGCAGGCTGACGGCCAGGGGGTTCATGCGGTTCGAGGATCTGGACCTCCGCGGACTCCCGCGGGAGGGGCGGATCGCCATCCTCGGCCCCAACGAATCCGGGAAGTCCACCCTGGGCGAGGCCATCTCCTTCGCCCTCTTCGGCCGCACCCGGCAATGGGACGCCGCGGAGGGCGCGCGCTCGGGGGCGGGGCCCGACCGCGTGATCCACTGGGACAAGGATCGCTGCGAGGTGACGCTGGACTTCGAGGTCCCCGACCGTGGGGAGTATCGCGTCTACCGCGAGCTGGACCGCCGCGGCACGAACTACGCCACCCTCCAGCGCGTGGAGACCGGCGAGACCGTGGCGAACGGGAACGCCCAGGTGGCCGCCGCCATGGAGGAGATCGCCGGCATCGGCTACGACGAGTTTCGCCACTCCTTCTACCTCGCCCAGGACGATATCGACCTCGGTCCGGCCGCCGCGGACGACGCGGCGGGGGTGGCAGGGGCCGGCGGGGGCATCGTGGACCGGATCCTCGGGGTGGATCGCCTGGAGGCCATCCGGGGCCGGGCCGGGGTGGCCCTGGAGGGCCTTCGCGAGGAGGTGAGGGGGCTGGACGAGGCGGTGCGGCTGCAAGACGCGCTCCTCCGCGAGGCCCGGGTGGACGAGGGCCTGGGGCCCTCCCTGGAGGTGGGGCTCGCGGCCCTGGGGGAAGAGGCGGACGCGGCGGGGTCGGCGGCCGCTGTCCTCGACGACGCGGCCTTGGCCCTGGAAGGATTCGCGGGGCGCGCCGAGGGGTTGCGCCTCCGGCTGGCCCCCCTGGAGTCCACGGAGGAGCTGGGGCGCGCGCGGGACGCCCTGCCGGGACTCGAGGAGGCCTTCGGTCCGGCGCCGGCCGGCGGGGGGGCTCGCGTGGGGGCGTTCCTCGCCGCGACGGAGGCCCGGCGCTCGCCGGTCCGGGACGGCCTCGCCGCCCTGCGGCGCTGCATCGAGTCGGTGGAGGCCCTCGCGGTGGCGGCCCGTGCGCGGGGCCGCGCCATCGACGATGACCTCGCCCCGGCGGGGCCCGTGGCCACGAGCAAGGCCGCGGCCCAGGCGGCGGCAGAGGCCGAGGCCGCCGCACGGCTCGCCGACGCGTCCTCCCGCCGCCGCTGGGGCCGCGTCGCCGCCGTCCTGGCGCTGGTCCTGGCGGCCGGGGCCTTCCTCCTCGACCCCTGGGCCGCCGGCCTGGACCGCTGGATCGCCGAGGTCTTCGAGTGGCGCACCGACCTCGCGGGGGTCGCCGACCGGCTCCTGGCGGGGCGTCTCCCCGCCCGGTGGGGCTCCTTCGTCCTCTCGAGGGAGGGGCTCTTCGTCCTGGACGCGGCCGTGTCGGGCACCCTGTGGGTGCTGACCTTCATGGCGGCCTCGGCGGCGCGACGCCTCCGCCGCGAGGCGGCCTCCGCCACCGCGCGGGCCAGGGGCCTGGAGGTCCAGGTGGGCGAGCTGATCGCCGAGCGGCGCAGGGCCCTGGAGATGGACGCCTCCACCGTCGGGTCGGCCCTCCACGCGCTGGAGACCCTGCGCGGTGTCGCGACACGCTCCGCCCTGGAGGGATTCCGGGGTGCGAACGCGCGTTTCCTCGGCGGCCTCGCCGCCTCGGGGGTCCTCCGGGAGGCGTCCCTGGCCGCCGCCGGGGAACGGGACGACGCGCGGGCCGAGGCGGGCCGGGCCCGCGCCGAGGCGGCCGCCCACCGGGAGTGTCTGGCCGCGGCCCAGCGCAAGCTCGAGGCCCTCACGGAGGAACGCGCCCACTGGAGGGAGGAGGTGGCGCGCGTCGCGGACCTGCGCTCGGGGCTTGGCTCCCGGATGGCGCGGCTGCGCGAGGCCCAGCAGGCGGTGGCCGTCCACGTGGCCCTGGTGGAGGCCGCCGCCGAGACCGTCGCGCGGGTGCGGGGGCGGTTCGGCCCCGCCGTGGCGCGCTTCCTCAAGCAGATCCTCCCGCGGGTGACGCTGGGCCGCTACCGGAACGTCCAGGTGGGCGATGACCTCCGTGTGCGGGTCTTCTCCCCGGACCGGAATGCCTTCGTGGGCCTGGAGGAGCTTTCGGGGGGGACCCGCGATCAGGTATGGCTCTGCGTGCGGCTGGCCTTCTCCGAGGCCCTCCTCCTCACCCGGGGCCGCCAGGGCGTGCCCGCCCAGTTCCTCTTCCTGGACGAGCCCCTCAACGCCTTCGACCCGGATCGGGCCCAGGGATTCCTGGAGCTGGTGCGGGACCTCCGCCGCAGCTTCGGCCAGGTGTTCCTGGCGAGCCAGGTGGAGCGCGTGGTGCGCGGCGCGGACATCACCCTGCGCACGGACCTGGAGACCCGGGTCCTCCGCTTCGGCGGCACGGACGGGGAGGCCGCCGAGGCGGGCGCCCGGGAGACGCATGCGCGGCGCCCCCCCGGGCGGGAGGCCGCCGAGGGCCCCGCGGCGGGTCCCCTGCCCGTGGCCGAGTCGTCCGGCTAGCGCGGCCCGGACCCTCGCAGCCCCGCGACCCCGGCGGCCAGGTGGCGCGCGCCCTCGTAGCCCAGGGCGCGCAGGTAGAGCGTGGCCCAGAGGGAGCGCTCGCCCATGTCGCAGAAGCACACCAGGGCCCCACGTCGGTCCCCGCCCAGGGCGCCGTCGATGCGCCCCAGGTGTCGGCCCAGGGCGCTCCACTCCACCCCCAGGGCCCCGCCCACCGGGTCTCGCTCGCGCTCCGCCTCGGCCCGCACGTCCACCAGGACCGGTGGCGTGGGGGAGGCCAGCGAGCGGCGGACCTCCTCCGGGTCCGCTACGAAGCCCGGGGGCGGGTCGGCGGTGAGGCGCTGGGCCAGGGACTCGGCGAAATCCAGGAAGGGGTCCCTCGTCCCGCGCGCCCAGGCGGGGCGCGCCAGGACGGCGCATCGCAGCGTCGCGACCGTGGCGACGCCCTCGGCCCCCGCGTGTTCCGGGGCCTTGAAGACCTCGCGGCACAGGCGCAGGAAGGTCTCCTCGTCCACGGGGGCCAGGAAGGGGTTGGCCGCGCGCTCGTAGCCCAGGGCCGTGAGGACGGGGGTGTCGTAGGCGTGGGCCGGGTGGATCAGGGTCTCGTCCGGGATCCCCGCCAGGCGCCCCTGGAGGGTGGCCCGCAGGGCCCGCGCGTCCCCCCCGGGCAGGTCGGGCCGGCCGCAGGAGCCCACCAGGAGGGTATCCCCCGTCAGCAGCCTCCCGTCGAATCGGAGCAGGACCCCGTCCGCCGTGTGACCCGGGGCCTCCAGGACCTCGATGTGCCCCAGGCCCAGGGGCATGGCGGCCCCGTCCACCAGCCGCGCCTCCAGGGGGAGCGAGGCGTTGGCCTCGAGGGTGGATCGCACCGACCGCCACCGGAGGCCCGCCCGGCGGGCCGCCTCCCTCTGGGCAGGGGTGTGTTCGCCCCCGTAGATGGGGCAGCCGGTGGCCTCCCGCAGCGCCCCCGAGGCGGAGACGTGGTCCGCATGGGTGTGGGTCTCGACGGCGCAGGCCAGCTCCCACCCCCGCGACTCCACGAGACGCAGGGTGTCCGCCGGGTCCCCGGAGGGGTCCACGACCGCCGCCTGGCGCGAGGACGGGCAGGCCACCACGTAGCCGAGGCAAGGGCCGTGGCGCAGGGTCTCCAGGAGGAAGGGGGGCACCGCTCAGGCGCTCCCGCCCGCGAAGTGTGCCGCGAAGTTGCGGGTGAACCGGCACCCGGCCTCCACCAGGCGCTGCGTGACAGCGGGCCTGGCGAGGTGCACCAGGACCGAGGCGAGGCCCTCGGCGGTCAGCTCGCGCACGGCACGGCCCATGAGCATCTCGTTCACCCGCACCGCCAGGGGGGCGAGGCCCTGGTTCAGGGCCACCCGCACGGCCTCCGCCTGGTCCTCCGTCTCCAGGACGTCTCCCACGTAGGTCTCCCCCTCCACGGACCGGCCGGCGACCTGCTCCAGCCCCCGCGTCACCCTCCAGCGGATGGAGGCGATGTAGAGCGACGAGAGGGCGGCCCCGGTGCGGAAGTGGACCCGGGGGGCCGGAGCGCCCAGCATCCGGGCGAACTCCTCGGCGCGGATGCCATGGATCGACTCCACGTGGGGGTGGGCCTCCCGGACCAGGCGGCAGAGGAGGTCGGCCGTGTCCTCCGCCGCCACGCCCATGAGGGTCATGGGGCGGTAGCCGATGTCGGCGATGGCCCCGTCGGGGCCGACCGCCAGGTGGACCTCGATCTTGTCCCTGGCCGCGTCCGCGCAGAGGACCGCCTCGCCGGAGGAGGTGCGGCCCTCGGGCACCCGGCGGTTGGGGAAGCCCGCGCGCTCCAGCGTCCGCCAGTAGTCCACCTCGGCGGGGGTGGGACCCCCGGGGCCGTCGGCGTCCTCCAGGAGGTCCACCGGCAGGTCTTCCGAGGCGGGGGACATGCTCAGGCCGTGGCGGGGGTCCGCGCCGTGACGGTGCGCAGGATGCCGGCCACTCGCTCGGCCTCCTCGAGGGTGTTGTAGACGTAGAAGGAGAAACGGACCCCGGCCCGTTCCCGCGGGTCGATGCCCCTCCAGCGGAACCAGGAGGTGACGCAGAACTCCCCCGTCCGGCACATGACGTTCTGCGCGTCCAGGGCGGGCGCCAGGACGCGGTCGATCCAGTCCCGGGGGGCCAGGAGGCTCACGATGGACCCGCGCGCCTCGGGCTCGCGTGGTCCGATGAGCCGCGCCACGCCCGCCTCCTCCAGCTCCAGGACCGCCTCCGTGAGGACGCGGTTCAAGGGGAGGAGGTGGTCGTAGATCCCGTCGATGCGCTCGTCCAGGAAGTCCACCGCCGACCGGGAGGCGGCGATGCCGGCGTAGTCCTGAAGCCCCGCCTCGAACTTGCGCGGCGGGGCGTCCTCGACCCAGTCCCGGTCGTGGTAGACCTTGTCCACCACCGTGCTCCCCCCCACCAGGAACTGGCCCAGGGAGACCAGGTGTTCGCGGCGGGCGTAGAGGACCCCCAGGGCCGGACCGCCCATCTTGTGGACCGAGAAGGCCAGGAAATCGGCGTCGTCCGCCCCCTGCACGTCGAATCGCCGGTAGGGGACCGCCTGGGCCGCGTCGACCACGACGATGAGCGAGTCCCCGCGGACTCGCCGGGCCGCCGCGATGGCCTCCCCCAGGGGGAGCCGGTATCCATTCAGGTTGGCCGCCGCCGGGAGGGCCACGACCCGGACCCGCTCGTCCGCCAGGCGCGCCTCGAAGGCCGCGAGGTCGAAGCGGTTGTCCTCTCCGCAGGGGAGGACCTCCACCCGCACCTCCTTGCCCTGGGGGGCGTGGCAGACGTGGCAGCGGCGGGTGCGGGCCCGTTCCGAGCGTTCGATGAGTTTCCACGGGAGGAAGTTCGAGTTGTGCTCGAAGGCGGTGGTGAGGATGACCGAGCCGCGGGGGAGGTCCAGGACCCGGGCCACCAGGTTCAGGGCCTCGGTGGTGTTGCGCGTGAAGATCACCTCCGCCTCGCTCCGGGCGTTGAGGAAGCGACGCAACCGCTCCCGGCTGGCCTGCACCCCCTCCATGACCTCGTCGGCGAACCAGTGGCGGGAGCGCTCCCCGCCGCAGGCCGGGTGGCGCGAGTAGTGGTCGTGGATGGCCTGGATCACGGCCTGGGGGCGCAGGGTCATGCAGGCGTTGTCCAGGTAGACCGGCGGCAGGCCGCGCCGGGTGCGCTGGAGGGCGGGGAAGAGGTGGCGGATCCCGGCTCCGTAGGGGCTCAAGCGGGCCGATTATCGACGGGGGCGCCGATGTGTCAACGCCGGCCCTCGCCGAGGAGCTCCTGGGCCTCCTCGCGGGTGAAGGGCTCCGGGGCCTCGTTGGCCACCCGTTCCAGGAGGGCCCTGGCCTCCCGGTGGCCCAGGGCCGCCAGGGCGCGGGCCAGGGCCAGCCGCAGGTCCCAGTGGGGCTCCCGGTCGAACCGGCGGAAGAGGTGTGGGGCCGCGCGCCGGTCTCCCAGCCGGCCCAGGCCCTCCGCCGCAGCCAGACGGACCTCGGCGGAGGGGTCCTCCAGGGCCTCGCACAGGGCCTCCAGGTGTTCCGGGTGTCCGGGCTCCGCCAGGACGCGGACCCCCTCCAGCCGCGCCGCCGGGGGGCCCTCGCGCAGGGCATGAGCGGCCTCGGCGTGGCGGTCCCGCTCCGGGACCGGCGAGCCCGGCGCGGGGCCCTGGTGTTCGTGGCCCTCGTGGCCGAAAACGCCCACCGAGAGGGCGTAGGCGATGATGACCAGGACCGCCGAGCCGCCCGCCCCCGCCACCACGCGGAAGAGGGCCCTCGCCGGGCGTTCCGAGTGCGCCACGTAGTGCGCCAGAGCGACCAGGACCAGGACCGCGCCGAAGAGGCAGACGATGGTGGGTCCGCTGGGCCGGTCGTAGGACCCCAGGAGCCCCACGAAGGAGACCACCGTCCCCACGGTCCACCCGAGGGCGAGCCTCGCGCGCAGTCCCGTGGCCAGGAGGCTGGCGATGGCGGGAGGGACGATGAGGTAGGCGAAGACGAGGAGCACCCCCGCCATGGCGACGGAGGAGGTGATGACCAGGCCGAAGGAGAGGTAGAAGAGGAAGTCCCAGAGGGGGACGTGGACACCCGACGCCTCGGCGGCGACCGGGTCCAGGGAGATGGCCAGGAACCGGCGGCGGAAGGCCAGGTGGAAGGCCCCCACCGCCGCGTAGAGGGCGGCGGTCTTCAGGACGTCCGCGGGCCTCACCCAGAGGATGTTCCCCGCCAGCAGGTCCTTGATGTGCTCCGCCCCATGGGGGTCGTCGGCCGCGTCCACCAGGAGGATGACCGCGGCCGTGGCCACCGCGTAGGCGATCCCGATGGCGGCCTCCTGAGGGATGCGCTCGTGGCGCATCCGCGTGGCGGCGAAGACGGCGGCGCCCAGGAAGGTGAACGAGAGGGAGAAGACGTAGGCCTGGGGCGACTCGGGGTGGAAGCCCAGGAGGAAGGCGAAGGTGGCGCCCAGGGCGGCGATCTGGGCCAGGGCCAGGTCCACGAAGATGACCTTGCGGGCCAGGACGTGGTGCCCCAGGTAGGAATGGATCCCCGTGAGGACCAGGCAGGCCGCCAGGGGCCACCAGAGGTAGTCCAGGGAGTGGGGCACCTGGGGACCTGGGAACTAGCCGCCGCCGTCGCCGGCCAGGCGCGCGAGGATCGTGTCCAGGAGCGTGGAGTAGTCCGTCGCCTCCGGTACGCCGCCGATCTCCAGGGGGACCTCCACGGCCAGGGCCCCCGTCTCCTCGGCCAGGAGCCGCGGGATCCGCGCGTCGTACCAGGCCTCGTAGGCGATGGTGCGCACGCCGCGCTCGCGCGAGAGCGCCCAGAGCCGCTCGCGGTGGGCCGCGGAGGGCGGGATCCCGGGCTTCTCCTCGACGGTGCCCACCACCTCCAGCCCGAAGCGCTGGGCGAAGTAGACCCAGGATTTGTGGTACACGATGACCGTCCGACCGGCCAGGGCGCGGGCGCGCGCGAGCCAGCCGCCCAGCCGGTCCGCCAGCGGCGCACCCTTGTAGGGTCGCGCCAGGAGTCCCTCCAGGCCGCCGTTCCACGCGGCGCGGGCCAGTCGGTCCCCCCCTACCAGTCCCACCAGCTCCTCGCCGAAGAGGCCGGCGTCCAGCCTCCGCTGGAAGGCGGCGCGGCGCTCGGCGAATCCGGCCGCGGCCTCCGGGCGGAGCCGCGCCAGGGCCGCCTCCACCGCCTCCGCCATGCGCCGGACGTAGAGGGGGTCCAGCCACATGTGGGGGTTCCCGTCGGGGTGCAGGTCCCCCTCGGAGCGGTCCACGCGCGTGGGGACCTCCAGTCTCGGCAGCCCGTCGGTGACGCGGCACCAGCCAGGCTGCCCCGGGCGTATTCGCGGGTTCCCGCTCCCCTCGATGACCCGCTCGGCCCAGAGTTCCAGCCCCAGGCCGATCTCCAGGAAGAGGTCCGCCTCTCGCACCCGGGACATGAGGGCGGGCGTGGGGCTGATGCTGTGGGGGTCGGACCAGCCCTGGGCCAGGACCTCCACCTGGACCTCGTCTCCCCCCACCTCGCGGGCGATCTCGCCGGGGGTGGGGAGGGTGGACACCACGCGCAGGGGCGAGGCCGCGCCGGCCAGAGACACGGCCAGGAAAAGGACGTCCAGGCAGGGGCTCATTGCTCGCTCGCAACCTCCGGTCGCTCGCTCATCGGTTCACCCAGAAGGGCTCCGCGGGGTGGGAGCCGAAGACGAAGGTGAGCTGGCCGTAGAGGGCGTCGGTGTCCTCGCCCTGGGCCCCGGACCCGAAGTCGGTCTCGGTGTGCTCCCAGCCCGCGCGCACGCGCAGGAACTCGGTCGTGTACCAGGAGGCGTAGGCCCCGCCGGTCCAGCGCTCGTCGTGGTCCACGCCGCCGGTGAACTCGCTCTCGTCGTAGCGCACCCCGGCGAACCAGCGCAGGGCCGGCTGGACCTGCAGCCACGCCGACCATCCGAAGGGGTGCGGGTCGGGGCCGGAGGCCCGCTCGCTATCCAGATACCAGGTCTCCACCAGGGCCGCCGCCGAGCGCCAGGTGCTCGGCCGCCATTGCAGGAGGAGGTCCGTGCCGGTGAGCGTCGCCGTCTCGTCGCCGCGGGGGTCGCGGGACCCGGCGAGGGTGGAGGCCCCCAGGGCCGCGTAGCCGGCCAGGCCCACGGGCGTGGACCAGCGGACGCGGCCCAGGCCCGCGAGCCGGCGCGCCGCGGGCCCGGCCAGGACCGCCTCGTTCTCGCCGTCCAGCCCCTGCAGGACCACCTCCAGGGGCGTGCCGGGGGCGAGCCAGGCCGCCGAGACGCCGTGCTGGATGTCGCCCTCCGCGCCCAGGAAGTCCACCAGCGGCGAGGGGCGCGTGGGGTGGGGCAGGTCGTGGGTGTGGAGCCGGTTCGTGGTCCCGAACTCGGTGCGGAAGCGGCCCACCTTGCCCACCAGCCCCGCCGGGAGCCGGTGCAGGGTGGCGTAGCCCTCCTCGAACGAGGTCTCGAACTCGCCCGGGGACTCGCTCTCGGTGGTCAGGATGAGCACGCCGTCGGCGTAGGGGTCGATGGCCGTGCGCAGGTCCACCTCCACCTCTCGCAGGTTGAAGCGGCTGTCGTTCGGCGTGGAGGTGGTCGGGACCAGCACCGGGTCGCCGGCCGCCGTCCGGCCCGGCTCGGACCCGCGCGCGGACTCCCCCAGGCGGCCCGAGGGGGTGTGGGTCCCCAGGAAGTCCCCGAAGACCGTGATGCGAGGGTTGAGGGCCGTGGGGGAGGCGGGCCTGGACTCCAGGGCCTCCACCCGCGCCCGGAGGCGCCGCACCTCGTCCGCCAGGTCCGCCGCCTCCTGTTCCGCCAGGACGCGGTCCAGCTCCGGGTCCGTGGCCTGGGCGCGCGCCGGCCCGGGGAGGGCCAGGGCGCAGGCGGCGACAACGATGGAAGATCTACGCATGAGAAGCTCTCTCTTCGGGCCCCTGCGTGCTTGAACCAAGAGGGCGCGCCCATGCGCGCCGCGGCGGGTCGACGGGGGGACTAGGAGCGCGAGGGAGGGGCGCGCGCGCCGGCCGGAGCCGCGAGGAGGGCCGCGGGCGCGAGGGCCGGGCCTTGAGGCGCCGCGCCCTCCGTGGCCGCCGGCGCGCGGGCCGTCCCCGCCGCGGCGGGGGTCGCCAGGGGGGCCTGGGCCACCTGGCAGGCCAGGCAGGGGAGGTGCGGGACGCTGACCGCCGGGGCGAGCTCGGCGCACTCGCCCAGGGCGTGGTCGCCGACCGGCAGGCCGCAGCCCGCCTGGAGGGCGTGGTCGTGGAGCACGGGCGCCAGGACGGCCACGAGGAAGACGGGGGCGAGGATGGCGGCCGCGCGGCGCATGGGCTCCTTGTATCCGCGCGGGCCGTCTTGTCAATGGGCGGGACGCTCGCATTCCCGGTCGCCCCGGGCGCGGCCGGCGCGGTCCCGCCGGCCTCCGGGGGCGAGACAGTCCTCCTGGAGAAGCCCTTCCGCTCCGAGACCCTGCCTCGTCGGATACGCGAGGTCCTGGACTAGTTCCAGCGGGGGCTCCGACCCAGGAGCAGGTCCCGACTCACGCTGAGGGGGACCGAGCCGCAGGCCAGGACGCGGTCGTGGAAGGCGCGGTCGTCCATCCCCGCGAGCTCGGCGCGCAACCCCGAGAGGAGCCGCCAGCCCAGGACATAGGAGGCGGGCTGGGTGGGGCTCGCGAGATAGCGGCGCACCTCGGCGCGGGCATTGGCTGGTTCCAGGCCCACCTCCTCCACCAGGAATCGCTCGGCCGAGGTCGTGTCTTCCCCGAAGCAATGCAGGCCCGTGTCCAGGAGGACGCGGGCCGCGCGCCAGAGCCGCATGCGCAGCATGGCCAGGCGCCCCTCCGGGTCCCCGTCGAAGTAGCCGGCCCGGTCCATGAGGTCCTCGGCATAGAGGGCCCAGCCTTCCACCGTCACCGTGGAGGGGACGAGCCTCCAGAGGGGGGGGACCGCCGCGGAGAACTCCACCGCGCGCTGGAGGTGGTGGCCCGGCACCGCCTCGTGGAGGGCCACGCAGCGCACCCAGGAGCGGTGCTGGCCGCGGAGCAGCTCCTCCACCTCCCACGACGGGCGGTCCGCCTCCGGGACCGTGGCCCAGAGGGTGCCGCTATAGTCCGCGCCGAAGCCCCTGGACCCGTAGCGTGCGAAGGGGTAGAGCCCCTCCTCCCGCCCCAGCTCGACGACGCAGGGGACCGCGGGCACCGTGACCAGCCCTTGCTCGCGGACGAAGGACTCCGCCCGCTCCACCTCCCGCCGATAGAGCGCCACCACCTCGTCCGCCCCCGGGCGGTCCTCGGTCATCTCCCGGGCCAGGGCCTTCCAGCCCCGGCCCGGGGCCATGCGGGCGGCCTGCGCCTCCAGTGCCGCACGGGTCTGGTCCCAGACCTCGCGGCCCAGGCCCCTGAGGTCCTCGGCGTCCATGGGCAGCAGGTGCCAGTCTCGGAGCAGGCCCTCGTAGGCCTCGCGGCCCGCGGGCCCCTCGGGGGCCACGGGCCAGAGTCGCCCGGGCTCCCGGAGCCGGTCGGGGCGGAGGATGGTCGCCGCCTCCAGCAGCCGCCAGCCGGCCCAGCCCTCCGGGGAGAGGGTCGCCGGGTCCACCGCCTCGAGGGCCGCGCCCACCCGGCGGGAGAGCTCACCCGGGTCCACCTTGGCCTCCACCCCGCCGACGAGCGAACGCGCGGCCTCCTCGACGGCCGCATCGTCGAGGGCGGCGAGGGGAGACGCCGAGGCGAGGGCGGCGAGGAGGGCGAGCGGTGCGAGGCGCGCCCTCACGTCCTGGCGGCGGCGCCCACCTGCGAGAGCAGCCAGGCGGCCACCTCGTCCAGGGGCCGGTCCCGGCCCCGCTCGTTGTGGACCTCGTGGCGGTAGCCGGGGTACGTGAGGAGGGCCTTGCCGCGGGGACAGTCGGCCCGCCGGTGGAAGGCCCGGGTCCCCTCGACGGAGGCGATGGGGTCGTCCTCGCCGTGGACCAGGAGCAGCGGGCAGGGGAAGGGGCCGGCCCGGCCCTTCACCTCCTCCACCGAGGCGACCAGCTCCGTGTAGAGGCGTGCGCTGATGCGGTGGTGCACGAGGGGGTCCTCGTCGGTCCAGCGCGCCACCTCGGGGTCGCGGGAGAGCATGTCGCTCGTGATCTCGTTGTCCAGGGTGAGCCAGGGTGCAGCGGTCGAGAGGACCGGGGCCAGGGCCCGCTTGACCCACGGGACCTCCATGGGGATCTCCAGGGGCGGGGCGCTGGCCA
This sequence comes from Planctomycetota bacterium, assembly GCA_016209495.1. GTDB lineage: Bacteria > Planctomycetota > JACQVX01 > JACQVX01 > JACQVX01 > JACQVX01. Next base: position 13,137 of record JACQVX010000158.1, read on the forward strand.
CCGCCGCCGAGAGGCCATCGTCGTGGTCCAGGAGGCGCCGGAGGAGGATGGCGGCCCCCATGCTGTGGCCGTAGGCGACCAGGGGCCCCGGGGCGCGCCGGCGAAGCTCCGACAGGAAGTCGCCCAGGTCTCCGGTCAGCTCGGAGAATCGACCCAGGCACCCCCGGCGGCCGCCGGAGAGGCCGTGCCCCCGATGGTCGAGTCCGTAGGCCGCGAAGCCCTCGCGGGCCAGGCGTCCGGTGAGGTGCCCGTAGCGCCCGCAGTGCTCGCCCAGGCCGTGGACGAGGGCCAGGGTGGCGCGGGCCGCGGGGGGAGTCCAGGAGCGGCACGCGATGCGGACGCCACCGGCGCCCACGAGCTCGAAACGCTCCTCGGTCGTGCCCTTGCCCATGGCGCGGGCATGATGGCTCAGTTCTCGTCGATCTTCCAGACCCCGTCCTCGAGGCTCCACCGGGCGCGCTCGGCGAAGGCCTCCGCGTTCATGCCCTCGCACTCCCTCCTCCAGACCGCGAACCACTCGTCGAAGTCCTCGCCGTGGCGAGCCTGGATCCGCCGGGTCACCATCCTGCGGAACCCCTCGGCGTCGCCTCGGGTCAGGGCGTCCAGGACGGCCTGGGCGGCGCCCACGCGGGTCGTGGCGTCCGGCCCCGGCCCCGGCGGGGCCGTCTCGGGCGGGGTGTCGCCGACCCGGGTCATGGGCCGAGTGGTGACGGTGGCCGCCACCGGGTCGATGCAGCGCACCGACTCCAGGTCCTCCACCTCGTAGACGCGCCCCGTGGCTGCGTCGAAGACGACCTGGAGGTTGTCCGAGTACTTGTGCAGCGCGTAACGGCCGGGCGAGGCCGGCGGCCCCGTCTCTCCCTCTCCCAGCGCCGAGGAAGCCACGAGCGCCGCGATCCAGGCGTAGGTGCGCACCGGACGCCTCCCTCGCGGCCCTAGGGCGCGCTCGTGGTCGCCGCGGGAGTAGCGGGCGCGGCCGGGGCCGGCGCGTTCGCCGGGGCGGTCTCCACCAGGACGGTGATCTCGTCCCAGGCCAGGAGCCGGCCGTTGCGGCTCGCCAGCTTGGCCACGACCATCTTCCGGCCCGGCTCGGCGAACCGGACGTCCGAATCGTAGCCGCCGAACCAGGTGTTCCTGTCCAGGAGGACCGGGGCGTCCCGCCGTACGGTGGCGGCCCCGCCCCAGTGGGACTCCATCTCCTGGGCGTAGTAGCGGGCGGTCCAGTCCGAGCGCAACCCGCCCTCCTTCGCCAGGTCCAGGATCAGGTCCTGGCCCGTGAGGACCTTGACCGGGTTCGACCAGGTGCGCACCTCGCCCTTGGGGCGGCGCTCGTCGGAGCGGAAGCGGGTCCCGTCCGGGAGCTGGAGCTTCAACACGATGCGCTCCTTGTCCTTCGCGGTGTTGAACAGGGGCAGGATGCCCTTGAGCCGCCGGTACTCGAGCTTGTAGTTCTCCTCGTCGTCCGGGCCGTAGGGGTTGTTGAGCGGGACCCAGGCGAAGTCGGGGTGCTGGTCCACGCTGGGGCCCGTCCACTCCCCGTCCACGGGGCGGCCGTCGGTATCGGTCACCAGCTCGTAGCCGTAGTGGTTCTCGAAGCTCTTCACCCCCAGGACGCTCTCGTCCACCCCGTCGGTGGCGAAGCGGACCGAGGTCTCCACCGTGTAGCGTTTGCGGGCGTTCCCGTCCTTGTCGGTGAAGTCCTCCTTGTGGGTCAGCCGCGTCTTGTAGGCGTAGGCCGGGTAGTTCCAGACCTGCTCGTTGGCCGAGGTGTCGAAGACCAGGGCCCCGCCGTTCTTCCCGATGATCGTGAGGAGGATCCGGTGGAACACGTCGGGCCGGATGTCCTTGAAGGCCTCGGTGTAGGTCCGGTCATAGAAGTCGCGGAACCGCTCCAGGGGCTTCCGGAAGGCCTTGGGCTCCACGCGGGCGCGCGTCGCGTCGTCCAGCTTCTGCTCGAAGACCTTCTCGTACCACTCCACGAACTCGCCCTTGCGGTCCTTGAGCTGGTCCGGGGTCAGCTTGTCCAGGGCCTCCAGCAGCTCCTTGGCCTTGGGGTATCCCTCCTCGTAGTGCTTCGGGGGCTTGTTGTATCGGCGGCCGGTGAAGCTCGACTCCACGCCGAAGTAGCTCTCGGTGAGCAGGCCCTTCAGGTCGGCCACCTCGAAGCGCACGTCCTTGGCGATGATGTCGCTCAGGGGCTCGCGCTCCATGATGCCCGCCGCCGCCCAGCCGTTGCAGTGCCCCCACCAGGAGTAGGAGACCCCGTCCTTGTCGAACTTCTCGCGGCGTTCGCCATAGACGTGGTGGAAGAAGTCCTTGGCCGGGTCCCCCTTCAGCTCCAGCAGGGCGCTCTCCGGGTCCTTCCCGTAGCGCCGCTGGACGTAGAGGTCATACTTGGCCAGGGGCGCCAGGTCCGCCTCGGGGCACTTGTCGTTGCGCTTGAACTCGTATACCTTCTTGGCGGCGGCGCCCGTCCCGTCCGTGCGCTCCTCGTAGGTGTAGGTGCGCTCGGGACCGGCCCAGCCGAAGCCCAGCTTGGCGTCGTCCTGGTTCCACCAGTCGCCGGACCAGGGGATGTAGGTGGCCTGGGCCTCCGACTCGCCCGCGACCACCTTTACGTCCGCCAGGCGGATCTCCTCGGCGGCCGCCCCGCTGGTGGCGAGGAGTGCGACCGTTACGACCTGCATGCTGCGTCCCATTCCATCCTCTCCTTGTCGATCTTCCCCTGGGTGTCAGCCCTCGACCCGGAACGAGCGGGTCGTTGCCGTGAAACTGGTCACCGGCCACCGGGCGTCGCCCTGGGCCCAACGCTGGGCCACCCGCGTCCCGTCGCCCGGCCGGTCGAACTCGATCTTGATGTAGCCTGGCCCCAGGGGCGTGAGGCGCTCGGGCGCGCGGATCCGCGGCATCCCGCCTAGCGTGAGCTCCAGGTCCGGGCCCTCGCCCCGTTCCATCACCACGCCCGGGCGCGTGAAGTCGGGCAGCTCGAAGGGGACCAGGGTGTGGTCCGCCGAGGCCGCCCCCGAGCGGCGGTCGGAGCCGTCCCGACCGGAGCGAGGGACGTGATAGACGTATTCCACCGGCCTGAACTCGCCTTGTTCCCGGCGCCAGGTGCGGGCCGCGAGCAGGCGGTAGGTGTCCCGGGCCACGACGAAGCGGGAGGGGGGCTCGGGGGCCTCGGCCATCCGGGGGTCCCCCGCCTCCTCCTCCGCCTCCCGGCGCGCCTCGCGCAACGCCTCCTCCTCGGCCGCCTCGCGCTCCCTCTCCACGGAGAACTCCAGGACCGCCAGGCCGTCCAGGGCGCGCTCCTCCTCGACCCGGAAGCGCCACCGGAGTGGGCCCCGCCAGGTGGAGCGCGGGTCGGGGGAGGCGTCGTTGCGATAGTAGGTCTCCACGACCCAGGCGTCCCCGGGCCGCCAGGAGGGGGTGATCCAGGCCTGGCGCTCTTCCTCGGGGAGGAGTAGCTCCTCGCCGGCCGCGAGGAGCCGCACGTCCGGGTGGGGCGTAGGCGTGGGCGTGGACGCGAGCGTGGCCGACGACGTGGACGCGAGCGTGGCCGTGGACGTGGACGTGGGCGCGGACGCGGACGTGGACGTGGACGTGGGCGTGGGCGTGGGAGCGGACGTGAACGTGGGCGCGGGCGCGGACGTGGGCGTGGGAGCGGACGTGGACGTGGGCGCGGACGTGGCCGTGGGCGTGCCCGCGGGTGTGGACGTGGGGGTCCACGCGGCGTGAATCGCCAGGCCCAAGCTCCCGGCGAGGGCCAGGAGAATGGCTACCACCAGGGGCGTCCCGCTCTTGCCCGTGAGTCTAGATTTCCCGTCCGTGCGCAAAATTTCACCTATGTGAAAACTCGGCCCAAATAAAAGCCCGCGCTGGCTCTGCACTTCCGGGAGCGAGCGCGGGAGTGACCGAAGTATATTCACTATTGTGAAAATGTCAATGACGATTCCGGGTCGTGGGCGGACCCGGAACCGGGACATCGGGGAGGGGTAGAGAGGAGGGGTCACGGGGCGTGACCCCTCCTCTCATGCGAGGGGCAAGGGGGGAGATCCTGCCCCTCGCGTCTCGAGTCGGAAGTGATGGATACGGGCTCAACTCATGTGCCGTCGTCGCGGGAGCCGCGCAAATCCAGGGTCGCAAGAGAGGGGGGGGATGCGCGCCCGTGCGGCGCGCGTCGTGGAGGGCTGGACCTGTGGGCGAGCGCCTCACCTGGCAAGAACCCGGAGCCAGATGGCGCGGAGCGGGCGGTCGGGATGTACTAGTAGGCGCCCGTCCCTCGCCCGCCGCCCCCGCCCCCACGGCGGCGGCGCCGGCGTTCGTTACCCCCAGGGGCCGGTCCGCGCGACTCGGCCTGCCTCGTCCCGAAGTGTCTCCTCCCGTCGGCCGGCCGGACCCCTTGGGGTCCGCCTCGTCCCCGGTGACGGCGAGGCGGCTCGGTCGGGCGGTCGTCTCCGCCCGGCGGAGGTTGCCAGGGATTCTCGCGGATGTCCCAGCCCGTGCGACTGCGGATCCGCTCCAGGTCGCGGCGGGACTCGGGGGTCACCAGGCTGATGACCACGCCGCTGCGACCCGCCCGGCCCGTCCGGCCGATGCGGTGGAGGTAATCCTCCGGCTCGTCGGGCATGTCGAAGTTGATGACGTGATCGATGTGGTCTATGTCCAGCCCCCGGGAGGCCACGTCGGTGGCGATGAGGGCGCGGACGCCGCCCGCCCGGTAGGCCTCCAGGACCTTGAATCGAAGGCTCTGCTCCATGTCCCCCTGGATGGCCATGACGTTGTAGCCCCGGGCCCAAAGCTCCCGGTCGACCCGCACGACCTCTCGCTTGGTGTTGCAGAAGACCAGGTAGGTGTGGGAGGGGTCCCGCTCCAGCAAGCCCTGCAGGGCGATGAGCTTCCCCCTCGTGCTCACGCGCACGTAGCTCTGGGCGATCTGGGCGACGGTGGTCAGGCCACGGGAGGTGGCCAGCTCCTCCGGTGCGCGCATGTGCTGCCGCGCCAGGCGCGCCAGGGGGGCGGGGAAGGTCGCGCTGCACATGACCGTGTGGCGCTCGCCGGGGACCTGTTCCATGATCTTCCGGACGTCGTCTATGAAACCCATGTCCAGCATGCGGTCCGCCTCGTCCAGGACCAGCCACTCCACCCAGCCGAGGTTGAGGTAGCGGGAGCGCAGGAGGTCCAGGACGCGGCCAGGGGTCCCCACCACCACCTGGCAGCCGCGGGAGACGGCGAGGACCTGCTCGCGGACCTTGACCCCGCCCACCACCAGCCCCACCGTGATCCGCAGGTGGCGGCCGAGCGTCTCCAGGACGCCGGCCACCTGCTGCGCCAGCTCCCGGGTGGGGGCGAGGATCAGGGCCTGGACCGCCACACGCTGGGCGTCGACGGACTGCAGGAGCGGGACGCCGAAGGCCAGCGTCTTCCCCGTGCCGGTCTCCGCCTTCGCCATGACGTCGTGACCGTCGAGGATCCTGGGAATGGCCAGCGCCTGGATCGGCATAGGCTCTACCACGCCCATCTCGTCCAGGGCGCGGAGCAACTCGGGTTTGAGGGGCCACTCGCTGAATCGCATCGTAGGGGCGGGCATTCTACTCGGCACGGGTCCGATGGCTAGTGCATCCCGAACCAGGCCAGGGCGGAGCCGCCCACCGCCCAGCACCACCAGGCGAAAACCCGCAGGCGCCGCCGGCGCACCACCGCCAGGACCAGGGGCAATGAGACCAGGCTCACGGCCGCGGCGGTGGCCGTGGCCACCGCCAAGAGGTCCAGGGGGACGCCGCCCTCCAGGTCCCGGGCGGTGAGGATGGCGGCCCCCGCGATGGCCGGCACCGCCATGAGGAACGAGGCGCGCGCCGCGCGGTCCCGTTCGACGCCCAGGTAGATCGCGCAGGCGATGGTGGCCCCGCTGCGGGAGATGCCGGGGGTCACGGCCAGTCCCTGGGCCACGCCCACGAGCAGGGCCCGCCACCAGCTCCAGTCCCCCTGGCCGCCGCCGCGGTCCGCGCCATGGAGCAGCGCCCCCGTGACCAGGAGGGCCGCCGCCAGGGCCATGGGGCGCTCCTCCAGGGCCTCTGCCGGCCCGCGCAGGGCCAGGCCGATGATCGCCGTGGGGATGGAGGCCAGGACGATGGTCATCGCCAGCCGCCCCTCCGGGGAACCCAGGTCCCGCCGTACGAGGGCCCGGGCCATGCCCGCCACGTCCGAGCGGAACACCCACAGGGTCACCGCCGCGGTGGCCAGGTGCAGGGCCACGTCGAAGGCCATCGGGACGTGCAGTTCGCGGAACTGCCGGTAGAGGGCCAGGTGGCCGGAGGACGAGATGGGCAGCCACTCGGCCACGCCCTGGATGAGACCGAGCAGGAAGGCGTCCAGCAGGTTCAAAGGGGATGGGCTTTCCCTGGTCCCGCGGGGGCGGGGGGTGGCCGCGACGGGCTCAGTAGGCGATGCGCTTCTGGACGCGGCTCAGGTCGGCGGTGGCGAGCACTTCGGCTATGCGGTGGCCGGCCTCGCCGCTCCCGTAGACGTACTCCGGCGAGTAGCGGCCCCGCTGGATCTGGGCGCGAGCCGCCACCTCGATGCGCTCCCGATCCTGCTCCACGTCCAGGACGTTCCGGCCGCGCTCCCGACCGCTCTGGCGGCTCCCCACGTTGACCACCGGGGTGCCGAAGTAGCAGGACTCGCGGATGCCGGCGCTGGAGTTCCCGACCATGCAGGCCGCGTGGGCCACCAGCCGCGTGAAGACGGGCCCGGCGAGGTGGCGGTAGGTGTAGATCTCGCCCCTCCCGTGTTCCAGGGTCCAGCGGCGGATGCCGTTCACGATGTTCCTCGAGTCCGCGTCCGCGTTGGGCCATAGCCACACGGTCTGCACGCCCACGTGGCTCACGGCCTCGAGGGTCTCCCGCACCGCCTCGTAGCCCGTCCCGAACTCGGTGGTGACCGGGTGCTGGACCACGAGCAGGAAGGGGGCCTCCTCGTCCAGGGCGCGGTCCGGCTCCTTCTTCAGCCTGTTCAGCTCCCGCAGGACCTCCGCGCGGCTCCCCAGCGGCGTCTCCAGGAGGACGTCGCTCGCGGGACATCCCACCATGTGGACCGTGGCCGGGTCCTCCCCCATGCGGACGATGCGCGCCGCGCTCTCGGCGGTGGCCGGGAAGTGCAGGTGGGCGAACTTCGTGATGGCGTGGCGAATGCTCTCGTCGATGGAGCCGGTCACCTCGCCGCCCTGGATGTGGGCCACGGGGATGTTGAGGAAGGCGGCGGCCACGGCCACCGACAGGGTCTCGAAGCGGTCGGTCGGGGCCACCACCACGTCCGGCTGGTGTTTCTGGAATACCGTGGCCAGCTCGATGATCCCCAGACCGGTGGACTTGGCCATGGTGACGGGGTTCTCGCCCTCCACCATGAGGTAGACCTTCTCGTGGATCGGGAAGCCGTCGGCCTCGATCTCGTCCACCGTGTGGCCGTACCTGTCCAGGAGGTGGGCGCCGGTGACCACGAGGACCAGCTCCAGGGCCGGGTGGGCCTGGACGGCCCGGAGGACCGAGCGCACGCGGCTGTACTCGGCGCGGTTCCCGGTGACGACGCAGACCTTCCGCATCGGGGGCCCTCGGGGCGTGGCGTGACGCGCGCCCCACCGATCTATTCATCGGCAGGCCGTCGGGTGCTTCTTGAGGGGCCCCTATCGGGCGGGCTGGGCCGAGGCGGCCTCCGCGTTGAATCCCGCCACGAGCCGGTCGAAGGCGCCCAGGTGGCGCTCGCGCATCTCGGCCCAGAAGCCCGCCTCGCGCCGCTGGTCGAAGTGGGCCTGGGAGACCCCGCGCTGCTCCACCCAGGTGTAATAGCCGAGCTGGAAGACCCTCTGCCGGTCCGCGTGGGTGAGCTCGCGCAGGCGCGCGGGGCCTGCCCCGGCCAGGTGACGGCCCCAGGTCTCGGCGGCCTCCACCTCCCCGAAACCCTCGGGGTGCCGCTCCCGCAGGCCCCGCTCCACCTCGCTGGCGTACATGGCGGCGGAGTCGGTGGCCACGGTGTAGACCACGTCCCCACGGCCCAGGCCCCAGTAGCGGCAGGCCTGGATGGCGCCCAGGACGTTGGCGATGCCCGAGATCCCCAGCCAGTGGAGCGAGGCCAGGGTCTCGTCGGGGACGCCGCGGCGCCGCGCCAGATAGCGACGGCCGGCCTCCGTCCCGAAGAGGACGAGGAGGGCGTCGGTGGCGCGGTCGGAGAGGGCCACGACCGCGTCGGTGTTCATGACGTTGTGGATGAGCGGGACGTGCTTGTCGCCGATGCCCTGGATGTTGTGCTCGCCATAGCCGTTGGCCAGGAGGGTGGGACACTCCAGGGCCTCCAGGGCGACGATGGCGAACCGCGGGTTCGCGCCGCCGGGGAATCGCTCCTTGAGGTAGTCCCCTGCCGCGATGGTCCCGGCGGAACCCGTGGCCGAGACGAAGGCCCGGGCCCGGCGCGGGCCCCCGCGGGACTCCAGGTGCTCGTGCACCACCTCCACCGCCCGCCCGGTGCACGCGTAGTGGACCAGGGCGTTCCCGTACTCGCTGAACTGGTTCAGGATCACCGCCGAGCGGTCCTCCCGGGCGATGCGGTCGCAGGCCTCGTAGATCTCGCGCACGTTGGACTCGGTACCCGGGGTCCGCAGGATGTCGCGCTCGGGGTCCGCCACCCAGCGCTCCAGCCAGTCGAACCGCTCCCGGCTCATCCCCTCCGGCAGGATGGCCCGGCCGGTGCAGCCCAGGATGCGGGAGACGGCCACGCCGCCACGGCAGTAATTGCCCGTGGAGGGCCACCACGCGGAGCTTCGCTCGGGGTCGAATCGGCCGGTCACCAGGCGGGGCACCAGGCAGCCGTAGGCGGCCAGGACCTTGTGGGCCTGGATCATGGGGAAGGTGGCCCCCACCAGGACCACGACCTCGGCCTCCACCCCGGTGAGGGAGGCGGGGAGCACCAGGTGGAAGGGCACGCCCACCGTCCCACGGCCGCCGGGCTCGTTGAACCAGTGGATGCGGAAGAGGTTCAGCGGGTGGGGGGTCTGGGGGTCCACGTCCCTCAGGGCCTCCCTCACCCGGGACGGGATCCGCGTGGGGTCCGCCAGCTCGCCGAAGGTGGGGAGTCGTACGCCACGGCGCCCCAGGTGGGCGGCCGCGCGCCGCAGGGTGGAAGGGTCCAGGACCCGGTCGGCCAGGTCGGGGGGCTCGAGGTAGGGC
>JACQVX010000171.1 GCA_016209495.1 Planctomycetota bacterium
GCCGCCCTTGCCGCAGCCGGCCCCCTCGCACCCGGAGGCGCTGCACTCGGCCTGCCGGCAGCAAGTGCAGCCCTCGCCGGCGGAGCAGCGGAAGGGCGCGAGTTCTTCCTCACTGCGCTCCCTCCTGGGGTCCATGTGCAGGATCGCGCTCGCGGCCCACTTGAAGCAGAAGGGCTTGAACCCCGGGCTCTCCTCGTTGTGGCAGCCCAGGCAGATGGGCGCGGTGGGCCGCTGGATCTCGCCGGCGGGGATCTCCACGGGCCCGGCGTCTTCTTCCTCCTCTTCGAAGGCCGCGGCCATCCGGGCGCGGACGTGTTTCTCCCCCGGGCCGTGGCAGGACTCGCACTGCACGCCCTTCTTGGCGTCGAAGCCAGGGGCGAAGCGCTCCGCCGGCAGGCCGTGGCCCGTGGTGTGGCACTGGAGGCACCGCGGGTCCTTCTGGGGCTCCGCCACCCCACGGGTCTTGCCCAGCTCCCTGGCCTCGGGCGAGGCCAGGCGCTCGTAGGCCCGCGCCATGTCCATGGCGGCCCACTTGCCGAGCTGGTTCCCCTTGGCCTCGGCCTTGTGGCAGAGCCCGCACTTGTCGGCGCCCACGTAGCGGATGCCGGGGACGTCCGCCGGAGGCGTCCAGGGACGCGAGGTCTGCTCGGCGGAGGCGAGGACCCAGGTGCTGAGGGCCATGCCCGCCAGGGGCAGGAGGAGTTCGACACGCAAGGGCTTCAAGGTACACACCTCCTGGCGCCGACCCGGTCCCCGGGGAGGACGCCCCCGCGCCCCTCCCCGTGAGACCACGCCGGCCTAGCGGTTCTTGTGCATCAGCTCCACGTCGTAGACCCTGGCCGGCCCGTGGCAGGCGGCGCAGGACTCGTAGGTCGGGGGGGTCCCGTAGGTCATGAGGCTCACGTGGCCGAAGGCATAGGTGGAGTCGTGGCACGAGGTGCAGACCGCGTTGTAGTTGCGCGTGGGGGTCGTCGTCTGCTCCGTCGGGTGGGTGCGATCCGAGGGCTGCTTCCACGAGCTGTTCGAGGACCCGTGGCACTTGTCGCAGTGCTTGACGCCGCCGGGCATGGCGGGGAAGACGACCTCCTCGAAGGTGGTCGCGCTCCCCGAATTCCCCCCCACGGTGTAGGTCTTCGCGTTGGTGAGGTACTCCCCGCGGTGGATCTTGTGGAGCATCGTGCGGTAGTTGATCGTCACGCCCGGCGTCGCCCCGGCGGACACGGCTGGCGCCGTGCTGGGCGGGTTGTAGAGGGGCCAGTCCTCGGAGCCTGCCACGCCGTGGCAGAGGAGACAGGTGTCGGCACCCCGGCGGCTCCCCCCGTGGAACAGGATCTCGGTGTGGCAGGCCTCGCAGTGGGTCGCCGAGGAGATGAGGCCGTAGGCCACGATGCCGTCCGTGGCGGCCGTGGTGCCGTAGAGGAAGTCCTTGGTCGCCGACTTCGAGGTGCCGCGATAGGTCTGGACCTCGTTCTGGGCCGCGACGTCCAGGCTGCGGCTGCCCCAGATGCCCACGGTATAGGTCCCATCCACGTAGGTCTTGCCGGACCAGTCGCCCCAGGCGTCGTCCAGGTCCGGCGAGTCGTTGTGGGGGACGGCGTAGGTCGTCTGGAGCGCATCGCCCGCGCGGCGCTTCCAGCCGAAGGACCCTTCGGTGCGGTAGTTCATCACGATGGCGTTGCCGTTCCCGAAGGCGACGACCGAGGTGATGGTCCCCGTGGCGGCGGTCAGGGTGTAGTCCACCCCCTCCTGGCGATAGGTGAGGGTCGCCTCCTGGAAGTTCGTGGCGGCGGCGTGGGCGTAACGCAGCGGGGTCTTGAACCAGACGCGCTTGAGGCCACCGGTGGTGTCGATGCGCCCCACCTGGAGGTACTCCTCCTGGTTGGCCACGCCGTCCTCCAGGACCACGTAGTCCGACGCGGCCAGGGCCGCGTCGATGGCGTTCACGTCCACGTAGCGGTCCAGGGCCGAGGCCGCCGCCGATAGGGTGGTGGCGGCCCCCACCAGGGCCGTGCGCTCGTAGACCGCCTGGCGGCCGTAGTAGACGGGGAGGTTGGCGGCCACCAGGTTGGCCTGCCCCACGACGCCGTTGCCGTCGCCCAGGAACTCCAGGGGCAGGTCCATGGGGACCTTGTAGGTGTAGGTGGCAGCCGGGGCGATGAACTCGTAGTAGAAGCGGTCGTTGGTGGCGAAGGCGGTCCGCCCCACGACGACGGGGAAGAGGACCGGGTTGGCCGCGGCGCCCTTGTAGACCGTGAGGTAGATGTTGTTTCCGTTCGCGAAGGCGGTGTCGCCCACGGAGAGGATGAAGGCGACGGTGCCGTCGGTGGAGACGAAGCGCGTGGTGGTGGCGGCTTTCAAGGTGGTGCCCGAGGCGGGGGCGCCGGTCGCGTTGGGGAGAGTCCCGCTCCCCATGGCCCCGCTCACCGAGCCCGTGACGGTGAAGGCCGTGCTGGAGCTGAAGGCCACGGTGATGGTCTGGGCCACCGCCGCGGAGCTGAGGGTGACGCTGCCGAGGGACGAGGACGCGGGGTTGGTGCTCGTGGCGGAGGCCAGGGCCCCCGCCCCGAGGGCGCCGGACGTCCCCCCGGTGACGGAGAAGGCCGTGGTAGACGTGAACTGAACCGTCAGGGTCTCGGTGACCGGCGTCCCCGTGGGGACGACCTTTCCCATGCTACCCTTGTTGGTGGTGCTGGAGGAGGCCAGGCGCCCCGCGAAGTCGAAGGGGCTGGGGGCGACCCCATTCGGACTGGCGTACGGCATGACGATCTGACGGTTGGTCGTCGGCCCGACCACCAGGGCGCTCGCCGCGTCCAGGGACCCCAGGGCCACGTCGGTCCCCGCGTCGTTCTTGACCGTGAAGCTGAGCTCGACCTTGTCCCCGGCGGCCGCCGCGGTCGTCGTGAGGTCCGTCCCCGCCTGGTTCTTGACGGCCGAGATGGCGAAATTCAAACCCGCGTTGACCGCCGAGTCCATGAACGGGTGCAGGTGCGCGGTGGGCGTGGCGGGCGGGTTGCCCGCCGTGGCCGTCCCGGTGGCCAGGTGGCAGGTGGCGGCGCAGGCCGAGTCGTCGGCCTGGGCTGCCATGGTGAGGTCGTTCGCCTTGTAGGGCTTCGTCCAGTCGATGTCGTCGTGGCAGGAGCCGCAGGCGCGCCGCGAGGGCTGGGAGTAGGCCAGGCCTCCCTGGGCGGGGGCCGTGAGCGGGCCCGTGCCGTCCGGGTCGCCGTGGCACTTGTCGCAGGCGGTCACCCCCTTGCGAATGGTGTCGTCCGTGGCCCTGTTGGGCGAAGTGAGGGCGGCATAGCCCTTGTCCCTGGGCATGGCGAGGCTCATGTTCGGCCAGACCGGGAAGCCGATCTCGCCAAAGTTGTGCGACGTCGTCAGGCTCGACCCGCCGACCCGGTACTCGGTCCCAGTGCCGTAGACCCGGTCGCCGGCGGCGTCCGTGGTGACGCCCAGGACCGAGGGCAGGTGCACCCCGTTGTGGAGCTTGTGGATCATGACCTTGAACTCGATGGTCACGTTGGTCGCGTCGGCGGTGTCCGTCGAGTTGCGGTCCTCGGCCCCCGCGGTGTGGCAGGTGACGCATAGCCTCGTCGACCGGTAGCCGCCGCCGTGCATCTGGATCTGTATGTGGCACTGGTTGCAGTTGTCGTCCTTGACGACCTGGCGCGCGGTGATGGCGGTGGCGTTCCCCACGAGGAAGTCCTTGGTGGCAAGGCCCGCGTCGGAGTAGCGCGTGCTGTCCACGTAGTAGTACTTGATGGCCCGCATGGCCACGGTGTAGGTCCCGTCCAGGAGGGCCGTGCCGGCGAGCTCGCCCGTGGTGAACTTGGTGGTGTCGTAGAGCGACGGGCCGTAGGTCGCCGGGAAGGCCGCGGCGAAGGTGTAGGTGTACGAGCCGTCGGCGTTCCTCACCGATACGGTCTTCATGTCGGAAAGGCTGAAGGTCGTCCGCCCCTGGGGTAGGACCCGCTGGTAGTTCTCCGTGGGGCCCGCCACCCAGATGGCGGTGGAGTCCAGCTCCTCGATGGGCAGGGCCGTGCCGTCGTTCTTCTTGACGGTGAAGGTCACGGCCAGGGTGTTGCCTGGCACGAACGTCCCGCCCGCGCCGGTCCCGCCGGAGACGGCGGTGATGGCCAGGACGACCCCGGGGAGACTCTGGGCCGGGTCCAGGGCCACCTGCGTGGGCGCCGGGGCCCCCGCCGCGCCCGCGGGCCCCGCGACCCCGTCATCGCCCTCGTCGATGATGTTGTCGCAGCCTGTCGCGAGGGACAGGACGAGCCCCGCGACCAGGGCCCACGGGGTCGCCCAGGGCGTGGAGTCGAGTCGGTTCGTTTGCATGGTCGTCCTCCCCAATGTCTAGTTCACGGGTGGCAGCCCGCGCAGGATTGCCCGTTGTCCGGGTGCGGGAGCCGGATCGCGAGTCCGTGGCACTGCCGGCAGTTCATCCCGGGCACGTGCCAGGAGGGGCGCGCGGTGGCCCGCGCGTGACTGGGCGTCCCGCGGTGGCAGGCCGCGCAGCCCGCCCCCTCTAGGTCTCCCGGGTGGCAGGACAGGCAGTGCCGTTCGGCGGTGGTGCCCCAGCCCGCGCGGTGCGAACGCGGCCGCACCTCCTCGTGGCAGCGCTGGCAGGAGTCCTGCTGGTGGCAGGACGTGCAGGACTCGCGGTCCAGGCCGGCGACGAGGCCGTGGCCGCGCTCGCGCCAGGTCTGGGTGTGGTTCGCGGGCTCCATGACCCGGTGGCACTGGGCGCAAGTCTCCTCCCGGTGGCAGGTGGCGCAGTCCGTCCCGTGGGCGCTCGCGAAGCCCGAGCGGGCCGCGGTCCCGTGGCGCCGGATCCAGTCGGACCCGTGGCCGGCGGGCCGGCGTTCGGCATCGTGGCCCTCCACGTGGCAGTGGGAGCACTCGTCCAGGGCCAGGTCCCGCCGGGTGTGGCAGCGCGCGCAGTCGGCCTCGCCCACCCGCGCCTCGGCGGTCCGGACGGCCAGCGAGCGCCCCGTGTCGCCGTGGCAGGCCTCGCATCCGAGTCCCGCCTTCTCCAGGTGGTGGGCGTGGGAGAAGCGCACGGAGTCGGGCAGCGCGTTACGCCGCGGCCAGGCCACGGGCTCGACCAGGGCCGCCAGCTCCAGCTCGTAGAGCCTCTTCTCCCCCGGGACCACGCCCTCGCCGTGGCAGAGGAGGCACTGGCGGGTCCTGGGCATCCCGGCCTCGTCCGAGGTCGCCGCCTTGGGGTGGCAGTTGGCGCATTCCAGGGTGGCTTTCTCGCCGTGGACGAGGTGGTTGAAGGGGACCGAGAGCGGGCCCTTGGGCTCCTGCATCGCCCGGCCGAGTAGGGCGCAGCCGGTCAGGGCCGCCGCGGCGACGAGGCCTATGACCGTGGCGGTGCGCCGCGGCGAGCGCACTAGAAGCTCCTCCGGACCGAGAGGTCCCCTACCTGGAAGTCCTCCAGCTCGCCTTGCTCGAAGGCGTAGCCCAGGCGCAGGCCCCAGCCCTCGCGGACCCGCCGCACGAGGCGGGCGGACCAGGTCCGGACGCGCTCGCGCTCCCGGCCCGTGAGCTCGTCGTACTGGTAGAGGGCGTATTCCGTCCCCGCCTCCACCCGGAACTGGTGCGGCAGCTCGTGGCCCAGCGAGCCGCCGGCGGTCCTGGCGTCGCCGCCGCCGTCGCTGCCGGGGGCCTGCCAGGCCTCGCCCCAGGCGTCCAGGTCGAGGCCGGCCAGGAGGCCCTGACTCAGGAGCCCTGCCCGGTAGCGGGCGTAGTCGTGGTTGTAGGTCGACTCGCCCTCCTGGTCGTCCATGTCGCGCAGGGTGCCCTCCAGCTCGGCCTGGAGGCCGCGGACGAGGTCCTGGCGGGCCGCGAGCCGGTAGAAGGAGTAGGGCCGCCGCTCGCCCAGGACCTGGAGGACGGGGGAGACCTCCGTCACCAGCTCGCGCAGGGTCTCCTCCTGCCTCACGAGCGCCCCGGTGAGGCCCAGGCCCCAGTCCGGGAGGTCGTAGCTCCCGCGGGCCGAGCCCCGGCGCCAGAGGCCGTCGGCCCAGGACGACTCCCCGCGCACCACCAGGTCCTCCCCGGCCCGCAGGACGGCGGAGCCCTGGACGAGCTCGTCCAGGCGGGCCTCCCCGTCCTGGTCCGCCAGGGCCTCCCTCACCCGCAGGTAGTCGCCGCCCAGCTCCAGGGGCTCCGCCACCCGGGCGCGCAGGCCGGCCCCGTAGAGCCAGTCCCCCGCGGGGCTGCCCTCGTAGGGGTGGACCGGCAGGCCCCCCAGGGCCGAGACCTCCAGCCCACCGAGGAAGCGGGGGGGGTGCGGGGGCCGCAGGGTGAAGGTGGCGCCGTCGTACTGGAGGGTCTCGGCGCGGTAGCGCCACTGCCGCCCCAGGCGCACCAGGGGCCGTCCACGGGCCACGTCCCCGCCCAGGTCCACGTAGGCCGAGTAGAGGTCGCCGTGCGTCCGGTCGGACCAGGTGTCCCGGGGCCCCGCGAAGCTCTCGATGCGGTCCCGGGGCGCCAGGCCGTCCAGGTCGTGGAGGCCGCGGGCGTGCACGTAGTATCCCAGCTCCCTCCGGGAGCCCTCCAGGACCAGCGTCGCGGCCAGGTCCTGGTCGTCCTTGTCCCCCGCAGTCCGACCGCGCCACCCCAGCTCGTGGTAGCCCGAGGGGCGAAGGTCGTCGCCCCGCCCGGGCCCGATGAGGGCGAGGAAGGCCAGGGCGAGCGCGCCCGCCCCCAGTGCGGCCGACCCCATGGAACCCGCGGGCGTCCTCATGATGATGGCCTGCCCCACCGGCCCGAGCCCTTGCGCGCGCGCCCGATGGACTGGACCGCCGCCTCCACCGCCAGGGCCACCTCCTCCGCCGACGGCGAGGCCGTGTAGTAGAAGACCCCCGCCTCCACCACCGCCGCGTCCGCGCTCGTGGAACGCTCGGCCACCGCTATGACCCGCACCTCCGGGCGCATGCGCCGGAGCAGGGCGACGACGCCCTCCGGCGCGGTTTCGCCCGACCCCAGCCCGAACACGACCACGTCGGGCGTCTCGTCCACCACGGCGTCGAGGACCCTGGCCCCCTCGGCGAGCCCCACGACCTCGTAGCACGTGGGGTCGAGCCGGCCCCAAAGCCCACGCGTCCAGCCCGCGCCGGACGGACCCGCGACGAGCACGCGCCACACCGCCCCGTGGGTCATCACGGTCTCCTCGTCCGCGTCGGAGGCCAGGACGAGGGCCGCGGGCCCCTGCCCCCCGCAAGTACGAGACTCGGATGCCCGCTGCATGACGGCGTCGGGCGCAGCAGGCTTGCCGCTCCCTCGGGGACGGGCCCGCGGAACCAAGGGGCTGGGGGAGCTAGACCTGGCGCCGCCACATCCTTGGGACGGGCGTCGTGGGGCCGCGATGGGTGTCACGCCGGCGTGACGTGCGTCTCGCGGGCGTGACGCGGCGGGAGGGCGGCCTCCGGCCGGTCACCGGGGAGGGGCGGCGTGGATGTCATGACGGACCATGCCCCGGAGGGGAAAGGTCCGGGGCATGGGGGTTCGCCTGCACCTCGAAGAGGGCGACGGCGTGCGCCCGCGCCCGGTGCGGACTATACTCGGGGTGTCATGGGCGCCCGGGATTTCGGACTTCCGGAGGACCCCGCCGCCATCGCGGACGAAGAGGTCGCCCCCTACCGGGGTCTCTCGCCCGGAGAACGCTACGCGCGGTTCCTCGACCTCATGCGCCTCATGGAGCGCATCTGGCACTCCCTCGATCCCGAGCGGCGCAGGCGCTGCGAGCGGGCGCTGGAGGCCCTCGACGACGCCGGGCGGTGGTGGGAGCGGGCCGGGCCCGATGCAGGGCGTGGCTGAAATCCATGACGCGACGCGGCAGATCTGCGGCCTGTTCGAGTCCCTCGGGCTGCCCTACGCCATCGGCGGGGCGGTGGCCATGGGAGTGGCCGGGGTGATCCGTGCCACCCGGGACGTCGACGTCCTGGTCTCCTACCCGCAGGTACGATCCCAGGACCTGGCGGACGCCCTGGCCCGGGACGGATTCACCATGCGCGATAGCGAGGCACGGACCCTACCGGTGGATGCGGCGCGCATGACCCGGGACGCCCGGGAGAACGGGCACTTCCGGGTGTGGTTCCAGGACGTCCGGGTGGAGGTCTTCATCCCCAAGGTCCCCCTGCAGCACGCCGTCCTGGAACGGCGGCGTCGCACCGACCTGGGCGACTTCTCCCCGTGGTTCACGACGGCCGAGGACCTCGTGTTGCTCAAGATGATCTTCCACCGCCCCAAGGACCTGGAGGACGTGCGCAGGCTGCTGGCGGCGAACCGGGAAGGGCTCGACGTGGCCTACCTGCGTGCCTGGCTGCCCCGGACGCTGGAAGAAGGTCCACGGGCCGAACTGCTGGAGCTGATGCGGCAGGCGGGTCTGGGGTAGCGGCCGCCGAGGTCCACGACGAGATCCGACGCGCCCCGCGCATCCCGCCCCCGCAGCGGCGGGAATGGCGCGCGGAGGAGGTGCGCCTCCGGACGAAGCGCCCGCGCGATCCGTTCCCGGCCGGCAGGCTGCCCCTGGCGCCATTCCTTGACGCGGCGGGGCGCCGACCTCAGGCGGTCGGCAGGGAAGGCCGGCCGTGGCGGCGGAAGGAGTCGGCCTCGATGCCGTGCTTCTTCAGGAGGCGGTAGAGGGTCCCGCGGGGGAGCTCCGAATCGGCGGCGGCGCGGGTCACGTCGCCGCCGTGTCGCTCCAGGAGCGCCGCGAGGGCCTCGCGTTCGAAGGCCTGGATGCGCCGCGCCCGCTCGGCGAAGAAGCCGCGGCCCCCGGCGGCGCCGTGGGCGTCGCCGGGGCCCGCCACCACCGCCTCCGGGAGGTCCCCCGTCTCCACGACCTCGCCCCGGGTCAGGGTCACGGCCCGCCGGAGGCAGTTCTGCAGCTCGCGCACGTTGCCGGGCCAGGCGTGGCGGCCCAGGACCTCGAGGGCGTCGCGGTCCACGCCCCGGACCTCCTTTCCGCTCTCGCGGGCATAGCGCGCGACGAAGTGCGAGACCAGCATCTCCAGGTCCCCCTCCCGCTCGCGCAGGGGCGGGACGGGGATCCGCACGACGTTGAGGCGAAAGCACAGGTCCTCGCGGAAGCGGTGCTCGCGCACCTCCAGGTCGATGTCCCGGTTGGTCGCCGCGATGAACCGGAGGTCCACGGGGATCTCCTCCAGGGCCCCCTCCCGGCGCACTCGTCGCTCCTGGAGGACGCGCAGCAGCTTGGCCTGGAGCGCGGGGGCCAGCTCGCAGACCTCGTCCAGGAAGAAGCTCCCCCCGTCGGCGAACTCCAGGAGCCCCAGCCTGGAGGCCCCGGCCCCGGTGAAGGCCCCGGCGCTGTGGCCGAAGAACTCGCTCTCCAGGAGGCTCTCCGGGATGGCCCCGCAGTCCACCGGGACGAAGCGCCCCTTCCGTCCGCTCCGCGCGTGGATGGCACGGGCCACCAGCTCCTTGCCGGTCCCCGACTCCCCCACGATGAGGACGTCGGTCGGGGTGGACGCCACGCGCTCCACCAGGTCGTAGACCCGGCGCATGGCCTGGCTCTCGCCCAGGATCTCCCCGAAGCGGTGCGAGCCCTCGACCTGGCGGGCCAGGAGCAGGTTCTCGTCCGTCAGACGGCGCCTCTCCAGAGCCCGGAAGACGGCCCCCGCGAGGGCATCCGGGGAGAAGGGCTTCACGACGAAGTCGAAGGCCCCTTCCCTCATGGCGGCGACGGCGGCCTCCACGGTGGGAAAGGCGGTCATGAGGAGGTAGAGGCACTCGGGCTGGAGCTGCCGCGCGGTCCTGAGGAGGGCCACCCCGTCGGGGGGGGGCATGCGAAGGTCCGCCACCACGACGTCGAAGCTCTCCTGGCGCAGGCGTTCGGCGGCGCGCGCGCTGGATCTCTCGGTCTCGACGTCCAGCCCCGGCAGACGCACCAGGGCGTCGTGACAGACCTCCAGCATGTCGGCCTCGTCATCCACCACCAGCGCGCGATAGCGATTCATGCGGCCTCCCCACCTGCGTCCACGGGCAACTCGACATGGAACGTCGTGCCCTCCCCCGGGCGACTCTCGACCCGCACCGATCCCCCGTGGCCCCGCACGAGCCCGGCCACCACCGCCAGCCCCAGGCCCGTGCCCTTGCCCTCGGGCTTCGTCGTGAAGAAGGGCTCGAAGACCCGCGGCAGGTGCTCCGGGGCGATCCCCGAGCCCGTGTCGGAGACGGAGAGGGTCGCCCCATTCCCCTCGTGGCCCGTGCGCACCCGCAGGGTCCCGCCCTCCGGCATGGCGTCCAGGGCGTTGGAGAGCAGGTTGAGCACGACCTGCTCCATCTCGTGGACGTTGGCGCGCACGGGGACCGGGGGGGCGTCGGGGAGGACGTCGATCCGCACCCGGCCCACGTCGCCCCGGGCCCCGACCAGGTCGAGGGCCGAGCGCGCGACGGCGTTCAGGTCCACCCGCCGCCTCGCCCCCACCGGCGGCCGGCTGTAGGCCAGGAGGCCCCCCGTGATGGTCGTGATCCTCCCCACCTGCCGCTGGACCTTCTCCAGGTCCTGCCGCACCCGGGCCGGGAGCGCGACCTCGGGGTCCGAGAGCAGGAGCGACACCTTCCCGAAGATGATCGTGGCGGGGTTGTTGACCTCGTGGGCCACCTGGCCCGCCAGCTCGCCGACCGCCGCGAGCCGCGCCGCCTGGAGGGCCCCCGCCTCCGTGCGGCGCAACCGCGCGGTGAGCGAGGCGGCCAGGAAGGCGAGCGCCCCCATCACGCCAGAGAAGGCGGCGGGGAGGGCCGCGAGGAAGAGGCCCCCCGAGGCGCCCTCGCCCGGGGGAGGGATCCGTCCGCCCCCGCCCGGGAGCCGATCGGCGGCCTGGACCACCGCGAGGGCCAGGACCAGCCCCCCCGACAGCGCGGCGACCCGGTAGCCGTCCACGGGCCTGAGGAGGATGGCCCCGCCGACCACGTGGAGGAGGTAGAGTACGTAGAGGGGATTCCCGAGGCCGCCGGACCAGGCCAGGAGCAGGGTGAGGAGGACGAGGTCGAGCCCGATCTGGGCGACGATGGCGCGATAGGGCCGGCGGGTGCGCGCCGCGGAGCGCGCCCAGAAGAGGTTGGAGGCCGCGACGGCCAGCGCGAGGGCGCCCAGGGGGACGAGGTGCCCCGCCGGGACGATCCCCCCGAGGTAACCCGAGAGGACCAGGACCAGGGTCAGGGCCGAGGCGACCCAGCGTGCCTGCACCAGCCAGCCGGAGTAGCCCCGCAGCCGCTCCGTCTCGTCTCCGTCCGCCCCCCCCGCCGAGGCGAAGCCGGAGGCCAGCGCCACCAGGATGGTCCGGTGGCGCCGGAACACGAAGACGGCCACGGCCGTCGAGGCCAGCACGCCCGAGGAGATGCCGCGCGCCGCGTGGAGGTGATCGACCGCCCGCGGGTCTCCCCCCGGGGGGAGCCAGAGGTGCTCGGCGAGCCCGAAGGCGGCGAAGACGCCCCCGATGACGCCGGCGACGAGAGGGACCAGGGGCCAGTACACGGCGCCCTGGTCCGCGCCCGCCGGCCCTGCCGTTGCGCCCGCGCCCATCGCGAGGGCCGCGCGACAAAGGGCGTTCCCCCCCGCGCGCCCCGGCGAGCGCCGCCCGCTGCGGGATGGGCCGGCGCCCCGGCGAGGCGCCCGCGGGATCTTTCGCGCCCTCGCGGGCCATCCCGCGCGAACTCGCGGCCGTGCTACCATGGCGGCCGTCATGGCCAAGGGCGTCCGGTCCCTCCGCGTACGTGCCCCGACCGGGGAGCGACTCCACGTCGAGGTGCGGGGGTCCGGCCCCGCCGTCATCCTCTCCAACGGCGTGGGGGTGTCCTTCAGCTACTGGAAGTACCTGGCCCCGCGCCTGGCGCGCTCCCACACGGTGGTCCTCTGGGACTACCCCGGCCACGGGGGCTCCGAGCGGGCGGCCGACCCGCGGACCTGCGACGTCCCGCACCTGGTGGAGGACCTGGAGGCGGTGCGCCGGGCGGTCCGCGCCCGCCATGTGGTCTTCGTGGGCCACTCCTTCGGCGTGCAGCTCGTCCTAGCCTACTGGGAGCGCCACCCGCACCGGGTCCGGGCCCTTGTGCCCATGTTCGGGACCCACGAACGGCCCATGGACACCTTCTTCGTGCCCTGCATGGACCGCATCTTCCCGCTCATCTACCGTATGGCGGTCGAGGGGCACCCGGCCTTCGAGGCCGTCTGGCGACTCGTGCAGGCGAATCCCCTGCGCATGAACTTCCACCTGGCCCGCCTGGCGGGCCTCATCCACCCGACCCGGTGCCACTGGGAGGACTTCGCGCCCTACCTCGATCACTACCGGGTCCTGGACGTCCGCGCCTTCTTCGAGATGGCGCGCTCCATGCAAGAGACCCGGGTCTCGCCCTTCCTGGCCCGCGTGGACGTGCCCACCCTGGTCCTGGGGGCGGGGCGCGACCTCTTCAGCCCCCCGTCGTGCTCCCGCGCCCTGGCGGAGGCCATCCCGGGGGCCCGCTACGTGGAGATCGCCGACGCGAGCCACGCGGCGCCCCTGGAGCGCCCGCGCGAGATCGGCGACGCGGTGGTCGGGTTCCTCAGGGGGCTGCGCGGGTCGCGAGGCCGGCGGCGACGAGCGCCTTGAAGAACAGCGCCCCGCCGCCGATGCACACGGGGAACGTGACGAACCAGGCGAAGACGATCTTGCCGCCCACGCCCCACTTCACCGAGCGCGCCCCCCGGGCGGCCCCCACCCCGATGATGGCGCCGGTGATGGAATGGGTCGTGCTGATGGGGACGCCGGTCAGGGTATTGGCGAGGATAGTGGTGGCCCCCGCCAGCTCGGCCGCGAAGCCGTGCACCGGCTTCAGGTGCGCGAGGCGCATCCCCAGGGTCCGGATCACGGCCCAGCCACCCCAGGCCGTCCCCAGGGCCATGGCCAGGGTGCAGGCCAGCCGGACCCAGAGCGGGATGGGCATCCCGCCCCCGGTCCCCGCAGAGACGTAGCCTGCCGAGATCAGGGCCCCGGTGATGATGCCCATGGCCTTCTGGGCGTCCCCGGTCCCGTGGCTGAAGGCCATGGCCGCCGCCGAGACGAGCTGCAGCTTGCCGAAGACGCGCGAGATGGTGGCCGGGCGCGCCCGGCGGAAGGCCCACGAGAGGGCCACGATGATGGCCAGGCCCAGGGCGAAGCCGATCACCGGCGAGGTGAAGACGCCGTAGACGATCTTCATGACTCCGGCCATCTTTAGCCCGGCGGGCCCGAGGGTGGCGAGGACGGCCCCGATGAGCCCGCCCAGGAGCGCGTGCGAGCAGGCGATGGGGAGCCCGCGCCAGGTGCAGAGGGCGACCCAGACCGGGGAGACGAGCACGGCCGCGAGGAACGTGGCCGGCACCAGAAGGTGCGGGTCGGCGATGTCCTGGCCCACGGTCTTCGCCACCTCGGAGCTGAAGAGGGCCCCGGCGAAGTTGAAGAAGGCCCCGAATAGCACCGCAGGCCCCGGCCGCAGGACGCGGGTCGAGACCACGGTGGCGATGGCGTTGGCCGAGTCGTTCCAGCCGTTCGAGACGGCGAAGACCAGGGCGAAGGCGACGACGAGGACGGTGAGGAGGAGCGGGTCCATCCCTCAGGCGTTCTCCAGGACCACGTCCTCGATCACGTCGGCCACGTCCTCGCAGCGGTCGGTGGCGTTCTCGACGTGCTCGTAGATCTCCTTCCACTTGATGATGGCGATGGGGTCGTGCTCCTCCTTGAAGAGCCGCGCCACCGCCTCGCGCAAGAGGGCGTCGCCCTCGTTCTCCAGCTTGTTGATCTCGATGCAGAGGTCCAGGACCCGCCGGGGGTCGCCGAGGTCGCGCAGGCCCTCCAGGGCCTTGACCACCAGCTCCGTCTGCCGGAGCAGGACCTCGGCCATCTGCCGCAGCTCGGGCGTCATCTGGCCGATCTCGTAGAGGTGGATCCGCTCGGAGGCTGCCTCCACCTCGTCCAGGACGTCGTCCAGGCGGCCGATGAGCCGGTGGATGTCCTCCCGGTCCATGGGGGTGATGAAGGTCTTGTGCAGCGCCTCGGCGCAGCGGTGGGCGCAGACGTCGGCCTCGTGCTCCAGTTCCTTGATGCGGCGCGCCCGCACCGGGATATTGGTCCCCTCGGTGGCCAGGGCCACGAACTCGCGCGCCCCCTCCACCGCCAGCCGGGCGTGCTGCTCGAAGAAGTCGAAGAACGAGGTCTCCCGCGGCAACAGCCGTCCCAGCATGGTCTCTCCTCCGGCGCCACCCGAGCGGCGAGCGGGCGGACACGTTAGCCATCGATACGGGACAAGTAAAGCGGTCCCCCGGATCGCTGGCGGACCGCCTCCATGAGCAGGACCCCGGCGGCCACCGCCACGTTGAGCGACTCGGCGCCCCCGGGGAGCGGGATGCGCACCGCGTCCCGGGCGGCGGCGCGGGCCTCGCCTCCTGGGCCCCTGGCCTCTCCCCCCAGGACCAGGGCCACCGGCCGCCTCCAGTCGTGGGACCACCAGGGCACCCCCTCGTGGGCCTCGGCCCGCACGAGGGCCAGGCCCGCCAGGAGCGACGGGATCGCCTCCCAGGGCGCCTCCACCAGGGGCAGCCGG
Organism: Planctomycetota bacterium; assembly: GCA_016209495.1. Taxonomy (GTDB): domain Bacteria; phylum Planctomycetota; class JACQVX01; order JACQVX01; family JACQVX01; genus JACQVX01. The sequence continues at coordinate 14,596 of JACQVX010000171.1, forward strand.
AGCTGGGCCCCCATGCCGCCCCGGAGGACCTTGGGGTTCCAGGGGTCCACGGTCCCCGGGGCCAGGACGACCGAGTCCACCCCCGCCGCGTCCGCCGTCCGGAGGATGGTCCCAAGGTTGGCGGGGTCCGCCACGGCATCGCACACCAGGACCAGGGTGGGCCGCTCCGGCGGCGCGCGCTCGGGGAGGGTGAGGACGGCCACCAGGCCCTGGGGGTGCTCCGTGTCGCTGCACGCCACGAGGACCCGGGGCCCCACCTCGAGGACCTCCGCGCCCTCCGCGGCCCAGGCATCCACCAGGGCGCGCTCCGGGGCGCCGGGGGAGGGCGCGTGGAGGACGAGCTCGGGGACCAGGCCCGAGCGGCGGGCCTCCTCCAGGAGGCGACACCCCTCCAGGACGAAGCGGCCCTCGGCGCGCCTCGCGCGCGCGTCGGTCTGGAGGGCGCGCACGCGCCTCACCCTGGCGTTCCGGAGGCTGGTGATCACCGGTGGAGGGGGAGTCTACCACGGGCGGTACCGCACGGCGCCCGGGCGGGGCCCGGGCGCCGTCGTCCGCATGCGATGGGAGCGGCCTAGTGAGGGGCCTTCCCCCCGTGCGGGCAGCCTCCGCCGGAGCCTTCCGCTCCGCCCCCGTGCGGGCAGCCACCCTCGGGGGCGCCGCCGTGGCCCTCGCCGTGACCCTCGCCGTGTCCGCCGCAGCCTTCGACGCCGGACTTCCCGCAGCCCGAGGCGCAACGGGCCAGGTGGGCACGCTGTTCCTCGCTCAGGACCCCGCGCAGGCCGCGGAAGAAGGCCTCCTTGGAGGCCATGCAGGTCTCGTCCGCCGCCAAGACCAACTTGCGGAGCTTGGAGAGATCCGTCCTCGAGGCCCCGTTCAGGATGCCCGCTGACCAGGCCATGCGGGCCTTGCGGATCCCCTCGCCCGCCGTGGCGCAGGACTCGTGCATCGTGGTCTGCAGGGCGAGGACCTTGTCCCTCTGCCCCGCGGAGAGCCCCAGGTCATCGAAGCAGCGGGTCGGATCCCCCTCCAGCGTGAGGAGCGGGCAGCCCCCGCCGCAGTCCTTGTCCGCCGGGTCCGCCGGCGCGGAAGCCGAGGCCTCCCCGCCGCCGCAACAACCTTCGCCACCTGCCAGGGCCCCTCCTCCCACCCACGCCGCCAGGGCCAGGGTCACGACGGTCACGACCAGGACGAACGGGACCTTCATTCCTCTCCTCCCTCTCTCGCAGGGCAGCCCGGCCCGCAGGCCGGGGCCCCATCTCCATGGCCGGCACAGCCGGCCGGAAACCCGCCCGCCTCGGCGCACAGCGCGTCGAGGCGCGAGCGCTGGTCCTCGCGCAGGGACTCCCGTAGCGCCGAGCGCAGCCCCTGCCGCTCGGCCCGCATCCCCCGTAGGGCCTCGTCCCGGATCGCGGCGATGGCCTCGCGACTCCGGCGCCCCAGGTCCTCCACGGCGCAAAGTTGGGCCTCGTCCAGGTCCAGCTCCCGCGAGAGGCGGCCCACCGGGTCCCCGCAGAGCGCCTCCTGGTGCAGGCAGGATGCCGGGCCGAGCACGATCCGGTCCGTCGAGATGCCGGCCCCCGCCCCTGCCAGGAGCGAGAGGACGGCGACCAGGGCGTAAGTCCAGCGCATCTCCACCTCCTTCAGCGGTCATGGAACGCGAGTCTGAGGGCGATGTCCTCGGGCAGCTCGGCGCCCGCCAGGACCAGTTCCTGGACGGGCGTGGCCCCCCCCACCGCGATGTCCGACCCGGCCGGAGCCGGCCCGCCGCGGGCCAGGGTCCAGGTGACGGCCGCCCAGGCCACGACTGCGGCGGCCGTCGAGGCGGCGACCCAGCGCCGGGCCTCCCGCCGGGCCGCCTCCCGCCGGGCCGCCTCCCGCCGCACGGCGAACGCGATGCGCCCGACGAGCCCAGGGGGCACGGGGCGGTCCCGGAGGTCGGCGAACGCGTCCGCCAGCGCGACCGCGTCGAGGCGCCCCGCGCGGCAGCGAGCGCAGAGCGCCAGGTGCGCCTCCAGCGCCGCGTGCGCGGCGGGTCTCTCGGGTTCGCCCGCCGCGTCCCGCTCGACCGCCCGTCGCCATCCCCGGCAGCCCATCAGCTCAGCCCTCGCTTGACTCGCCGTCCCGCAGCCGCCCGAGCGCCGCGCGAAGGAACCGGCGGCCCCGGGTGAGCCGTGTCTCCACGGTGCGCGCCGGCAGGCCCAGCCTCTCGGCGATCCGGGCGCAGTCCAGTGCGTCGAGATCGCGCAGCATCACCACCTCCCGGTAGTACCCCGGCAACCTCGCCAGGGCCTCCCCCAGCTCGTCGGCGGCCTCCGCCGCCGCCTCGGACCCCGCCGCGGGCGCCTCCAGCGCCGCCAGGACGGCCTCCCCCGGTCGCTCCAGGGGCCGCCGCGCCGAGGCCCGGCGCATATTCAGGGCCGTGTTCACCGCGATGCGGTGGAGCCAAGTCCCGAAGGCCGAGCGTCCCTGAAAGCCGCCCAGCCCCCTCCAGGCCCGGAGGAACGCCTGCTGCACCGCGTCCTGGGCGGCGTGGTCGTCCCCCAGGACGGCCCGGGCGGCCCTCCAGGCCCCCGGGGAGTGGCGGGCCACCAGCGCCTCGAAGGCCGCCGGGGCGCCCCGGGCCGCACGCCTCGCCAGCGCCGCGTCTTCCAGGCGCTCCGCGCCGGCGCCCATCGACTCCTTGGACACAGCCGACGCCCCCCGACCCGTCAACACCATCAAGGCCGCCTCAGCCGCACCTGGACCGTCTCCCCGGCGCGCACCTCGGCGTGGACGGCGGTCTCGTAGCCCGCGAGGCGCACCTCCAGGCGCTCCGCCCCCGGTGCCCCGCCCAGGCCGAAGACCAGCCGTCCCCCCTCCGAGCCGGAGAGGTACGAGCCCCCGCACAGGATCCAGCGGGTGGAGGTGACCCCGCCGGCCGCAAGCTGCACGCGGGCCCCCACCGCGCCCGTGTTCGGTGGGTCGGCCTCCACCTCCACCGCCACCCAGCCGTGGCCGCTTCCGCCCTCGTTCCTGAGGAGGAGCGCCGCGCCCCGGTTCTGCGTGAGCACCAGGTCCACGTCCCCGTCCCGGTCGTAGTCCGCCGCCGCCAGGCCCCGGGCGTCCAGGTCCCGGCCGAAGGGCTCCCCCGCCTCCGGCCCCAGGTCGTAGTATCCCTCGTCCACGGAGCGCTGCCAGTAGAGGCGCGCCCGCTGGGAGACGAGGCGGCGCACGTCCGACTCCCGCTCCAGGGTGGAGCCGTTCGCCACTACCAGGTCCTCCAGGCCGTCCAGGTCCACGTCCACGAAACAGGCCCTCCAGCCGACGTCGTCCAGGGAGACCTGTCCCAGACCCAGCTCGTCCGCCGCGTCGCGGAACTCCAGCGAGAGGAGCCGGCCCGCGGCGTCCCGGGGCGAGACGTTCCGGAAAAACCCGTTCTCCTGGGCGATCCAGTGGGTCAGGACGAAGTCCGCATCCCCGTCCCGGTCCGGGTCCGCGAGGGCGATGCCCATGGCGCCTCGGAAGTCCGCGGTGTAGGTCTCCGGACTGACCTCGAGGAGCAACCCGCCCTCGTTCCGGTAGAGGAGGTTCTGGGAGAGGTCGTTGGCCACGTAGATGTCCAGGTCCAGGTCGCCGTCCAGGTCCGCCAGGACCGCCGAGAGGCTGCGCCCCTGGGCCTCCGGGGCCGCGGCCAGGCGGTCGCTGGCGTCCTCGAAGCGTCCGGCGGGGCCCTGGAGGTAAAGCCGGTTGGGCAACGGGTCGAAGGCGTAGGGGTTGAGGGCCCAGGGCACCTGGACGCCTGACTGGACCGAGGCGGAGCCGGCCCGCGCGGGGTCGGCCCGGAAGTCCACGTAGCGGCAGACGTAGAGGTCCAGGTCGAGGTCGCCGTCCACGTCCCCCCACGCCGCCTCGGTGGACCAGCCCCCCGCGGCGATGCCCGCCTCGGAGGCGACCTCGCGGAAGCGTCCGTCCCCCTCGTTCCGGTAGAGGAGGTCGGGCCCGTAGCGGGTGAGGTGCAGGTCCAGGTCCCCGTCCCCGTCGTAGTCCACGAAGAGGGCACCCATCCCATGGCCGGGCGCGTCCAGACCGGCCTGGGCCGTGACGTCAGTGAAGCGGTCGCCGTCGTTCCGGTACAGGGCCTGGCCTGGCGCGGGCGCGTCCGCGTCGCCGAAGAGGACGAGGTCCGGGTCGCCGTCACCGTCGTAGTCGCCCCAGGCGGCACCGGCCCCCATGTCCTCCGGCAGGAGCCGCCGGCGCTCGCCCGAGGAGTGGACGAAGGAGATGCCCGCCTCGTCGGTGGCGTCCACGAACCGCACCCGCGGGTGATCGGGGGGGAGCCGGCGTCCGAGGCGCGAGGACACCCCCTCGGCCCCACCGGCCGAGCTCGGGACGGCGGGGCCCCGGGGCGGCGGCCCGGCGACCAAGGCGAGGCCCACGAGCAGGCCCGCGGCGGCCAGGGTGAAGGCGGCCCCCGCCAGGGCGCGCCGACGCCTCGTCGGTTTCACTCCGCGGGCAGCACCCGGACTCGCGCCTCGGCCTCCGAGACCGTGGTGATGGGGGAGGTGAGGCCGGTCCCGGGATAGAAGAGGTCCAGGACGTACTGGTTGAACTTCCGGTACTGGAGCCGCGCACGGACCTCCAGGACGCCTGGCGCGGGCTCCCGGGGCACCGGCACGGCGTACTCGGCGCGATCCGAGTAACCGGGGAAGAGGGCCCTGCGATAGCGCGCCCCCACCATCTCCCAGAGGTTGTGGCGGTCGATGAGCTGCCCCTCCCGGTCCACCCCCTCGGCCATGAAGATGAAGGTCCCTGGCGGGAGGTAGTGGCGCTCGTCGGGGATGCCCGAGCGGAACACGACCTCGCCCCCCTCCCGGCGGACCTCCAGCTCGAGCCAGGACTGGATCAGGTCCAGGGGTCCGGTGGGGAAGTCGTGACCCACGCGGCGATTGGTGGCCGAGACCGTCACGCGGAGGTCCTGACCCGCGTGCGCCTCCGCCTACGACTCGATGGCCAGGGGGATGACGGCCCCCGCGGCCCAGCGCTCGCGGATCTCCGGGATCTCGGTGCGTCCGGCCAGCCACTCCCCCGTGAGGCGTAGCTGCTCGTCCACCAGGGCGCCGGCCCTCTCTCTCCCCGAGGGGTGGCCCTTGGCCAGGGCGTCCCGGAGCAGGTGCGGCATGACCTGGTTGGCCGCGATGAAGCGGTGGGAGCGGTGCCGCCCGTCCCGGGGCGTTCGATGGGCGTCCGCGGCGTCCCCGGCGGCGGGGTCGCTGGAGCCGTCCACGAGGCGCATGTGGCAGTCCCGGCAGGCGAGCGTCTGGCTCGGGTCCTCCGCGTGGTTCCAGTGGCTCTTCCTCCAGTTGTCGTACTGGTTCTGGAGCTGCACCCAGCCGAAGTTGTTGACCTGTTCGTCCACGAACTGCTTGTGGCAGGCCGCGCAGTACTCGGCGGTCCGCTGGAGCGGCCGGGTGTAGGCCGCGCGGTGCGGGGCCGGCCAGGCCCGCACCAGGAACTCCGTGACCCGGGCCGCCACCCCCGAGGTCGCGCCCTCGTGGACGTAGCGGGGCGGGGCCGCCACGACGTAGTCCGCGTTCCCGCGCACGTCCGTCTCCTGGATCGCGTGGCAGGCGGCGCAGGAGACCCCCTCGTCGGCACCCTTGCAGGAGAGGTCCGCCCGGGTGGCGTCTTTGGCCCCGGCGAACAGGGCCACCGGGTCGTGGCAGCCCGCGCAGTAGCGCGTGGCCTCGGCGCCGTTCTCCCGGGCCATGACCTCCTGGACCGAGCGGAAGGCCAGGTCCATGGAGGACCAGCGGTGGGCGCTCACGGACCACTCCTCGTAGATCTCCGTATGGCAGCCCGCGCTGCCGCAGCGGGCCGACCCGGACAGGGCCCGGGGGTCTACGGCCCCCCCGGTGGTGGTACGGGCCAGGCTGGGGGCGAAGGGGTTCTCCCCGTAAGCCCGGGAGTAGCCCTCCGGGAGGCGCCAGACCTCGTGGCCGCTCGCACGGTAGGCCGCGCGCCAGACCGCCACCGGGAGACAGGCCACGAGGGCGACCGCCAGGGCCCGGACGGCCGAGCGCAGGATAGCCGACGCGGTCCAGCGACGCAGCGCCGTCTCCGTGACCACCAGGCCGCGGACGGCCACCCAGGCCAGGTGCAGCGGGAGGACCGCATTCGCCGCCAGGCTGGAGACCCGGTGCAGCCTCTCCCAGGTCTCGCCCATGCGCGGGCCGAAGAGGGCCTGGGTCCCGGTCACCAGGCCGCTCGCCAGGCTGACCATCACGGCCGCCAGGCCCAGGTAGCCCAGGGCCATCCCCACGGAGAGGGGCGAGTAGAGGAGGCGGCCCACGTGGCGCACCAGGTACCACGCCACCGGGACCATCCACAGGGCCCCGAGGACCGTGTGGGCCACCAGGGCCATCTGAGCCTCGCTCGTGGCGGCCCCCTGCCAGACCACCAGGCCGCTCGCCGCCAGGAAGAGGAAGCCACCGACCGTCAGGACCGTGAGCCATCGGGTCCACGCCGCGATGCGCCGCACGGTCGCGGGCGACCCCGCGGTCGTCCCCTCGTCCGGTCCCACTACATCACATCATCCATGGATGAACCGCCGCCTTCGGCCTCGCCCGCGCCGTGGAATCCGGCGCCTCGCAAACGCCAAACCCCCGGCCCACGCCCCCCCCCGTGCGGCCGGCGCTCGTGCCCGCGGAACTTCGCGCTGGCGCGCACGGGTTTTCCCGCCTACCCTGTTCCCCCCATGCCCTGTCGGACGACCCTGGCACTCGCCCTTCCCCTCGCCTTCCTCGCCGCGCTGGCCGGGTGCGAACCGGCGCGGCGTCCCCGGCCCGCCTCCGCGCCGGTGTGGAGCGTGGTGGAATCGGCCCGGCCCGAAGGGGTCTTCCACGGGGTGTGGGGGAGCGAGCACACGGACGTCTACGCGGTGGGGGGCCAGCGGGCCGCGGGCCTCATGCTGCACTTCGACGGGCGGTCGTGGTCCATGGTCGCCATGCCCCCGGCCACGCCCATGCTCACGGCGATCCACGGGACCTCCAGCACCCAGGCCGTGGCCGTCGGCCTGGACGGGACCGCCCTGCACTACGACGGGACGGGCTGGGTCGCTCGCCCCACGGGCACCACCCAGCCCCTCTGGGGCATCTGGTGCGCCTCCGGGACCGCTGCCTGGGCGGTGGGGGGAGACGCCTCCACGGCGGCCGTCCTCCTGCGCTGGGACGGCGTGGCGTGGGCCGCCCAGCCCCCATACGCCCACACCCTGGCCCAGGGGGTCCGCGCCTACTACGCCGTCTGGGGACCCGCCGCCACGGACGTCTACCTGGCGGGCCAGGGCGGGGCCCTGCTCCACTTCGACGGGGCCGCCTGGTCGGAGCGCGCCGCGGGCCTGAGCGAGGACCTCCTAGGCCTCTGGGGGACGACCGCCACGGAGGTGTGCGCCGTGGGGGGCCGCGCCGACCCCGGCCGCCTGGCGGAGTTCGACGGGGCCGCCTGGGGGAACGCGAGGACCGTCCCCGGCGCCCAGGGCCTGCGCGGGGTCTGGTGCGACCCCACCTCCCCGACCTACGTCTGCGGCGGCGCGGGCTACACCGCCACCGTGGGGTCGCCGGGCGCCGCCGCCGCCATGGACTCCCCGGTGACGGACCGCTCGCTCCTGGATATCTGGGCCTGCGGCTGAGGGCCCGGCATCCGGAACGTGTACGCCGTGGGCGGTACCATCCAGCTCTACCCCGGGACCATGACCGGGGTCCTCCTCCACCGGGCCAACGCGCCGTAGGCCGCGCGCGGCCCTTGCGCGGCCGCGCGGCCTCCCCTTCGTCCTCGAAGCCGGCGGCCTGGATCCTCCGGGCGTGGTTGCCGTTGTCCCGGCGCTCGACCTCGTCGGAGAGGACGAGCTCGAGGAGGTCGAGGTAGGGGAGCTACTCGTGGGCGGCGAGCGCCGCCCGGTCGGAGAGCGTCGGCAGGACGCCCCCGAGGGCACCGCTCGCGGCGAGCCCAGCGCACGGGGGCACGGCTTTTTCCGAGCCGCCCCCCAATCGGGACCGGCGCGGTCATGTTCTGGCGGGCTTGGTCCGCGGAGGGTTCCGTGGCCGCGGGGCGGTCCGGGCACAGGTACGCCCCTCGCCAGTGAGGGGCCATCGACCATGGACACGGAAGGCAAGGGCATATACCTCGACAATGCGGCGACGAGCTATCCAAAGCCGGAGTGCGTCTACCAGGCGGTCGACCGCTTCCTCCGGCAGTGCGGAGGCAGTCCCGGCCGCGCCTCCCATCGCAAGGCCCGGGAGGCGGACGCCGTCGTGGCGGACGCCCGCGCCTCGGTCGCGACCCTCTTCCACGTGGAGGACCCCTCGCGCATCGTCTTCACGTGCAACTCGACGGAGTCGCTCAACCTGGCGATCCGGGGCAGCCTCAGGCCGGGCGACCACGTCGTCCTCACCGACCTCGAACACAACGCCGCAGTGCGGCCGCTCTGGAAGCTCCGCGAGGGCCTGGGGGTCGGCCTCACGGTCGTGGAGAGCGGTCCCGAGGGGGTCGTCGACCCCGCCCGGGTCGCCGAGGCCCTCACGCCCCGGACCCGCCTGGTCTGCTGCGTCCACGCCAACAACGTCCTCGGGACGATCCAGCCCATCGCGGAGATCGGCCACCGGACCCGTGCGCGAGGCGTGCCCCTCCTGGTGGACGCCTCGCAGAGCGCCGGCGTGTTGCCCATCGACGTGGAGGCCATGGGCATCGACCTCCTGGCCTTCACGGGCCACAAGGGTCTCCTGGGGCCGCCCGGGACCGGCGGGCTCTACGTGCGCGAGGGCCTGCCCCTGGAACCGCTCAAGCACGGCGGGACGGGGGTCTATTCCGAGAGCCTGGAGCCGCCGGACGTCATGCCCGAGGGATACGAGCCGGGGACCTTCAACACGCCCGGCCTGGCCGGCCTCGCGGCGGGCGTGCGATTCGTACTGGAGACGGGGGCCGCTCGCATCGGCGCGCACGAGCGCGAACTCAACCGGCGGTTCGTCGAGGGCGTGCGCGAGGTCCCGGGCGTGCGCCTCTACGGACCGAGCGACCTCGCGCGCAAGGTGGGCATCACGCTCCTCAACCTCGAGGCGCTCGACCCCGCGGACGTGGGGCGGATCCTGGACCGGCGCTTCGGCGTCATGGTGCGCACGGGACTGCACTGCTCGGCCCTCTCGCACCAGCGGCTCGGCACGAAGGGGCGGGGCGCCGTCCGCTTCTCCTTCGGCCATTTCACGACCCCGGCCGACGTGGACACGGCCGTCGAGGCCCTGCGGGCGATGGCCCTGGCCACCGTCTCCTGAGGCGGGGGGCCCCCCACGACATGGGCCGCACCTTCATCAACGCGGGGTGGCCGTACCTCTACGACGTCCCCGGACTCCACAACTGCGTGCCGATGCTCTTCGCCGACGTCTACGCGAGGTTCCACCGCCTTGGGGGCGACGAGGTCTTCTTCCTCTCGGGCGGCGACGAGCACGGTTCGCGCGTCGAGTTCGTGGCCCGCGGCCTCAGGCGGCACCCCCAGGGCCTCGTCGATGAGAAGTACGCGGCCACGGTGCCCCTGCTGGAGGCGATGGGGATCTCCCTCGACACCTTCGCGCGCACGACCGACCCGCGCCACGGTCGGTTCGTGGGCGAGTACCTCGCGCGCCTCTTCGAACGGGGCCTCGTCCGCTGGAGGGACTTCGACATCCCCTACTGCGCGCGCTGCGCCAAGCACCTGCCGGACCGCTTCGTCCAGGGGCGCTGCCCGCACTGCGGCGACGTCACCTACGGCGGGCAGTGCAACAACAAGAAGACCTGCGGCCGGGTCATCGCGTCGCTCCGGGATGGCCGCTGCGCCGTGTGCGGCGGCGGGGTCGAATTCCGGGGCCGTGCCCACCTCTCCTTCCCCACGGGCCCCTACCGTCCGGCCATCCTGCCGCAACTCCGGTCGAGCAAGGAACTCGGCCCCGAGGTCCTGCGCCGGGTCGAGGAGACGTTCCGCGACGTGCCCGAGGCGGCCCTGACGCGCGACACGCCCTGGGGCATCCGGTTCCCGATCCAGGACGACCCCGGGCGGACCGTCTACTCGTGGGCCGATTCCCTGCTGGCCAAGGTCACGTTCGCGCCGGAGGCCTTCTGGAGGGACCCGGACGCGCGCAGGCTCTTCTTCCTCGGCATGGACGGCGTCCCTTTCTACGGGGTCCTCCTGCCCTCGCTGCTCCTGGCCTCCGAGGAGGGCTACTCCGTGTCGAACTGGACGCTCCTCCCCAACGCGGTCCTCATCTACGAGGGAGGCGTATGCTCCAAGTCGACGGGCACCGGCATCTGGCTACAGGAGGCCCTCTCGGTGCTGGAGGGAGACCTCTGGCGCTTCCATATCTACCACACGTACGCGCACGCGGAGAGGCACGCGGACTTCCGGTGGGAGAGGTTCGCCCAGGCCGTCAACGAGGAGCTCATCGGTGGCCTGGAGGGGAACCTGGCGCGCGCGGCCCTGGAGGCGTCCCCGGGCCCCGCCGACACGGTGCGGCTCGACGGCGTCCGGTCGCTCCTGCTGGGGCTCGAGACGGCGGCGGCCTTCACGGCGGTCATGGACCTCGTCCGGGACCCCGCGGCATCGCGCGCCACGCTCCTAGAGGCCACCTCGCTCCTCTCCTGCTTCCTCCCGCGCATCGCGGCCCGTGCGCGTCTCCGACTCCTGGGGTCCGCCGTCCGCGTCTTCGAGGGCGGCCCCCTCTCGCACCGGGCGCTGCGCGCGCGCTACCAGGCGCTGGTCGACGAACGGCGCGACCGGCTGAGCCTGGAGGAGGACATCACCGGCCTCCGGGCGGATTCGCTATGCGTGTGCCCCATCGATCTCAAGGAGCAGTGAGCGCCTCACCGAGCCTCCCCGGGTCTCGCGCCGCCCGCGCCATCCGCCCCGGCCCTCGCCGCGCCCTCACCCAGGCCTTGTCGCTTCCACTCCACAGCCCCCCGCCGGGGACTCGATGGCAGAACCTGAGTCCAGTGCATACCCAGGTGTTCCAGCCTGCGCGAGTCCTCGTGGTCTCACGACTCCTAACCGAAGGGCTGCCGGTCCCGGCCGCCTGCGGGGGGGCGGGAGGTGGCAGGCCCGTCGTCGGCGAGCGGACCGGGGCCCGGCGGCCCCGCGGCCCCGCCGAGCGCCGCCCCGGCCCCGGGGTCGATGCCGTGCTCCCGGAGCCACCCGGCCACGAAGGCGTCGATGCGCTCCTCGCTGGCGGCGTCCAGTCCGTCGAACATGAACTCCTCCTGCAAGGCGGTGTAGAGCTCGCCCCGGTACTCCTCCGCCTCCCGGGGGAGCGTGAGCTGGATCTCCCCCGTGTCCCGGTCGATCCGGATGTAGCGTGCCATGGCCGCGTCACTCCTCAGGAGTAGAGTTCCGTCCCCTCGCAGATGGCGCCCTCCACGTCCCACGCCTCCCGGTCCGCGCCGGAGAGGTTGACCTGGAAGAGCCGCGCCCCGCGGAGCCGGGCCTCCGCCAGGCAGGCCCCCTCCAGGTTCACGTTGACGAGGAGGGCCCCGTCCAGGCTCGCCCCGCTCAGGTTGGCGGAGCGCAGGTCCACGTCCAGGAGGAAGGCCCCGCCGAAGTCGGCGTGGAGCAGCGAGGTGTTCCCCAGCTTGGCGTCCTCGAACTGCAGGTGGACCAGGGAGGCGCGGCTGAAGTTGGCCCCGTAGAGGTCGGTCCCCTGGAAGCGGCAGGAGGCCAGCCGGGCGCCGATGAACGTGGCGTTCTGCAGGCCGCAGCCGGAGAAGCGGGTCCCCACGACGAGGGCGCCGCCCAGGTTCGACTCGATGAGGTCGCTGGCGCGCAGCTCGGCCCGCTCCAGGTTGCAGCCCATCATGGAGACCTTGCGGAGGGTCGCCCCGTGGGCCATCAGCCCCGCCAGGTCCGACCCGTCCAGGTTCGCGGAGCAGAGGTCCGTATTCTCCACCCGCGCGCACCCGAGCCGGGCCCGCGGGATCTGCACCCCCGCCAGGTCCAGCCCCACGAGGCGCGCCCCCGTGAGGTCGCCGCCCCGACGGTAGGCGTCCAGGATGTCGGCCCGGGAATGGCGGTCCAGGGCGGGCACTCGCCTAGGACTTCCGGCGGACCCGGGCCGCCTCTGCCTCGGTCGCCTCGTAGTACTCGTCGGTCCGCTCCTGCCCCACGACCTGCCCCAGGGCCTCCTGGATGGGGCGGGTGAGCTCCTCGCACGCGGCCCCCTTCACGCACCGGACCCGGATGGAGACCTTGCCGTCCGGGGCGATGACGATCTCGAGCTCCTGCTTGTCGGCCATGGGCTCACTCCCACTTCCTCACGGTGAGCCGGAGCGAGCCGTCCGCGTCCGTCACCTCCTCCGCCACCTTGAATCCCGCCTTGGCGGCCTCCTCCACCACCGTGTGGTAGGCATAGCGCTGGGTGAGCTGCTGCACGAAGACCTGCTGCCGGACCTCGGTGGTGGCCTCGATCTCGTCCCAGTCCGCCACCAGCCCGTAGGTACCATCCGCGGTCTGGCGCAGGCCGATGTTGTAGTAGGAGCCCTCGATGTCCACGGCCAGCTCCGCCTCCTCGGTGGCGGTGCTGTAGCCCCGCACCCGGACCTGGCCGCCCTTGCCCTCCACCACCGTGTAGCCCAGGTCCTCCAGGGCCTGGCGGATGCGGACCAGGTTCCGGAGCTCGGTCTCGACCCTGGTGAAGTGGCTCACCCGATCTCCAGCTTCCGCGCCGGCCCCTTCTCCGCCACGATATGCGCGTACTGGGAGGCGAAGCGGGCGCGGGTCCTGGACCAGTCGCGGATCCGGGAGATCTCCTCCTGCATGGTCCGGGAGAGGGGGACGGTCTCCTCCAGGGCATGGAGGACCATCGCGGCCGGCAGGTACCCGGGGCCGCCGTCGGGCTTCTCGTCGTAGGCGTCGAAGAGGGCGCTGATGACCGCCTGCTCGATCTCCGAGCCGCTGTAGCCCTCCGAGGCGCCCACCAGGGCGTCCAGGTCGTAGTTCGCCGGGTCCCGCCCGCGCTTGGCCAGGTGGATCCGGAAGATCTCCCGTCGCTCGGCCTCCGTGGGGAGGTCCACGTAGAAGATCTCGTCGAAGCGTCCCTTCCGGAGCAGCTCTGGGGGGAGCAGGCTCACCTGGTTGGCGGTCGCCAGGACGAAGACCGGGGAGCGCTTCTCCTGGAGCCAGGTGACGAAGGTCCCGAAGACCCGGGCGGTGGTCCCGGCGTCGCTCACCCCCGAGGAGGCCACGCCGCTCAGGCCCTTCTCCAGCTCGTCCAGCCAGAGGATGCAGGGGGCCACGCTCTCGGCGGTCTTGAGGGCCACGCGGATGTGCTCCTCGGAGGAGCCCACCAGGCTGCCGAAGACCTTGCCGATGTCCAGGCGCAGGAGGGGCATCTTCCAGAGGGAGCCCACGGCCTTGGCCGTGAGCGACTTCCCGCAGCCCGGGATGCCCAGGAGGAGGATCCCCTTGGGCAGGGGGAGGCCGAAGTCGCGGGCCTCCCTCGAGAAGGCCTTCTGGCGCTTGGCCAGCCAGGCCTTGAGCAGCTCCAGGCCGCCGATGCCCTCGAAGGTCTCCTCCGGGTGCAGGAAGTCCAGGATCCCGGTCTTGCGGATGATCTGCTCCTTCTCGGCGATCACCACGTCCAGGTCCACCCGCTGGGACTGGACCAGGCTCTTGGAGAAGACGTTCTCGGCCTCCTTGGCCGTGAGGCCCAGGGCGGCGTCGATGGCTCGCTCCTGGAGCGGCTCGTCGGGCATCTCCACCTTGCCCCGGGGGGCGCCGCCCAGGGCCTTGTCCAGGGAGACCCGCAGGACCTCGCGGGTGGGCAGGTCGTAGTCCACGACCGCCACGTCCTTCTCCAGCTCGGACTTCAGCTCCAGGACCGGGCCCAGGAGGACCACCGTCCGCTTGGTGTTGGGCAGCGCGGCGGCCAGGTCCCGGAGGCGCCGGACGCAGAAGGGCGCCTTGAGGAAGGGGTGGAAGTCTCGGAGGACGTATATGGCCGGGTCCTTGGTCTGGAAGACGTGCTCCAGGGCCGCCTGGGGGTCCCGGGTCTGGTCCCCCGCCGAGCGGCCGTCCTGGGACACCACCCCCTCGGTGAGGGACCAGTGGAAGAAGGCCCGCTTGCGGTCCAGGGCGATGCGGCGCAGGGCCTGCTCCGAGCGGGCCTCCTCGTTCGTGACCACGTAGACGAGGGGGTAGTCCGCCCGGATCAGGTACTCGATCTGGCGGTCGGACGCGATGCGGCCGTCCTGGACCAGCTCGGGAGTATCAGTCGATTTCAAGCGTGCGTGACCTCGGGCCGGCGGGCTCGGCCTCCTGCGGGGCCTGCGGCGAAGGCCTGGGGCGGCCCGGTGCGCCAGGGGATGCCCCGCCGGGGGGGGCCGGGGGA
>JACQVX010000161.1 GCA_016209495.1 Planctomycetota bacterium
CTCCTCCTCCTCCTCCTCCTCCTCCTCCTCCTCCAAACCCCGTCGCACCGCGAAGCGGAGGCGCGAGCCGGGCGTGAAGGTCCCCAGGATTCCGTGGAAGCGGTTCCCGTTTGGCACTGGCAGGGACTCCACTGCCACTATCCTATCCCCCGACCGGAATCCGGCCTCGGCCGCCACGGATCCCGGCAGCACGGACTCCACCTGTGCCCCCGAGCCGCCGTCATCCCCGGCCTCGACCCGGACCCCCTCCAGGAGGGCGTGCTCCACCGAGCCTCCCTCCGCCTCCTCCAGCAGCGGGAGGAAACGCCGGAGCTGATTGGAGGGGATGGCGTAGCCCACCCCCGTGTTCACGCGGTCCCCGAACCGCACCGCCACGCGGCCGTTGATGCCTACCACGTCACCCGCCAGGTCCAGGAGCGGCCCACCGGAGTTGCCCGGGTTGATGGGGGCGTCGGTCTGGATCGCGTCCGAATACCCGCCCTGGAAGCGGTGCAAGGCGCTCACCACGCCCAGGGTCACGGTGGGCTGCCAGTCCCGCTCCGAGTAGCCGAAGGGGTTGCCCAGGGCCAGAACGCGCTGGCCCACCCGCAGGGCGTCCGAGTCTCCCAGGGACAGGCATGGGAGTCCGGCGGCCCCCTCGATGCGGAGCAGGGCCACGTCCCCCAGGGGGTCCGTGCCCAGGACCCGAGCGGGGTGCGAGACCCCGCGAATCATGACGGGCAGTCCGGCCGTGACCCCCACCACATGGGCACAAGTCAGGACCAACCCGTCCGCGGAGACGAGGACCCCGGACCCGCCGCCCACGATGACGCAGGCCCCCGCCACCCTCGAGACCAGCGCCGGGAGATCCGGGTCCTGCGGGGCCGCGGAGGCCGCGGAGGCCGCGGAGGCCGCGAGGACAATGAGGAGCACGGCGAGGACCGCGGCGACGCCGGGAGGAGTCCTCATCAATGACGCCCCCTCCGCCCGAGGACCACCTCGACCTCGAGGATGGTCCCCGCGCGAAGGAGCCGGAGCCCGACGCGATCCCCCGCTTCCCGGCCGCGGATGGCGTCGCCCAGGGCCAGGGCGGAACCCACCTCCGTCCCATCCACGGCCAGGACCACGTCCCCCGGCTCCAGACCCGCCGCGGCTGCCGCCGACCCGGGCACCACCAGCGAGACCGCTATCCCACCGCCGGGTCGTGGCGCCTCCTCGAACTGCACCCCCAGGAAGGCCCCCTCCGGGTCCAGCGGGCTGGACACCCGCCTCCCCACCGTCTCGCCGGCCACGAGGCGGGGAAGCACGCCACGGACCTGGGCCAGCGGCACGGCGAAGCCCACCCCGGAGTTCAGGCCGCCGCGGGCCGTCCCTCGCACGTGGGCCGCCATCCCCACGACGCGCCCCCGGAGGTCCACCACCGCCCCCCCCAGGTTGCCGTAGTTCATGGCGGCGTCGACCTGCACGTTGCTGGCCTCGCCCGTCATGCCCCCGTCGCGGCCCAGGGCGCTCACGATGCCCACGGTCACCTCCGGCCGCAGGAACGAGCGAGAGCGTCCCACCACCGCCACCGTGGACCCCACCTCCGGGTCCGACGCCTCCTCGAGGGCCGGAGCCTCCAGGACCTCGCCGCGGGCCGTCGCCAGGAGGGCCAGGTCCTTGTTCTCGTCCGTGCCCAGGCGGCGAAGCTCGACCAGGGTGCCGTCCTCGCGCACCAGGTCCACAAGGACACCGGCACCATCCACCAGGTAGAGGGAGCAGGCCACGAGTCCCCGGGGTCCGTCCAGGACGAGTCCCGAGATGGGTCCCGAGGGTCGTTCCTGGTATTCCTCCGGTCTGCGCCCCCGCAGGGACTCGCGGGTCCGCCTCTCGACGAGGTCCCGAACCGAGCGAGGGACGGACGGGTCCTCTTCGACGGCCCCCGCGTCCGGGCGGGTCACGTGCAGGCAGACGACGGCGCCAGCCACTGCCGCCAGGGCGTCTCGCACGGAGCCCTCCAGGGCCCGCAGGCGTAGCGGGGGGACGCCTTCGTCGCCCTCGTCGAGGCCGGCGGCCCGGGTCACCCGACCGGGCAGGGCGAGGACCGCCGCCAGCGCGGCGGTCGTCACGAGGGCCATGCGCGCGACTCCCATGGTGGGTTGGCGCCTGGCCGCTAGGGCGAACGCCGCCCCATGGTCACCTCCAGGTCCCGCCGCCACCCCTCGCGGGTGAGGACCAGGCGGACCTTGTCGCCGGCGCGGCTCGCCGAGAGGATCCCGATGAGGCCGTCCGCGTCGCCGATGGGCTTGCCGGCGGCCTCCACGATGACGTCCCCGGCCTGGATCCCGGCAGTCTCCGCGGCGCTACCGGCCATCACCTCCTCGACCAGCGCCCCGCCTCCCTTGGCGTCCTCCAGGGTGACGCCCAGGAAGCCCGCGTCCCCGGCAGGCGGCGCCGGCACCACGGGCGGGGGCGGCGAGGGGACCACCACAGGGGGAGGCGGCGGCGGCGCGGGTACCGGCGCCGCCTCGCCGGGAGCCGTCCCGAGGACGACCTCCAGGGTGCGCTGCCACCCCTCCCGCTCCACGCGCAGCTTCACGGTCTCGCCGGGCCTGCGCCCCTCGAGGCCGCCGGCCAGGTCGTCGGCGCGACCCACCTTCCGATCGGCCACCATCACGATGCGATCCCCCGCGCGGATCCCGGCCTTGTCCGCGGGTCCGCCGGGCGCGACCTCCGCCACCACGGGCTCGTCGCCGTCAAAGCCCAGGCCCAGGAAGGGCCGCACCGCGCGAGGCGCCTCCTCGCGGGGCCGCTCGGCGAGGACCAGCCCCACCTCCTTCTCCCAGCCGTCCCGGCCCACCCGGAGGACGAGCTTCGTCCCCGCGGGGCAGCCCTCGAGGACCCGGATGAGGGCGGCCCCGTTGGGCGTGGCGTGCTCGCCGGCCTTCAGGACCCGATCCCCCTTCCGGATCCCGGCCCGCGCCGCCGGCCCCTCGGGCTGGACCCCCTCCACCAGGGCCCCCTCGGCCCCCTCCCCTTCCTCGGTGAGCAGCACGCCCAGGTAGCCACCCTCCACCGCCGCCATCCCGGCCACCAGGGCCGGACGCGGTCCCAGCACCACGGGCAGTTGCTGGGCCATGCCGTCCCGCACCATGCTGAGGGTCAAGTGGGTGCCTTCCGGCACCCCCACCAGGAGTCGCCCGAGCTCGGCTGCCCCCTCCACCCTCCGCCCCTCGACGGCGAGGATGCGGTCTCCCGCTCGGAGGCCGGCTCCTTCCGCGCCCAGGAAACCCTGGCCCGCGGGCCGGCCCTCACGGAGGTCCTCCAGGACGCCCCCCAGGAGGGACGCCGGCACGGCGACCCCCAGCCACCGGGTCCGGTCCAGGGTCGCGTCTACCAGGCCGATGACCCGGCCATCCAGGTCCACCAGCGGCCCGCCGAAGGACCCAGGGTTCACCGCGGCGGTGGTCTCCACCGCCAGGCCCCGGTAGTCGCCCAGCCCCTCCCCCATCAGGTAGATCCCGCTCACCACGCCCAGGCTGAAGGCCACCTGACGATCCGAGGTGAGGCTCCCGTAGGGATTGCCCAGGGCCATGGCCGTCTGCCCCACCTCCGGGAGCCGGTCCGCCAGGGGCAGGGCCGCGAGAGGCCGTCCCGCCTCGCAGGCCAGGAGGACGGCCGCGTGGAGCGGGTCGCGGCCCAGCTCTTCCGCCACCAGGCGCGTCCCGTCCGCCAGGAAGACCAGCGTCTCCGCCCCCGGTTCCGGAAGCGCCGCCGTCGAGCTGAGGATCAGTCCCGAGGGGTCCACGACGAAGCCCGAACCCCAGCCCCCCCACGGGCGCGCCTCACGCGCCTCGCCGCGCGAGGGCTGTCCCACCGCCACCACCGAGGGGGAGAGGCGAGCGGCCAGGTCCGCCAGCTCCCGGGAGACCGGGTCGTCCGCGCGGACGGGGAGGCTGGCGAGGGCGACGAGGGACAGGGTCGCGAACGCAGCGCGCATGGGCGTCATGGGCAGGACCTCCGGGGTACCCGGACTCTACGCGCCGGGCCCCTCAGCGTTTGACGAAGTATCCGACGTTGCGATCCGCCAGTTCCTGGAGGAATCCCTTCCAGGCCTTGGACGGCTCCCCCACCTCCACGCAATGGACCGCCAGCCGCCGCCAGTGGTTGACCCGGTCCATGCCCGAGAGAAGCTCGCCGCGGTTGAAGTAGGTCCCCGCGTTGGCCGTGGGGACCCCGTCGGTGAGCACATAGACCGAGTCCAGGTCCGGGTCCTCCATGGCCTTCACGAGGGCGTCGTAGGGGGTGAAGCGACCCAGGCGCGCCGGCTCCCGCTCGAGGATGAAGGCGAAGATGGCCTTCAGGTTCGAGCGCTTCGCCGCCACGAGCCGCTCCGAGAGGACCTCGATGGCCTCGCGGGTGAAGACCACGTTGAGGCGCACGTCCTCGTCCAGGGACTGGATGGCCTGCTGCAACTCCGCGCGGGCCACGTCCACCTTGCGGGCGTAGCTTCCGCCCGAGCCGCCCTTCACCGGGTCGGCCATGCTCTTGGAGAGGTCGATGATGAACGCCAGCCGCTTGGAGAGCAGCGGCAGCCCATAGAAGCCCCGCTCCACGGTCTTCATGGACCGATCCGCGGGCCGGTCCGGCACCGCCCAGGAGTCCTCGTTGTAGGTCCACCAGAGGCGCCAGGCCGCCACGTCCAGGCCGTTCCCCATCCCCGTGATGCGGTCCAGGGCCGCCGCGTAGTCGCCGCGCAGCCTCCCCTCGGCCCGCCCCAGGGCCTGGATGAGCGGGCCCACCGCCGCCTTGCGGGGCCGCCCCGCCAGGAGCGCGGCGGCCGCCGCGCTGGGGGCGTAGTGGTCCTTGTCCTCCAGGGATTCCACGCAGTCGGCCACCGCCCCCTCCGGGTCGTGCTCCCCCAGGGCCAGGAGCCTCGCCACCCGTGCCTCGTAGGCCTTGTCGCCCCGGTGGGCGCGGACCGCTGCCACGCCCTCCGCCGGCCGGATGCGCGGCAGGGCCTCCAGGGCCGCCGCCCGCACGACGCCCTCCCGCTCCCTCTCCAGGAGGCCCAGCACCGCCTCGTAGGGCGCCGCGGGCCCCAGGGCCCCGAGGGCACGGACCGCCTCCAGGCGCACCGCCGCCTCCTTGTCCCCCAGCGCCCCGGTCACGGCCGAGGCCCTGGAGGCATCGCCGCAGGCCCCCAGGACGCGGAGCGCCCCGGCCCGGAGGCGAGCCTCCCGGTGGGTCAGGACCTTCTCCACGATGAAGTCGCGGGTCTCCCCGTCGAAGGGGACCAGTTCCTCCACCGTCTTCTCCACCACGCGCTCGTTGGGGTCCGCCAGGAGGGGGACCAGGGCCGCGCCAGCCTCGGCGGTCTCCAGGGCCGCCACCTTGCGGAGGGCGCTCACCCGCTCCACCGGGTCCCCGGAGACCAGCCCCGCCTGGAGCTCGGCGGGGATACCGTCCTTGCCGGCGCGCACGGTGGCCGCGACGGCGGCCAGGAAGACCACGAGCAGGCATGTTCGCAGGCGCGACATGGAGGCGCCCAATCTATAGCCACCCCCGGGGGCTGTCAACTTGACCACCCACGGGCCCAGGGCTATCCTGTGCGCCCGCCCGCGGTCCGCCTCGTCCGGGAGGGTCCGTGGCAGGAGCGCCCCATGTTCCTCGGCAGGGTCATCGGCACGGTCTGGGCCACACGGAAGGACTCGCGCATCGACGGGATGAAGCTGCAGGTGGTCCAGCACCTGGACATGAAGCTGGCCCCGCTCTCCCCCTATGTGGTGGCGGTGGACGCGGTGGGGGCCGGCGTGGGGGAGGTGGTGCTGGTGGCCCAGGGCTCCAGCGCCCGCCAGACCACGGCGACCCACAATCGCCCCGTGGACGCGGTGATCATGGCCATCGTGGACAACATGGACCTGAGCGAGCCTGCCCGGCTGGAGGAGGAGCTGCGCGAGCGCGCCGCGCCCATCCTCGAGCGCCTGGAGCGCCAACCGGTGGTGCGGACCGGGGACTAGGGGCGTCCCCGGATGGGCGAGCGCGGGATGGACCGGGAGGCGATCCGAGCCATCGTGGCGGAGGCCTGGGCCGAGATGGCCGCCGCGGCCACCGTCGCGCCGAGCGGCCCTGCCGCCCCCGCCGCGACCGCCGCCGAGCGGCACGCCCCCCAGCGCAACGACGTGGTCGTGGAGGCGGAGGTCCGCTCGGCCCACGAGCGGGGTGAACGGGTCCTGCGGCTGGGCCCCCGGGGCTCCCTCACCCCAGGGGCCCGCGAGGCCGCGGAGCGCCTCGGGCTGGAGGTCCGCCGCGTGGCCGACCCGGTCGCCCAGCCCCGCTACACCTGCCCCTCGGCCGAGGTGCGGCGCGTGGCCCTGGGCTCGGACCACGGGGGCTACGAGATGAAGGAACGGCTACACGCCCACCTGGCGAGCCGCTTCCTGGTCGTGGACCTGGGCTGTCATTCCCCCGACCCGGTGGACTACCCGGACTACGCCCGGGCCGTGGCGGAGGCCGTCGCCCGCGGCCAGGCGGAGCGCGGGGTGGTGGTGGACGGGGTCGGCATCGGGAGCGCCATGGCGGCCAACAAGGTGGTGGGGGTGCGCGCGGCCTGCTGCCGCGACACCTTCGAGGCCCGGAACGCCCGGGAGCACAACGACACGAACGTCCTCTGCCTGGGGGGCCGCACCCTGGGCGAGGCCGTGGCCTTCCAGGTGGCCGACACCTGGCTCGCCACCGATTTCGGCGGCGGCCGCCACGCTGGCCGCGTGGACAAGGTCCTCGCCATCGAGCGGGCCTACGCGGGGGTCTGAGGGCCGTGCCGCAGCTGGGCCGCGTGGTGGGGAAGGTCTGGGCGACGCAGAAGTACCCGGACCTAGTGGGGGCCAAGCTCCTCATGGTGGAGCCCATCGACAGCGACGGGACCCCGACGGGCCGACCCTTCGCGGCGGCGGACACGGTGGGGGCCGGCGAGGGGGAGGTGGTCTTCTACGTCACGGCCTACGAGGCGGTGATCCCCTACCCGCGGGACATGGTCCCCCTCGATGCCTCCATCGTGGGTATCGTGGACCGTATCGAGACGGCGGAGGTCCCCGAGGGCTGGTCCGGGGAGACCGAGGCATGATCCTCGCCCGGGTCTGCGGCTCGGTCACGAGCACGGTCAAGAACAGCCACCTGGAGCGGAATCGGCTCCTCCTGGTGCGGGGCCTGGACCTGGACGGGCGGTTCGTGGGACCGGCCATGCTGGCCCTGGACCTGGTGGACGCGGGCACCGGCGACACGGTCCTGGTGGTGAAGGAGGGCGGCGCCGCCCGCATCGCCTTCGACGACCCCCGGATCCCCCTGCAACTCTTCGTCGTGGGCGTCGTGGACCGGGTTGCCTTGGACCCGCTGGAACGTCGGCGCATGGGCCTCGCCACGGGCGGCGCGAGGGCCTAGGCGCCGTGGACCCGGTGGACTACCTCACCGACCGGATCGCCGCGCGGCTGGCCGCCTCGCTGGCGGCGAGCGCCCCCGAGCACGGCCACGCGGGCTGCGGCGGGGGAGGGGCCTGTCACGGCGGCGCCGCGACGTCCCAGGCGGAGCGAGGGACGCATGCCACGGCGAGCGCGCCGCCCCAGCACGCCGCCCCCCCTGTTCGGGGACTCGCCACGCTCGCCCCTCACGACCGCTGCGGCACATGCACCGTCCCGGGGCGCTGCATCACCGTCTGCCCGGACATCACCGAGGGGGCCCTGAGCGCCGGGGCCGACCGCATCTCCACCATCCCGGGGGTGACCGAGTTTCGCCGCGACCTGGCCTCGCTCATCGACCACACCCTCCTCAAGCCCGAGGCCTCGCGGGCCCAGGTGGAGCACCTCTGCGCCGAGGCGGCCCGTTACGGCTTCGCCTCGGTCTGCATCAACCCCTGCTGGGTCTCCCTGTGCTCGCGGCTCCTGGAGGGCTATACGGCGCGGGTGTGCACCGTCATCGGCTTCCCCCTGGGGGCCAGCACCTCCCAGGTCAAGGCCGCCGAGGCGGCCCTGGCGGTGGAGCAGGGGGCCCACGAGGTGGACATGGTCCTGAACGTGGGCGCCCTCAAGTCGGCCCAGTACGCCTACGTCCAGGAGGACGTCCGGGCCGTGGTGGAGGCCGTGGGGCGACGCGCGGTGGTGAAGGTCATCCTGGAGACCTGCCTCCTCTCGGACGAGGAGAAGGTCCTGGCCTGCGAGCTGGCCCGCCGGGCCGGCGCCCACTTCGTCAAGACCTCCACGGGCTTCGCCTCCGGCGGCGCTACCCTGGGCGACGTGGCCCTCATGCGCCGCGTGGTGGGAGAGGGCATCGGGGTCAAGGCCTCGGGCGGGGTGCGCGACCAGCGCACCGCCGACCTCATGGTCATGGCCGGGGCCACCCGCATCGGGGCCAGCGCCTCGGTGCGCATCGTGGCCAACGGCAAGCAGCCCGCGTAAGGCCCAGGGGCGAGAAGAGGGGGCGCGGCCGGGCAAGGGGCAGGGTGTCGGGGGGTCTTGGGGGGGTCCAGGCCCCCCAAACGATCAAAGATATTTGAACGACAGGACCGCCTTGTCCTCGTCCTCGAAGGACTGGACGAGCTCCGCGTCGCCGGTGACCTCCAGGACCGAGAGGATGGGCGGCGGCACCGCGGCGAGGCGCAGGTCCCCGCCCGCCGCGCGGAACCGCGTCGAATACTCGCGCAGGCAGCGCAGGGCGCTGCTCGAGAAGTAGGACACCGCCCCCAGGTGGAGGACCACCCGAGGGCGCGTGCGATCGCCAGCGCGATCCAGGGCCTCCTTCAGGGCGCCCAGGGCCGAGGTGTCCACCTTGCCCCGGGCCGTCACCACCTGCACCGAGCGCCCCTCCCGCACCTCCTCGGAGAGGCTCCGCGCCCGCAGCTCGAAGGCGACGGACGCGGCCGGCGACCGCGCGGCCGGGGCCGCGGGCACCGCCGGCAGGTCGTGGGTGGTCCCCGGGTCCTTCCCCCGGTTTCGCTCGCCCGGGGCGTGCCGGCCGGGCTTTTCTCTGAAGAAGGCCGTGGCCGTGGGGGGAACCGGCATGGCATCGCGGGACGGCTTCCGGAAGCAACCCGAGGCGGTGGTGGGGTCCACGGACCCCTCACCCTCGTCCTCCACCTCGTCGTCGAGCCCGGGGACGAACTGGGAGCGGCGCGCGACCTCCCGCTGGATCTCCTCCACCAGGATGAAGCTGCTGGAGGAGACGTCCGGGGGGGGCATGGCGGAGTCCTCGTCCGGCTCCTCCATGGCATTGCGCAGCATGGCGTCGTAGTCCACCGGACGGCCGGACTTCTTGGCCTCCAGGGCACCCACCAGGCGGCGGTAGTCCTCCTCGACGACGTCCGCCGAGGGACCCTCGGCGGCGGGACGCGACGCCGCCGCGGGGGCCAGGTCCTCCTCCCGCACGCGCGCCTCGTCCTCCGGGACGCCGTGCTTCAGTAGCTCCGCGAGCGACTCCTGCCCCACGCGCGACTCACGGATCCGCTGCTGGGCGCGGGCGATGGCCTTGAACTGCTGCGGGCTGAGGATCTCCCGCCGGACCATGATCTCCCCGATGCGGACCAGTCTCCGCGTCGAGGTCAGGCGCTCCTGCTGCTCCTGGAGGCACTCGCGCACCTGGTTCGGGGTGACGAAGTGGTTCCGGACGGCGATGCGCCCGAAGAGGAGGTCCTCATGCTTGACCTTCGAGACCCGCTGCGCCACAAGGAGGGCCCGGAGCTGGCGGTCGTCGATGTACCCCCGCTCGCGGAGGATCGCCCCGATGGCGGTGCGACCTCCAGCCCGCTCGCGCTCCTCCTGGACCCGCAGACACTCCTCGAGCTGGCCATGGGTGATGAACCGATGTCGGAGGGCGATCCGGCCCAGGAGGAGGCTGGCAGGCGTGGTCATGGTCCGCCCGCCGCCTCCCTTCGCTCGCCCATTCCCCTGGTCCCCCACGCGACGCCGTGAGGATACCACCCTGGCGCGCCGCGATTCAATGAGGGGAGCTCCCCTCCCCTTCCGGCGCCTCCCCCTCCCGGCCCCGCAGACGGCGCCAGAACCGGGACGGGCCGTCCAGGGTGGCGCGGACCCGGCCCGTGATCTCTCGCAGGTCCGCGGCCGACGCCTGGATGTCCGACAGGGTCCTGGCCAGGTCCACCGGCTCCACGCCTCGACCCTCCAGGCCCGCCTCCAGCTCCGAGCTGACCCTGGCCAGGCCCGCCACCGCGGCGCGGAACTCCGCGATGGTCCCGGCCCACTCCTCGCTCGACTGCCCCGCGAAGGCCGCCCGCAGCTCCCCTGCGATGGCCCGGAGGTCCCCCAGGGTCGCGGCCATGGCCTCGACCTGGGAGCGCAGGTCGCTCCCCGGTGTCCCGTCCCCGACCACCACCGGACGCAGGCCCCCGGCGATGGCCTCGAGGCCCTCCATGGAGGCCTTCAGGCGGCTCGCCACCGCGGAGGCGCCCCCCGTCCCCTCGTCCCCCTCGGCGCCCATGGCCTCGCCCAGGGCCCGCCCCCAGGAGCGCAGGTCCGCCGCGGCTTCCCGGAGGGCGTCCAGGACCTCCGGGACCCCTGGGGTCGTGGCGCCGGCGATGATGACCCCCTCGTCCAGCGGTTCGCCCCCACCGCCGAAGCGCACGTCCACGTGCCGGTCGCCGAAGAGGTTCTCCGTCACCAGGACCCACGAGGACCGCGAGTCCATGAACCGCAGGGAGGCGGGGTCCCGCACCACCGCGCAGACGGCCTCGTGGCGGGGCCGGCCGTCGGGTCCGGCGCCGGCCCGCAGGGCCTCCACCCGCCCCACCGGCAGGCCCTGGAGCGTGACGGCGCTCCCGATCTTCAGGCCCGTCACCTCCTCGAAGGTCACCAGGACGCGGAGCCTGGCCTCGAAGGGTCGGTCGCGGTCCACGAAGAAGGCGGCAAGGGCCCCCAGGGCCACCAGGACGCCGAGGGTCGCGAGCCCCACCGCGAAGTTCAGTCTCGAGCGGCTGGACGCCTTCAACCTCCGGGACCCTCCGTCCGGGCAGTGTATCCGTGGTGTCGCGCCCCTGCACGGTGGTAGCCTGGGGTCCATGACCCTCCGGGCCTACCGGTGGCTCGTCCTCCACTCCCCCGCGAACGTACTGGCGGTCCTCCTCGCGGCCGCATTGTTCATGGGCGCCCAGCTCCGGGGCCTCGAGCTGGACGCCGGCTCCCAGTCCCTGGTCCTGGAGGACGACCCGGAGCAGCGGGTCTACGACCGATCCCGGCTGGTCTTCGGCAGCGACGAGTACCTCATCGTCGCGGGGCGGGACGCGGGGCTCTTCACCCCGGAGGGGGTCGCGCGCCTCCGGGACCTGACCGCCCGGCTGGAGGCCCTGGACGGGATCGGCTCCGTCCTCTCCCCCACCAATGTGCGGCTCTTCCGGTCGAGCGAGGACCCGCCAGGCATGCTGGGGATGCTCTTCGCGGACCCGGTGCGCCTGGACTCCGAGGAGTGCGACCTGGGGCGAGCCCGGGCGGAGCTCACCGGGCACCGCCTCTACGGCGAGAACCTCGTCGCCGCCGACGGCGAGCACTTCGCCCTCTACGCCACCCTGGCTCGGGACCCGGAGGGCCTCCGCTCGGAGGAAGAGGTCTATCGCCTCCAGGAGGCCCTGGAGGACCCGGGGCTGACGGTGGACGGAAGGGCGGGGCTCGAGGCCGAGCTCGCCGCGGCGCGGACGACCTACCTGGGGCACGAGCGGGTACGCAAGGCGGCCCGCCTCCGCGCCGTGGACGAGGCCTGGAGGGTCCTGGAGTCGGCCTCCACCGGCGACGGAGGCGGCCGGGCCTACCGGATGTCCGGCCTGCCCATGGTCATCGCCGAGATGATCCGGTACCTGGACGGCGACCTCCGGGTCTTCGGCGCCGCCGCCCTGGCCCTGGTGACGGGGCTGCTCGCCCTGGTCTTCCGCCGGGTCGCCTGGGTCCTCCTCCCCCTGTTCTCCTGCCTGGTGACCGTGGCCCTGGTCATGGGGGCCATGGTCCTGGCCGATCGCAAGACCACGGTGATCACCGCGAACGTCTCTTCCCTGCTCCTCATCATCACCCTGGCCCACGCGGTGCACCTCATCGTGCGATACCAGGAGTCGACGGGGGACGACCGCCTCGGGTCCACCCTCGCGGCCCTCGCCCGTCCCTGCCTCTACACCGCCATCACCACCTGCGCGGGCTTCGGCAGCCTGTGGATCAGCCGGATCCGGCCCGTCATGGACTTCGGCGTCTTCATGTCCTGGGGGACCCTGGCCGCCTTCGTGGTCTCCTTCCTGGTCTTTCCCGCGTGGGTGACCCTCATGCCGCCGCGCGAGGCCTCCCGGCTCGAGAGCCACCCCGCCCGCTCCCTGGCCAGGCTGGCGGGCTGGACCCTGCGGTGGCGCGCATGGATCGTGGCGGCCTCCCTCCTCCTGTTCGCCGCCGGCGGGTGGGGGATGACCCGCATCGTCGCGGAGACCCGCTTTATCGACTATTTCCGGGAGGGGACCCGCTTGCACCAGGGGCTGGACTTCGTCGATCGCCACCTGGGGGGCACCACCACCCTGGAGGTCATCGTGGAGGGGCCCGAGGAGGGCTACTTCCGCTCCGGCGCGCGGCTCCGGGAGGTCCTCGAGCTCAAGGACTATCTGATGGAGAACCCCGCCGTGGGGAAGGTGCTCACCCTGCCGGACGTCCTCAAGGAGTTCCGGGACGTGATGGCCGGCCTGGGGCTGGAGGAGGTGCCGACCGCCGAGCTCGTCCACCAGGCGGAGACCATCCTCGGCCGGGAGACCCTGAGGTCGTACGCGACGGCCGACTACCGCTCCACCCGGGTCTTCGTGCGGATCCGGGAGTCGGCCCCGACCCTCGAGCGGGGGCGGCTGCTGGAGGAGCTCGGCGCCGCGCTCGAGGCCCGGGGCTGGTTCCCCGGGGCCCGGGTGGAGGTCACCGGGATCTTCGTCCTCTATACGAACATGCTCCGGTCCCTGGTGGACAGCCAGGAACGCAGCCTGGGCCTGGTGCTCGCCGCCATCGGGGCCATGCTGTGGGTCCTGTTCCGCTCCCTGCGCCTCGCGGCCATCGCCATGGTTCCGAACCTCCTCCCGGTGGTCCTGGTCCTGGGGGTCATGGGGTGGACCGGGGTCCCCCTGGACATGTCCACCCTGATGATCGCCGGCGTCTCCCTGGGGATGGCCGTGGACGGGTCCATACACTACCTCACCCGCTTCCGGAGCGAGTTCGCGGCCACGGGGGACTACCGCGGGGCGCTGGAGCTGGCCCACGGGAGCATAGGCCGGGCCATCGTCTACACCGCCGTCTCCGTGATCCTGGGCTTCTCGGTCCTGGGGCTCTCCAGCTTCAAGCCCACGGTCTACTTCGGCCTGCTCACCAGCCTCTCCATGGCCGCCGCCCTGTTCGGGTCCCTCACGCTCCTGCCGGCCCTGGTCCTCATCCTGCGCCCCCTGGGCCCGCGTCACGCGCCTGCACCCGAAGCCCCTCGATGAAGGCCTTCACCTCGGGCCGCGCCTCCGCCTCCGCGAGCCTCCCGTGGAAGAGCAGCGCACCGTCCCGCAGGAGGGCCACCCGGTCCGCGACCGCCCGGGCCGAGCCCATGTCGTGGGTGGTGACCAGGGCGGTCATCCCGCGCTCGTCCCGCAGTCGGTGGATGAGGCGCGTGATCCCCGCGGCGGTGGGCGGGTCCAGGCCCGTGGTGGGCTCGTCGTAGAGGACCACCCGCGGCTCCAGGACCAGGGCCCGCGCCAGGGCCACCCTGCGCCTCTCCCCCCCGGAGAGCGTCTCCACGGGCCGGTGGAGGAAGGCCTCCGGGTCCAGCTCCACCATGGCGAGGGCGGCGGCGGCGCGCGAGTCCACCCGGTCCCTCCCGGCCTCCTCCAGGGGCCAGCGCAGGTTCCCCTCCACGTCCAGGAAGTCGAAGAGGGCCCCTGCCTGGAAGACCAGACCCACCGTGTCCCCACGGAATCGCCGCCGGACCAGCTCCCGCTCCGGGAGGGCGGTCACCTCCACCC
>JACQVX010000154.1 GCA_016209495.1 Planctomycetota bacterium
CCATGGTGGCGGCGGGGGTCTACCTGGTGGCCCGCATGTTCCCCTTCTTCGCGGGGGAGGCCTACTGGTCCGGGGTCGCCTTCGACAGCCCCGCCCTGTGGGTGGTGGCGGGGGTGGGCGGCTTCACGGCCCTCTTCGCCGCGACCATCGCCCTCGTCCAGCACGACATCAAGAAGGTCCTGGCCTACTCCACGGTCTCCCAGCTCGGCTACATGATGCTGGGCATCGGGACCGGCTCCTTCGCCGCCGGGATGTTCCACCTCTGGACCCACGCCTTCTTCAAGGCCCTGCTCTTCCTTGGCTCCGGGTCGGTGATCCACGCGGTGGGCTCCAACGACATGCGGGTCATGGGGGGCCTCGCCCGGCGGATGCCGGTGACCTTCTTCACCTTCCTGGTCGGGACCCTGGCCATCGCGGGGGTGCCCTGGCTCTTCAGCGGCTTCTATTCCAAGGAGTCCATCCTGATCCAGGCCTTCGCCTTCGGCCGCTACTGGGGCGCCCACGGCGCCCCCCTGGCCCCCATGGCGATGCTCCCCTTCGTCCTGGCGGCCCTGGCGGCGGGCCTCACGGCCTTCTACATGTTCCGGGTCGTCTTCCTCACCTTCGCCGGCCGGCCCCGGGACACGCACCGCCACGCCCATGCCCACGAGAGCGCGTGGACCATGACCGTCCCCCTGGCGGTCCTGGCCGCCTTCAGCGTGGCGGCGGCGGGCTTCCTCGGCGGCCACCACTGGTTCGCCCACCGGGTGAACGACGTGGTGACGGTCGAACAGTACCTGGCGGTGGCGGGCGAGGCCGACGGCCCGGGCCACTGGGTGTTGCCCGAGGCCTCGTTCGTGGAGGTGGTTCATGCGGGCCATCGGGTCCGCGAGCCCGTCCCCTCCTCGTGGGCCACCCCCGAGGGGACCCGGGAGGCGCGGGACTTCGCCGAGCGGCGCCTGGGGGCCGAGGGGCCGGTGACGTGGCTCTCCATCGCGGTGGCCCTGGGAGGCATCGCCCTTTCCTGGCTCGTCTTCGCGGGCCCCCTGGCGGGGCGGGACCTGATAGGCCAGGCAGGGGCCCTGGCCGCTTGCCGGCGGCTCCTGGAAAACCTCTACTACGTGGACTGGTTCTACTACCGGGTCGTCATCGGCGCCGTGCACGTCCTGCGCCTCTTCCTCGGGGGATTCGACCGGTACGTGGTGGACGGGCTCGTCAACCTCTGGGGCTGGACCCTGCGGGTCGTGGCCCGGCTCTCCGGCTGGGCGGACCACGCCGGGGTGGACGGGGCCGTGCGCGGCACCTCCGGGGCGGTCCTGCTCCTGGGCGGCTCGGCGCGCCGCCTCCAGACCGGGAGGCTCCAGGACTACCTCTACCTCACCGTCTTCCTCGGGGTCATGGTCTTCGGGGTCATCCTGATGTCTCGCCACCTCTTCTCGGGAAACCTGTTGTGAGCGTTCGGCGCTCGAGTAGGACGCGATGCTGATCACCCTCTCTACGTTCATCCCCCTGGCCGCGGCCGTCCTGGTGGCCCTCCTGCCGGGCCAGGCCCGGCGGACCATCAAGGCCGTCTCCCTCGTGGCCACCCTGGCGGCCTTCCTCTGCGCCACCCTGATCCTGCGGGACTACTACGCCGGCCGGGGGGAGACCCTGGCGGAGGCCTCCCGCGCCCGGGTGGAGGTCCTGCTGAACGAGGCGGTAGGGGTCACGGGGGAGGCCGGCCCCACCGTGGAGCAGCGGGAGAGGCGCGAGTGGCTGCGATCCCTGGTGGAACGCCCGGCGGGTCCCGAGGGCGCGGGCGGCCTGGCCGCCGACGAGTCGGCGCGGCTCGCCGAGTTCAAGGCCGCCGACAGCTACCGCCTGGCGCGGGAGGCCTTCCTCGCGAGCACCGTGGAGCAGGCCCGCCACCTGCGCTTCACCGAGTGGGCGCCCTGGATCGCCCAGTTCGGGATCCACTACCTCATGGCCGTGGACGGCCTGAGCCTCCCCCTGGTCTGGCTCACGGCCCTGCTCTCGGTCCTCTGCGTGGTCTATTCCTTCGGCGTGACGAAGGTGAACGAGACGGGGACGAAGGGCTACTACTCCCTCTTCCTACTCCTGGAGACCGGGCTCATCGGCGTCTTCTGCGCCCTGGACTTCTTCCTCTTCTACGTCTTCTGGGAGATCGTCCTGTTGCCCATGTACTTCCTCATCGGGGTCTGGGGCGGGCCGCGGCGGATCTACGCCGCCATCAAGTTCTTCATCTACACCCTGGTGGGCTCGGTCCTCATGCTCCTGGCCATGCTGGCCTTCTACTTCGCGGTCGAGCCCCACAGCTTCAACGTCATCGCCCTGATGGCCGTGGCCCCGCACTTCCCGCGGGATTTCCACAAGTGGGCCTTCCTGGCCCTCTTCTTCGCCTTCGCCATCAAGGTGCCCATCTTCCCCTTCCACACCTGGCTCCCGGACGCCCACGTGGAGGCCCCCACCGCGGTGAGCGCGGTCCTGGCGGGGATCCTCCTGAAGATGGGGGGCTATGGCTTCTTCCGCTTCTCCTGGCCCCTCTGCCCCGTGGCCGCCCTCTCCGACACCTGGATCGGGGTCTTCGTGGTCCTGGGGCTCGTCAACCTGATCTACGGGGCCCTGGTGGCCATGGCCCAGACCGACTTCAAGAAGCTGGTGGCCTACTCCTCCGTGAGCCACATGGGTTACGTCCTCCTGGGGCTCGCGGCCATGACGCCGGCGGGCGTGAACGGGGCGGCCCTCCAGATGTTCAACCACGGGGTCTCCAGTGCCATGCTCTTCTTCGTGGTCGGGATCATCTACGACGAGAGGGCCCACCACCGGGACCTGAACGACTTCGGGGGGATCTTCCAGCAGATGCCCTACTACACGGGCATCGCCATCGTGGGCTTCTTCGCCTCCCTCGGGCTCCCGGGTCTGAACGGCTTCATCAGCGAGGTCCTGGTCTTCCTGGGGGCCTACGAGGCCCGGACCTACGGGCACTGGGTCGTCTTCGTGGGCGTGACGGGGGTCGTGCTCACCGCCGCCTACATCCTCTGGGCGGTGCAGCGGGTCTACCTGGGGCCGCTCCAGGACAAGTACAGGGGTTTCGCCGATATCCGCTGGCACGAGTCGGTGACCCTGGTCCCGCTGGCCTTCCTCTGCGTCCTGGTGGGGGTCTGGCCCGATTCCGTCCTCCGGGGGATGCGGGCCTCCCTCGAGTCCATGATCTCCATGACCTGGCCCTTCTTCGGGAGCTGACGGGTGGAGTGGATCTCGGCCGGACGATTCGCGGAACTGTCGCATGGCTTCCCGGGCGACCTGGTGGCCATCGCCCCGGAGGTGGCCCTGGCCACGGCGGCCTGCGCGGTGCTGCTCCTGGACCTGGGCCTCGGTGGCACGCGGGGGCGGGGCGGCGGGGTGGTGGCGGCCCTGGCCTGGGTGGCGGCGGTGGTGGCCCTGCACCGGGTGCTGGGCGCGGTCTGGCCCGGGGCGCCGCTCGCGGCCCAGCTCGCCCTGGACCTGGGCGGGGTCCTGGTCTTCGGGCTCATGCTGGCCGGGGCACCGAACGGCTGGGTCGGGCTCGTGGCGCTCGTGGGGACCCTCTACGCCCTGGAGCTCGTCCTGGCGCGGTCCGGCGACCCGGCGGCCTCGCTCTTCCGCGCCATGCTCGTCACCGACCGCTTCGCCACCTTCTTCAAGGTGGTCCTCCTCCTGGGCACCGCGGCCACCATCCTGGCCTCCAGCGTCTACCGGCCCATGGAGGACCGCCGCGTGGGGGAGTTCCACTCGGTCCTCCTCCTCGCCACGATGGGGATGTTCCTCATGGTGGGGGCCACCGACGCGGTGATGGTCTACATGTCCATCGAGCTGGTCTCCATCGCCTCCTTCGTCCTGGTGGCCTGGCCCCGCGGGGACCGTTCCGCCGCCGAGGCCTCGCTCAAGTATATCGTCTACAGCGCCGTGGCCTCGGGCGTCATGGTCTACGGGCTCTCGCTCTTCTACGGGATGACCGGTTCCACGAACCTGGCCGACCTGACCCGCTTCACGACCCGGGGGCAGCCCGAGGCGGGCGTGGTGGCCATCGCCAGCTTCCTGGTCCTGGCGGGCTTCGGCTACAAGATGGCCATGGTCCCGTTCCACTTCTGGGCCCCGGACGTCTACCAGGGCGCGCCCACCCCGGTGACGGCCTACCTCTCGGTGACCTCCAAGGCGGCCGGGGTGGCCATCTTCGCCCGATTCGTCCATGCCTTCACGGGCGGGCCCTCGGGGAGCCTCGTGGACTGGACCCAGGTCGTCGCCGTCCTGGCGGCCCTGACCATGACCCTGGGCAACCTCGCGGCCCTCTGGCAGGGAAACCTGAAGAGGATGCTGGCCTACTCCTCCGTGGCCCACGTGGGCTACGTCCTCATGGGGGTGGCGGCCTGGGACGCCCCGCAGGGCGCGGGCCTGAACGCCGCGGCCTTCTACCTCCTGGTCTACTTCCTCATGAACATGGGGGCCTTCGCCGTCGTGCTCCTGGTGGCCGACCAGGTGGGCTCGGAGGAGGTGGAGACCTACCGGGGGCTGGGCTCGCGCGCCCCCTTCACGGCCCTGGCCATGTCGGTCTTCCTCATCGCCCTCATCGGCCTGCCGCCCACGGCGGGCTTCGTGGGCAAGTTCCAGCTCTTCGCGGCGGCCATCGACCACGTGAACGGCGTGGGCCGCCACGACCTGGTCTGGCTGGCCGTGGTGGCCGGGGTCAACACGGCCATCTCCGTCTACTACTACATGCGGGTCGTGAAGAACATGTGGCTGGAGCACGGCGAGGAGGGCGTGCGGGAGCCCGCCATGGGGCCGCCCATCCTCGGGCACCTGACGGTGCTCATGCTCCTCGTGCCCGTGCTCTGGCTGGGCGTGTTCTTCGGTCGCGTGGCCCAGGCGGCCCGGAGCCTCTCTCTCTACTAGTGGGGGATCCATTGAAGCAGATTGCACTCCTGGCGGCCTTCGTCCTCGTCACCACCCTCTGCCTCCCCGCGGCGGCCCTGGCCCTGACGGAGGGCGAGGCCGCGGCGGCCGGCGCGGAGACCCATGGCGGCCTGGGGGCCACGCTCCCGGTCCTGGCCGTGGCCCCGTTCTGCCTCCTGCTCCTGCTCATCGCCGTCCTCCCCCTGACCCTGGGCCACTGGTGGGAGCACAACCGGAACAAGGCGATCCTGAGCCTCGCCCTGGGGATCCCGGTCGGGATCTGGCTCTGGACCCAGGGCCACGACGGCCAGCACTCGGTGGTGCACTCGCTCCGGGAGTACCTGGCCTTCATCGCCCTCCTGGGCGCCCTCTTCGTGATCGCGGGGGGGATCTACCTGCGCGGGACGCCGCGCGGCGGCCCCGGGGTGAACACGGCCTTCCTGCTCGTGGGGGGCGTCCTCGCCTCGTTCATCGGGACCACCGGCGCGGCCATGGTCCTCATCCGGCCCGTGATCCGGGCCAACGCCTGGCGCAGGTCGATGGCCCACGTGATCGTCTTCTTCATCTTCATTGTCGCGAACATCGGCGGCTGCCTCACGCCCCTGGGGGACCCGCCCCTGTTCCTCGGTTTCCTCCGCGGCGTCCCCTTCACCTGGACCTTCCAGCTCGTCCCCGAGTGGGTGGCCATGCTCGCCATCGTGCTCGCGATCTTCTATGCCTGGGACGCGTTCTTGCTCCGGCGCGAGGGGGCGGCCGGCGCCAGCCCGGCCCCGGCGGCGGCGGGCGCGGCCGGCCCGGAGCGCATGGGCCTGGAGGGGGCCGTCAACGGCCTCTTCCTGGCGGGGGTCCTGGGGGCGAACCTCGCCATCGGGATCCTCTCCAGCCAGCTGGGCGCGGACGGCCAGCCGGTCTACCCCTTCCTCTTCCACTACCAGACGGAGTGCATCGCCGCGGCCATGGTGGCCCTGGCGGCCGTGTCCCTGGCCTGCACCCCGGCCGGGGTGAGGGAGAAGAACAAGTTCACCTACGCCCCCATCATCGAGGTGGCGGTCCTCTTCATCGGGATCTTCCTCACGATGATCCCGGCGCTGCTCATCCTGAACGCGGGCCGCACCCCGGTCCCCATCACGGAGCCCTGGCACTACTTCTGGGCGACGGGGATCCTCTCCTCCTTCCTCGACAATGCCCCCACCTACCTCACCTACGCCTCCACGGCCTGCGGCTTCGTGGGGGCGGACGCGAACAACCTGAGGACCCTCCTGGAGGTCCCGGCTACCGAGGCGCGCGCCAGCGGGGCCGCCCTCCTGGCCGCCATCTCCTGCGGCGCCGTTTTCATGGGGGCCAACACCTACATCGGCAACGGCCCGAACTTCATGGTGAAGGCCATCGCCGAGGAGTCGGGGATCCGGATGCCCTCCTTCTTCGGCTACATGGTCTACTCCGGGCTGATCCTCCTCCCCTCCTTCGCCCTCGTGACCGTGATCTTCTTCCGGGGGGGACACTGACCCTGGCCGGCCTGGGGGGGGCGAGCCACCCCTTCCTCCTGGAGCGGGGTCCGTCCGGGGGCTGGGCCCGGTCCATGGCGGGTGCGGACCCCCTGCGGGTGCTGGAGTTCACCGGGGGCGAGGGCTCCCTGCGCCACCGGGACGGCCGCCTGGAGATGCTGGAGGGCGACCCCCTGGCGTCCCTGGCCGCGCTGGTCGCCTCGGCCCCGGGCGGGTGCGTGGCGGTGGGCTACCTGGGCTACGACCTGGGTCTCGCCCTGGAGCGTCTGAGGGCGCGCTCAGCACGCGACCACCGGTTCCCCGACCTCTGGTTCGGCCTCTATGACCGCCCCGGGGGACTGGA
>JACQVX010000155.1 GCA_016209495.1 Planctomycetota bacterium
CCCCCACCGTATGGACCGCCACCAGGGGGATCCCCACCGGGAGACCGGCCAGGCGCCCCTCGCCTGTCAGCTCCGGTTCGCCGTCCACCGCGGCCACATCCGTGGAGGTCCCCCCCATGTCCAGGGTGATCACCCGGCGCGCCCCGAGGGCCGCCGCCGCCCGGGCGGCCCCCACGACGCCGCCGGCCGGCCCCGAGAGGACCGTCTGGACCGGGAAGCGCCTGACAAGCTCGGGCCGCGCCACCCCGCCGGAGGAGAGCATCACCCGGAGGCCTGTCGCGGAGGGCCCCCGCTCCAGCCGACCCAGATAGTCCGAGAGCACCGGCGCGAGATAGGCGTTCAGGGCCGTGGTGCTCGCGCGCTCGTACTCCCGGAACTGGGGGAGGACCTCGTGGGAGACGCTCACCGTCATGCCCGCCCCCCGGAGGGCCCGCGCCACGGCCCGTTCGCTGGCGGGATTGGCGTAGGAATGCAGCAGCGACACCGCCACGGAGCGCGCCCCGGTCCGGCGCAACCGCCCGACGAGCCGCGCGATCTCCCCCTCCCTGACGGGGCGGCTCACGCTCCCGTCGGCCTCCGTGCGCTCGGCGAGCCCCAGGCAGCGCGAGCGGGGGACAAGGGGCTCGACCCTGGCTACCCCGGGCTCGTAGAGCCCCTCGCGGGCCTGTCGCCCGATGAGGAGCAGGTCCTCGAACCCCTCGTTCACCACCAGGGCCGCGGGGCCGCCGCCACGCTCGAGGACGGCGTTCGTGGCCACGGTGGTCCCGTGCACCAGGGTGGCACCCCCCTTCGCCACCCCCAGCTCGCGGAGCCCATCCAGGAGCGCGCGGGCCGGGTCTCGGGGGGTCGAGAGACGCTTGAGCGCGCGCCTCCCGAGCGGCCCCAGCGCGACGAAGTCGGTGAAAGTACCACCTGTGTCGATGCCGATAAGCTCCATGGGGGTGCGGGGCTCACCCTGGATGGGGGCATTCGATGGACACCAGACCTTCGCTCGTCATGGACATTTTTCTCGTCCTGGCCGTGGGCACCTTGACGGGTTGCCAGGCCCCCCGGGCCGAGGCCGCGCCGGGGGCCGAGCGTCTCGCGGGCGCGGACCCGTCCACCCGGTGGCCAGAGGCGGGGGACAGCCTGGACGGGCCCGCGGACACCGGCCTCCCTCCCTTGCCCACAGCCTCGCCAGCCGGGTGGTGCATCCAGTTCGGGGCCTTCCAGCACGAACCGAACGCCCGCCGCCGCGC
The DNA here is from genome assembly GCA_016209495.1 of Planctomycetota bacterium. GTDB lineage: Bacteria > Planctomycetota > JACQVX01 > JACQVX01 > JACQVX01 > JACQVX01. Next base: position 1,239 of record JACQVX010000155.1, read on the forward strand.
CGAAGAGGCCGCGCGCCGTGAACCCGGGACCTCCGTGATCCCGGTGGCCCGCGAGGGCCGGACCCTCTGGTGCGTCCGCTCTCCCGCCTACCCGAGCCGCGAGGCTGCGGCCGCGGCCCTACGCGAGCTCGTCGTCGCCGGCGGTGTCGGGGAGGTCTGCCTCGTCGGCCCCTGAGGGGCCACCCTCCGGGGCCCCGCCGCCCTCGGCGCCCGGGTCATCCTCCCGGGCCACCAGGCTCGCCCCGCTCACCGTGTCGTTCTCGTCGAGCCGGATGCAACGCACCCCCTGGGTATTTCGGCCCATGACCGAGATCTCGTCCACCGGGGTGCGAATGAGCATCCCCTGGGAGGACATCACCATGACCCCGTCCCCGGGCCGGACGACGAGGGCCCGGACGACCTTCCCGTTGCGCTGGTTCGCCTGGATGTTGATCACCCCAAGCCCGCCCCGGCGGGTGGCCCGATACTCGTCGAAGGTGGTGCGCTTGCCGTAGCCGTGCTGGCAGATGGTGAGGAGCGTGGCCCCGGGGTCCAGCACCGTCAGGTCCACCACCCGGTCGTCGCCGCGAAGCCGCGCCCCGATGACCCCCCGGGCCTGACGGCCCATGGAACGGACCTGGGCCTCGTGGAAGCGCACCGCCTGGCCCTCCCGGGTGGCCAGGAAGAGTTCCGCCTCGCCGTCCGTCACCGCCACGCCGATGAGCCGGTCGCCGTCTCCGAGGTTGATGGCGATGATCCCCCCCCTCGCCACGTTGGCGAAGGCCGAGAGCTGGGTCTTCTTGATGTAGCCCCCGGCGGTGGCCATCACGAGGAAGCGGTCCTCGCGGAACTCCCGGACCGACCGGAGGCTGGTGATCTCCTCCCCCGATTGGAGCTGCACGAAATTCCGGATACCCCGCCCCTTGGCTGTGCGCGCGAGCAACGGCAGGTCGTAGACCTTCAGGGCATGCATGTAGCCAAGGTTCGTGAAGAGCAGGATCGTGTCGTGGGTGCTGGCCACGAAGACATGCTCGACGAAATCCCCCTCCCGCATGGCGGCCCCGGTGAGCCCCTTGCCGCCCCTCCCCTGGGCGCGGTGGGCGGAGACGGGCATCCGCTTGACGTATCCCTCGTGGGAGACCGTCACCACCATGTCCTCCTGGGCGATGAGGTCCTCCACGGAAAGGTCCGCGGCGTCCGCCACGATCTCGGTGCGTCGCGCATCGCCGAACCGGCTCGCCAGCTCGTCCATGTCGGCCCGGATGATGGCGAGCACACGGGCCTCGTCCCGCAGGATCGCCCGGTGTCCCTCGATCTCCACGACCAGGGCCTCCAGTTCCTCCCGTAGCTTCTGCCGCTCGAGTCCCGTGAGGCGCGAGAGCCGCATGGCCAGGATCGCGTCGGCCTGTGCCGCGCTCAGGGAGACCTCCGCGGGGCCTTCCGCCTCGGCCCGCGCGAGGAGCGCCGCCGGGCCGCGCAAGGCCATGAGGCCCGTTCGGGCCGAGTCCACGTCCGGCGCGGCGCGGATGATCGCGATGACCTCGTCGATGCGGTCCAGGGCGAAGAGGAGCCCCTCCACCACGTGGGCCCGCTCCAGGGCCCGGCCCAGGAGGAACCGGGCGCGGCGGCGGATCACCTCCATGCGGTGGCGACGGTACTCCAGGAGGAGCTGCTTCAGCGTGAGGAGCCGGGGCCGCTGGTCCACCAGCGCGATCATGATGATGCTGAAGGTCTCCTGGAGCGGGGTGTGCTTGTAGAGCTGGTTGAGCACCACCTGCTCCTCTTCGCCCCGCTTGAGCTCGATGACGAGTCGCATCCCCTCCCGGTCGCTCTCGTTGACCACGTCCGCGATGCCCTGGATGGTCCCATCCTTGACGGTCTCGGCGACACGGTCGATGAGGGCGGTGAGCTGGACCTGGTAGGGGATCTCCGTGACCACGAGCCGCTGCTTCCCGGTCTTGGTCTCCTCCGCGTGGATCCGGGCGCGCACGGTGACGCGCCCGCGTCCGGTGGTGTAGGCCTCCCGGATGCCCTGCTGACCGCATATCAGGCCGCCGGTAGGGAAGTCGGGCCCGCGCACCAGCCGGAGTAGCTCCGCGTCCTCCACCTCCGGGTCGTCCACGACGCGCTTCACCGCCTGGGCGATCTCCGTCAGGTTGTGCGGCGGGATGGATGTCGCCATGCCCACGGCGATGCCGCTCGAACCGTTGACCAGGAGGTTGGGCAACCGCGAGGGGAGGACCGCCGGCTCCTGCAGGGAGTCGTCGAAGTTGGGGAGGAGGTCCACCGTCTCCTTGTCCAGGTCCGTGAGCATCTCCTCGGTGGCCTCGGTGGTGCGCGCCTCGGTGTAGCGCATGGCCGCCGGCGGGTCGCCTTCGATGGACCCGAAGTTCCCCTGGGGGTCCACCAGGAGGTAGCGCATGTTGAAGTCCTGGGCCATGCGCACCAGCGTAGGGTAGATGGCCCCGTCCCCGTGCGGGTGGTACTTCTTCATCGTCTCGCCCACGATGCTCGCGCACTTGACGAAACGCGACCGCGAGGCGAGCTTCAGGTCGTTCATGGCCACGAGGATCCGCCGCTGCGAGGGCTTCAAGCCGTCGCGCGCGTCCGGCAAGGCCCGGCTGATGATCACGCTCATGGCGTAGTTGAGGTAGGAGTCCTTCATCTCCTCCTCCAGGAACCGCTCGCGCACGACCTCTCCAGGCGGCCTATCCGGACTGTCCATGCTCGCTCGCAACCTCCGGTCGCCCGTCCCGGCGTTCCCTCGCCTTCACGAGCAAGGTGAGCACCCGGTTGACGGGCGTCGAGACCCCTCGTCTCGAGCCCTCGTCCACCACGGCCCCGTTGATGACCTCTACCTCCGTGGGCCGACCCGCCTCCAGGTCCGCCGCCATGGAGCAAGTATTCCCGGCGGTGGCTCGACAGACCTCCTCCAGGTGTGCCACCACGAGGTCGCCCTCCAGCGGCACCCCGCTGGCGGTCGCCACCCGTGCCGCCTCCAGGGACGCCTCCCGGCACACGGGCCATGCCGGGGAGCCGGGCAACGCCCCGTTGGCCACCCCGAGCAGGGCGGCCGGGGCGTTCAACCCTGCGTTCACCGCCACCTTCGCCCAGACCTCCCGCGCCAGGTCCCGCGACCGCCGCACCCGGAAGCCGGCGGCCGTCAGGAGCTCCGCGGCGTGCCCCACTCGGGGTTCCTCGCACCCGGCGGCACCGGCCACCACGGTCTCGCCCCGCCCCGCGTGCCGCACCACCCCGGGTCCCTCGCGGGCGGCCCCTTCCCGGGTGAGGGCGGCCACTACCCGAGCACGGCCCACGAGCCCGGCCACCCGATCCACGAGCCCCAGCCCGTTCTGCAGCGTGATGATCGTCGGACTTCCCCCCTCGACCAGGGGCCGGGCCTGCCCCAGCGCCGATTCCGTATCCCGGGCCTTGACACAGACGAGCACCGCCTCGCAGGGGCCGGCCTCCTGGGACCGCTGGAGATCCCGGGCCCGCACCCGATGCAAGGTCCGCTCCCCGTCGGGTCCTAGGAGCACGAGCCCCTGGTCCTCCACGAGGCGCGCCAGCGCCGCTTCGCGGCAGAGCAGTACGACCTCCGCCCCCGATGCCTCCAGCCGCGCCGCCACCAGGCCCCCCAGGGCCCCTGCGCCCAGGACGGCGATCCTGCGTCCACTCAGATCCGCCGGAACTCCTCCTCGTCGATGGTGTAGGCGTTCCCCTCCGCGGGGAATCGCCCCCCCCGCACCTCCTCGGCGTATCGCCCGAGCGCCTCCAAGGCGACCCCATGGAGGTCCGCGTACCGCTTGACGAAGCGGGGCGACTTGCCCTCGCTCAGGCCCACCAGGTCATGGAAGACCAGGACCTGCCCGTCGCAGGCCGCCCCGGCGCCGATGCCGATGGTCGCCACCCCCAGCTCCCGCGTGAGGCGTTCCGCGACCCGGTCCGGGACGCATTCCAGGACTACCGCCGAGGCCCCCGCCCGCTCCAGGGCCTGAGCCCCGATCAAGAGCCTCCGCGCGTCCTCGGCCCCCCGCCCCTGGACCTTGTAGCCCCCGAACTTGGCCACGCTCTGTGGCGTGAGGCCGACGTGTCCTACCACCGGGATCCCAGCGCACACCATGGCCGCCACCGCCGGCGCCACCTCCGCGCCCCCCTCCAGCTTGACCCCGTCCGCCCCCGCCTCCTTCAGGAAGCGGCCTGCGTTGCGTACCGCGTCCTCGACCGAGACCTGGTAGGAGAGGAAAGGCATGTCCGCCACCACGAGCCCCCCCTGGTTCCCCCGCGTGACAGCCCGGGTGTGATACAGCATCTCCTCCATCGTCACCGGCAGGGTCCGCGGCAGCCCGAGCACCACGTTGGCCAGGGAGTCCCCGACCAGCAAGACGTCGAGACCCGCCGCGTCGGCGAGGCGGGCCGTGGGATAGTCATAGGCCGTGACCATGGTGATCCGCCGGTGCTCCGCCTTGTAGCGGGCGAAGTCCGGGAACGTGAACCGGGGACCGGGGCTGGTGGTGGGCATGGGGAGGTCATCGCGCGCTCGCAACCTCCGGTCGCTCGCTCATCGCGCGCTCGCAACCTCCGGTCGCTCTCTCATCGCTCGCTCGCAACCTCCGGTCGCTCTCTGGTGGAACCGCACGGGGGATCCGTGTCCCCCCCCTCACACGTCCAGGTTCTTGACCTCCAGGGCATGCTTCTCGATGAATTCCCGGCGTGGCTCCACCAGGTTGCCCATGAGGGTCGTGAAGATGGCGTCCGCCTTGAACTCGTCCTGGAGGGTCACCAGCAGGAGGGTGCGCCGCGTTGGATCCATCGTGGTGCTCCAGAGCTGCTCCGGGTTCATCTCGCCCAGCCCCTTGTATCGCTGGATATCCACCCCCTTCTCCGCCCGGCCGCGCAGGGTCTCGACCGCCTTGCGCAAGTCTGCCGCCAGAACCTCCCCCTCCCGATCCTGGATCCGGAAGGGCTCCTCCGTCCACCCCGCCACGATCCGGCTCCCCAGGCCCAGCTCGGACAGACTGGCCAGGGACCGCTCCACCGCGTCCCTCTCGTGGAAGCACGTCACCCGATAGGTGGGGCGGACACCCTCTGCGGGCGTCTCGCCCTCCTGGACGACCACCAGCTCCTCGCCGTGGATCCGTTGCTGTTCCGTCTCGAACGCGGCGAAGTCCTCCGCCCTCGCGAAGTTCCTGACGCCACCGTCCATCTCCACCCGAGCCCAGGGTAGACGGCCACCGGACCCGGACCGCAAGTATTCCTCGAAGCGGACCCCATGGCGCTCCACCACGCGCGCCTGCTCCTCGACTTCATGGTAGCGCCGCCACAGTTCCTCCAGGTCCGGCCCGGCCAGGATGCGTCCCGATGGGCCCGGGAGCGTGAGGCTCGCCCCCTCGGAGCCGAGTCGGAGCAGCTCCGATCGGAGCCGCTTCTCGCTATCGACGTAGACCTCTTTCTTCCCTTTCTTGATCCGGTAGAGCGGAGGGCAGGCGATGTAGACATGTCCCTGTTCGACCAGGGCCGGCATGTGGCGGAAAAAGAACGTCAGGAGCAATGTGCGGATATGGGAGCCATCCACATCCGCGTCGGTCATGATGATGACCTTGCCATACCGCAGCCGCTCGATGTGGAAGCCTTCCTCGCCGGTGCCGATCCCCGTCCCGAGGGCGGAGATGATGACCTGGATCTCCTCGTGACCCAGCATCTTGTCGATACGGGCCTTCTCCACGTTGAGGATCTTCCCCCGCAGGGGAAGGATGGCCTGATAGCGTCTATCACGCCCTTGCTTGGCGGAGCCACCGGCGCTATCCCCCTCGACGATATAGATCTCCGTTTCCTCCACCACCCTGGACTGACAGTCCGCGAGCTTCCCGGGAAGACTGCCGCTCGACAGGGCCCCCTTCCGCCTTGCCAGTTCCGCAGCCTTCTTCTTGGCTTCGCGCACCCTGGCCGCGTCAAGGGCCTTCTGGACAATGGCCCTCACCGAGCCCGGGTGGGTCTCGCAGTAGGCTCCGAGTTGGGTGTTGACCACCTGTTCGACGATGCCCTGCACATCGCGGTTGCCCAGCCGGCCCTTGGTCTGTGCCTCGAACTGCGGCTCCGCCACCAGCACACTGATGACGGCGGTGATGCCCTCGCGGAAGTCCTCGCCCTGGAGCGTCCCCTTGACGTCTTTGAGCCATCCCGTCGTACGGGCATGGCGATTCAGGGTCCCCGTGAGCCCGCTCTTGAAGCCGCTCACATGGGTTCCACCCTCCTGGGTATTGATGTTGTTGGCGAAGGAATAGATGTTCTCCTTGTAGTCGTCCGTATACTGGAAAGCCACCTCGACGGCGACCCCATCCAGGTCCTGGCGAAAGCACACCACGTCCGGGTGTATCGGAGTCCGGGCGCGATTCAGGTGCTCGATGAAGGCCGACAGTCCGCGATCGTAATGGAAGGTTTCCTCGCGCCCGTCACGTTCGTCCGCCACCTGGATCAGCAGACCCTTGTTGAGGAAAGCCAGCTCTCGCATCCGTTTCGTCATCACGTCGTAGACGAAACTTGTTGTCTCCTTGAAGATCTCCCGGTCCGGAAGGAACGTGACCTTGGTGCCCCGGCGAGTCGTTCGGCCCCGAGTGGACATGTCTCCCATCGGGTTCCCGCGCCGGTAAGCCTGGTGGTAGACATGCTCGTCCCGATAGACCTCCACTTCCAGCCACTCGGAAAGGGCATTGACCACCGACACGCCGACCCCGTGCAACCCACCCGACACCTTGTAACTGTTCTTGTCGAACTTCCCCCCCGAATGGAGCGTGGTCATGATGACCTCGAGGGCCGGTCGATGTTGCTCCGGGTGCATGTCCACGGGGATCCCGCGGCCATCGTCCACTACCGTGCACGAGCCATCGGCGTTCAGCCGCACGCTGATCTGCGTCGCGCAACCTTGCATGGCCTCGTCGATGGAATTGTCGACCACCTCGAAGATCAGGTGGTGAAGTCCCCGGGTGGAAACATCCCCGATGAACATGGCCGGTCGCTTGCGAACCGGCTCGAGGCCCTCGAGGACCATGATGCTGTCGGCCATATAGGCCGCGGCCGGGGCGGCCGTCAGCGTCTGGCGGTCTATCACTCGCCCGCAACCTCCGGTTGCTCGCTCATTGTCATCCTCGCTCGCCCTCCAGAACGGTCCCTGGCCGGACTGCGCGCGGTATTCTAGCCACGAGTCCCCGCATCCTGAAGAGGAAACCCGGCTCGCTGGACGTCAGAACTTCCCCGCCCGAAACTGGATATCGCGGATCGTCCCTTCCTCGAGAACGCCCCGCAGACACAGCAGGATGGCCTCACGCCGATAGAGCGCTAGTTCCTGCCGCAATACGGCAGACTCGACTTCGACCACCAGCACTCCGTGGCGCAGTCCTGTCACCCGGGTTTGCCCACCCACGTCCCGGCCCACCGCATCCAGCCAGGCCTTCCGGAGGGCGTCCGGGCGACCGGACCGATCCAGACCATGGCCATGGAGAACCTCTCGCAGGACTTGCCCGATGACCTCGACCTTTTGCCAGCGGCGCGGTCGCGCGTCGGGCATCAGGCCAGCGACATGGGCATGATGACATACCGGTAGCCGGGTCCCCCTAGGAAAAGGCCCGGGGCGTCGGATCGCGTCAGATAGGCATCGACAACCGGCTCGTCTACCGTCTTCAGGAATTCGAGCAGGAACTGCGGATTGAAGGCCAGTTCCACCGGCGAACCATCGTACTCCACAACCATCTCCGCATGGGTGCTGCCCACATCGCGCACCTCGCTCGCGATCACGAGCCGCCCTTGACCTAGCTTCAAACGAACGGATTGTACCTCCGGGGTATTCAGGCTTGCCGCCCGACGCACCAGCGCGGCGAATGTCTCCCTCGAGAGTCGAACCGGTGTCCCGTCCCCCCTCGGCAAGACATCCGCGTAGCGAGGAAACTGACCCTCCACGAGCTGACAACAGAGTTCCGCTCGACGGGTCTTGAGCTTGAACTGGTTCTTCCCCACGCCCAGTCGAACGTCCTCGTCCACCTCCGTCAGGAGGCGTCCTGCCTGCTGTACTCCGCGCACCGGGAGAAGGGCCTGAACAGACTCCCCCGTCGCTCGCTCATGGGGCGTCTCCGCCAGGGCCAACCGCTTTCCGTCCGTGGCAACCATACGCAGCCGCCCGTCGGCCACATCGAGGAGGACACCATTCAAGGCATACCGCGTCGCCTCCCGCGCGGCGGCGTATTCCGTCCTGCGGAACAGGACTCTCAGGTCGCGCCCTGGGACGCGCAGCTCCGGACCCTCACCGAATGCGTCCACCTCGGGAAACTCCTCCCCGACCGACCCGAGGAGCTCGACCCGGTCCGTCCCCGCACTCATATGGGCGGTGTGTCCCTCCACCACGAGGTCCACGCCATCCTGGCCCAGCTCTCGAAGGACAGCGTGGAGACGCGCCGCCGACACCACAAGCTCCCCTGACTCCATGACCTCGACCTCGTCCACCAGCAGCCGCAGGGACACCTCGAGGTCCGTGGCCACCACCTCAAGTCCCGCCGGGATGCTTCGAATCCGTACGTTCTGCAATATGGCCTTCGTGGTACGCGCCGGGACTACTCCCATCGCAAGGGACAGCGCATCCACCAGCCCTCTACGACTCGCCTGGATCCTCATCTTGTCTCTCCCCTCGTCATGACCTCGAGGTCGTGGATCCGCCCCTCGAGAACACCTACGACCGTCTCCAGCCCATGGCGTTCCCGCGCCGCAGCCTCTCTCGCCTCGGCCATCGCCTGCTGCACCGTCGCCAGTCTCTCCGTCAGGTCCTCCACCCTTTCCTCCAATGCCACCACCTGGACCTCGAGCCCCGCCTTTTCCTCCAGCACCGACTGCGCTCGCTCCCACGCGGCCCGCTCCCTCCCCCGTTCCTCTTGCCCGGATTCCTCGACCCGGACAACTTCCTCCAGCCGCAGGACCACGGCCTGAAGCAAGTCCCGTTGTTCGCGATGCCGGATCTCCTCCGGAAAGACAGCCGGCGACAGGTCTCCCCGGAACTGGACGACCGCCGTCACAGCACCACCGGCTGCCACCAGAACGCCCAGGACATAGACCACGAAATACCGCTCCTTCTCTACCTCTTGCGTGCGACGTTCGTCCGATAGAGCCAATTCGGCGCGATCCATTCGCCGCAACATCGCGTAGCCCACCACCACGATCATGGCCAACGGAATCCCCGGAGTCACGGGTAGACATGCCAGGGCGTAGGCGACGAGCGCCGCGAAGAATGCCCGCGTCAGGACTTCACGGATCAGGTAAGCGGCGATCATCCCTGGCAAGCTATCTATGAGATCCAGAATGTAAGATATTCTTCATCAAGAACATCATCATCGCTGTCATCTTGTGCATAACCGATACAACGTGCTGGCGCATGGGAACGAATTGCGTGGATAGGATCTGGGCAAACGGCGGGGAAACGTCGCGTTTCTACACAGAGCAGAGGAGTCAGAGCGGGCAGGGGGGGCCGTAAGATCGAGGCCGAGGGAGAGGGGCCATTGCGTTTCCTCAGGATATGCACGGGCTGTTCGGAAGGCAGTGACACGAGGATCAGTTTCGGGTCTCGATGGCCTGAACGAGGTTCGCGATCGTGGCCGCCATGTCGGGGTTTCGAGACGTTTCGGACTCCAGCTTTGTGACGGCGTGCATGACGGTCGTGTGATCTCGGTCGCCGAAGTGGTGGCCGATTTCGGTGAGAGAGAGGTCCGTCATTCGCCGGGCGAGGTACATGGCAACCTGGCGCGGAAATGTCACGGTCTTTGTACGTCGGTGGGAGACAAGGTCCTGTGGGCGGATGTTGAACCAACGGACCACGTGGTCCTGGATGTCCGAGATATGGATCCGGCGAACGACGGGCATGACGTCTCTCAGAGCCGAGCGGGCGAGGTCGAGGTCGATGGGCTGCTTGAGCAGGACGCAGTTGCCGATGATCTTCGTGACGGCCCCTTCGAGTTCGCGGATATTGGCGGAGAGATTCTGGGCGACGAAATCGACGACGTCATCGGGGAATACGTGGTTTCGGAGCCGCGCCTTGGTCTTGATGATCGCGACCCGGGTCTCGTAGGCGGGTGGGTCCATTCGGGTGACCAATCCCCACTTGAAGCGGGAGACGAGCCGGTCTTCTAGGGTCGGGATCTCCTTGGGGTGGCTATCGCTGGAGAGCACGATCTGACGCTGGGCGTTGTAGAGCGAATTGAACGTATGGAAGAATTCCTCCTGGGTGCGTTCCTTGTCGGCGAGGAAGTGGATGTCGTCGATGAGGAGCAGGTCGACGTGCCGGTACTTGTGGCGGAAGGTCTCGAGTTGCTTGTGTTCGATGGCGCGGATGAACTGGTTGACGAACTCCTCGCAGGACAGATAGAGGATTCGTCGGGTCGGGTAACGGCGCTGGAAGACATGGCATATGGCCTGCATGAGGTGTGTCTTGCCAAGGCCGACGCTGGAGTGGAGGAAGAACGGGTTGTAGGCTTGAGAGGGACTTTCGGTGATGGCGACCGCGGCGGCGTGAGCGAGACGGTTGCAGGGGCCGGTTACGAAATTATCGAAGGTATAGTGTTCGTTGAGGGGGATCGAGAAGGCGCCGGCCGAATCCCGTGCGGCGATGGATTGGGGAAGAGATTGGTGTGGCAGAGGAAGAACGGACGGTCGCGACGGGTCGAGGGGCGAATCCGGTTCGCTGGAGATCCGATCGACGATGGTGAAATGGATGCGTGGCTCGATGGTCAACGACTCGAGCAGGGCGCTCCGGAGGAGGCCCAGGTATTCGCGTTCCATCCACTCCTTGAAGAACTTGCTCGGGACACGCAGGGTGACCTGGTCCGGGGCAATCGATTCACAACGGAGGTCGCGGAACCAGCGGTTGAATTCCTGTTCGACGATCCGTTCGTGCACCCACGCCAGAACACCATCCCACGCCTCCGGGGCCGCGAGGTCGGTCATTCCGCACGCACTCCATGCTGGTGATCGTGACGCCACGACCGGAGACGGGGGGGCGCCGAAGATACCCCCGCGTGCCCTCCCCATCGCACGCGAGCCGGGATTCCGTTCCGAGGCTCCATGACGACAGGCAGCGCCATCGCCATCGCTAGCTAAACAAGAATTGCAGAAGGTGTTGCGGAGCCGCCACACCCCGGCGGGCCACAACGGGCGAGGACTCTAGCAAGGGCCGAGAATCGAGTCAAAGACAAATCCCTCCGGCCCTCGATGGACGTCGATGGCGTTTGACAAACTCCTTGGTCGTTCGTAGATTACCATCCCGCTGGGAAAAAATTTTACCATCCGTGGTGGCCACGGAGCATGACTGCGGAGCGGTCACCTGGAGGGTTGGCCGAGTGGACGAAGGCGGCGGTCTTGAAAACCGCTGACCCTACGGGGTCCACAGGTTCGAATCCTGTACCCTCCGCCAGGTCGAGCCTCGCGCTGGGGACATCAGCACCGAGCGAACAGCCGACGAGCGAGCCAGGGAGGAGCCAAAGGAGAGGTGGCTGAGTGGTCGAAGGCACCGCATTGCTAATGCGGCGTAGGGGCATAAACCTCTACCGCGGGTTCGAATCCCGCCCTCTCCGCCAGTTGGGGCAAGGGCAAGACCACGGGGCTTGCTCCACGGGGGAATCGATTCCATGGTCCGGGTGTGAGGCTCGCCCTCTGTCAGATTGACCCCACCGTAGGCGATTTCGCAGGCAACGTGGGGAAGGTCCTGGCGGCCTACCGCCGTGCGGTGGAACGGGGGGCTGACGTTGCCATCTGTCCCGAGATGTGTCTCACGGGATATCCGCCGCGGGACCTGCTGGAACGGCCTAGCTTCGTGGAGGCGGCGGCGACCGCCCTGGGGCGGATCCTGCCGGAGGTCGGGGCGACGGCCTTGCTCCTGGGGACGGTGGAAACCAACCCGGCCACGTCGGGGCGGCCCCTGTTCAACGTGGCCAAGCTCCTCCATCGGGGCCAGGCCGTCGGGACCCACGCCAAGTGCCTGCTGCCCACCTATGACGTCTTCGACGAGGGGCGCTACTTCGAGCCCGGGCCCGGGGCGGTCCCCATCCAGGCGCTGGGCCGGTCCTGGGGGGTGACGGTGTGCGAGGACGTCTGGTGCGACTCGGGACGACCGGGTGCACGCCGGCTCTACCGTCGCGACCCGGTATCGGATCTCGCGGCCGCCGGGGCCTGCTCCGTGGTCAACATCGCGGCCAGCCCCCGGCATCTGGGCAAGGAGGCGGTGCGCGAGGAACTCCTCTCGCGCCTGGCGGCACGGCATGGAATCCCGGTGGTCATGGTGAACCAGGTGGGGGGGAACGACGAGCTGGTCTTCGACGGCCGTTCCCTGGCCTTCGGTCCGGACGGGACGCTGCTCGCCCGGGGAGCGGCCTTCGAGGAGGACCTGCTCTTCGTGGACCTGGATCGCCAGGAGGGCGACCGGCGCGAGGAGTGCGGCGCGTCCGAGGAGTCGCTCTGGAAGGCCCTGGTCCTGGGGACCCGGGACTATGTCGCGAAATGCGAGTTCCGCGAGGCGGTCGTGGGGCTCTCCGGTGGCATCGACAGCTCCCTGGTGGCGGTCCTGGCGGCGGAGGCCCTGGGGGCCGAGCGCGTGCTAGGGGTCTCGATGCCCAGCCGCCATACCAGCGACATGTCGCGCGAGGACGCCCGGGAGCTGGCGAGCCGGCTCGGGATCCGGTTCCTGGAGATTCCCATCGAGGGGGTCTTTTGCGGCTTCCTGTCGACCCTGGCGGCGACCTTCGCCGGACGTCCGCCCGACGCGGCCGAGGAGAACCTGCAGGCCCGGATCCGCGGCACCTTGCTCATGGCCCTCTCGAACAAGTTCGGCTCTCTCGTGCTTTCCACGGGGAACAAGAGCGAGCTGGCCGTGGGCTACTGCACCCTTTACGGCGACATGTGCGGGGGCCTGGCGGTGGTGAGCGATGTCCCCAAGACCTTGATCTATGCCCTGGCGCGGTGGAGAAACGCCCGCTCGCCGGTGATCCCGGAACGGGTCCTGGTTCGACCCCCCACGGCGGAACTCCGCCCGGACCAGAGGGACACGGACAGCCTGCCCCCCTACGAGGAGCTGGACCCCATCTTGGCGGCCTACGTGGAGGAGACGATCCCGGCCGAGGCCATCGGTGGACCCCGCGCGCTGGAGGTGACCCGGCGCGTGGACGCGAGCGAGTACAAGCGGGCCCAGGCGGCACCGGGCCTGAAGGTGACGACGAAGGCCTTCGGGATGGGACGGCGCTACCCCATCGCGCGGCGATGAGCGAGCGACCGGAGGTAGCGAGTGGGTGAGGCGGTGGACGCTCAGGCGTGGCGGCGGGCCTTGACGCGGAGCCGGGTCAACCGCTGGTCGCGCTTGCGCTCGGTGTTGCGGAGCTTGCGGACGCGCTGGCGCATCTCGCGGCGGCGGCGCTCGGAGGGCTTTTCATAGGCCTCGGCGCGGCGGAGGTCCTTGCGGATCCCCGCCCGCTCGCAGGAGCGCTTGAATCGCTTCAGGACCTTCTGGAAGTCTTCATGCTTGTTGACGGTGATGCGGACGTTGGTACGAGGCACTCGATGATCGCGCTCCTTTACCCCCCAGGGGGAGCGGGAACTATAGCCCGCGGCCCCGGGCTGTCAATGGCCTTGTAGGAGGGCGCCGCGTGGAAGGGGAGGCGCTGCACTTCTATCATGTGAGTGGGTCGCTGAAGGGTCGCATCGACAAGGCGGCCGGGGAGGAGATCACCCTGGGTAGGGCCCCGGACCGCCACGTCCGCTTCGACCCGGAGCGGGACATCCTGGCCTCGGCCCGCCACGCGCGGCTGGTCCTGGAGGGGCGGGTCTATTACCTGCAGGACGACGGCTCCACCCACGGGACCTTCCTCAACGGGGAGCCGGTCCTGGTGCCCAGGAAGCTGGTCACCCGGGACGTGATCCAGTGCGGGAGGGGCGGGCCGAAGGTCAAGGTCTACTACGACCGGGACGTGAAGAAGTGCCCCGTGTGCGGGAATCCGGTCTACCGGAGGCACATCCGCTGCCCGGTGTGCGAGCGGAAGGTTTGCCTCATGTGCATCGACCACCAGGCGCGCGCCTGCCGGGACTGCGCCGGAGCTTGACTTCGCCTGGGGGAGGCGCAGGATGGCGCCCCCCCCGGAGGGTCTGCCATGGTGCCTCCAACCGTCCCGATGGACGTGTTCCTGAACCTCGCCTCGGGGGCGGGTCTGGCCCTGGCCGCCGGGGGGCCCTCGCGCCGCGGCATGGCCGTCACCCTGGTCTTCCACCTGGGGGTCTTCGTCCCCCTGGGGGCCTTCCTCGCCCTGCGGTTCCCCGACTGGTCCTGGATGTACCTCCTGGACGCGGCGGCGATGCCCTGGACCGTCCCGGTGGCCCTCGCCCTCTATGCCAGTTCGGGCCTGGCGGGCTACCTGGCAGGGGCGAGGTTGCTCGGGGCGGCTCGTCGGAGGGCAGCCCTGGGGTTCGTGGCGGGCGGACTCGCGGGATCGGCGATGGTGGGGGTGGTGGGCATGGATCGGCTCCTCCACGTGGGGACCCTGGCCGAGTGGCAATCGAGCACCGCGGACCTGGCCTGGCAGGATCCCGTATGGCGGGTGGCCCTCCCGGTGCTCTCACTCATGTGCGTGACGGGATACGCCCTCGCGCTCGCCGTGGTCCGGGGCCCCGGGCGGGGGTGAGCCGCCCCCGGGCGCGCTCCGGGGTCCTCCTGGGCGTGGCGGCCCTGGCCTTCCTCGCGGCGCCGTCGCGGGCCGATTTCTTCGAGCACTACGGCACGGGTCCCCGAGGCTCGTCCCTCGCGGCCGCCACCGCCGAGCCGGACGTCGAGGCCGCCGTCTACTACAACCCGGGCGCCCTGGCCCTGGCGAACCGGGGGGCCTTCGCCCTGGGCTACCAGTACCTCTTCCACGACCTCTCCATGGATTCGGGCTCGCCGACGGCGGACGCTCGGGCCGAGGGGGGGGTGGACGACTACGCGGGGATCTCCGTGGGGGTGGTGCGCCCCATCCGCTTCGGGAGGCGCGCCGAGGGGCTGGATTTCGAGTGCCCGCGCTGCGGGACTACGGTGGGACGCACCACGCGGCGTTGCCCGGTGCCGGCCTGCGGGACCGACTTTGAAGTCCTGCGCCCCGCGCGGGGCGTCGATCCGGGGGCGCCCGCGCCCGCCGGAGAGGAGCCGCCGGCCGCGCCCCTCACCGTGGGGCTGCTCTTCTTCACCCCCAACGAGCCCGTGGTGGGGGTCTCCTCGCGCGGGGCGGAGCAACCCCAGTTCGTGACCTACGAGTCGGGGGTCCAGCGCCTGGGGTTCCTCTTCGCCCTGGGGTGGAGGGCACGCGAGACCCTGGGGGTCGGCGCCGGCCTCTCGGTGCTGGCCGATTCCAGCGTGAAGACTGTGACGCGGACGGTCGGCTCCGACGTGAAGGTGGATTTCTTCCAGGACCTGAGCGCCGCCTGGGCGCCCAACGCCGGGGTGGGCTGGCGGCCAGGACCCGGGCTCTCGCTGGGGGCCGCGTATCGGGGGGAGCTTTCCCTCAAGGTGGAGGGGACGACCCTGACCAACGCCCTGGGTTTCGACCTGGACCTGGACGTGGAGTCCATCACCCTGTTCACCCCCCAGCAGGCCGCCCTGGGGGTGGCCTGGGAGGCGTCCCCGCGGCTCAGCGCCCTCGCCGACTGGACCTGGTACGACTGGTCCGCTTACCCCGGGGCGGGGACCGCGGTGCTGCCGACCTCCGGGGCCTCGGCCACGCTGCTCTCCGCCTCGACGGTGCCGCGGCCGGGTTTCCGGGACATCCATGTCCCGAGGCTGGGCCTGGAGTGGAGGCCCTCGATTCCCTGGGCCCTCAGGGCCGGGGGCTACCACCGGCCCTCGCCGGTGCCGGAGCAGCGCGGGACCTCGAGCCTCATCGACCTGGACAAGGACGTGATCGCCGCCGGGGTGGGGCGGCGGTGGGAGGGCGGCGTGGGGCTCGACCTCTACGGCCAGCTCCACATGCTGGAGGGCCAGTCGGTGCGCAAGTCCCCCCCGGCCACGGGGGGCTACCAGGCCCGGGGGACCATCGCGGTCGTGGGTCTGTCCTTCTCTTACCGCTACTGATGCAGGACCCCGCGCGGCCGGGCAGGTTTTTCCCTTGACCACCCCGGTTCCGCGCCCATAATGCCACGCGAGTTCACGTCCGTGAAGGGGGGCCCGGCCCGGGGCCCGGGGGAGTCGCCCATGTCCTCGCCGCCGTCTCGCGCGGGAACCTTAGGCCTGCGCGTGCTCGGGCCCTTGCTCGTGGTCGCGACGCTGCACGCGGCAACCACGGGTTGCAACAGAAACCGCTTCGACATCCGGCCGGCCCGGGCCCACGCCATGGTCGCCGCCCTGGCGGCCCGGTTCGACCTGGGTCAGACCGTCTGGGAAGTGGTCCGGGACCGCATCGACCGCTCGACGACACGCAGGGCGGAGAAGCTGGAGGTCTGGGACCGGAACCGGGACGCGTTCGTGCGCGCCATCCACACGACCGTCCCGGCGGACGTGACCCGTGGGCTCTTGCGCACCCTGGACGCCGTCCTCCCGCTGGTGGACGACGGGACGCTGCCGGCCATCACGCGCGACATGGCGGAGGTGGCGCGGCGGATCACCAGCGACCCCGCGGACCCGAACCGGGAGGTCCTGGCGGCCCTGGCGGAGGTCCTGACCGGGAAGGCCTCGCGCCGGCTCTACCTCCCGGGCGAGCCCACGGAGGTCGTGGGCCGCGCCCTGGCCTACCCGCAATCGGGAGAGGTCATTCGCGCCGTGGCGCAGCTCGTGAGGTTCAACGACGGCGAGGACGACCTGGGGCGGCCGAACGGGGAGCAGGACCTGGTGGCCCAGGTCCAGGGGGCGGCCTCTCGCGCCCTGAAGGGGCTCACCGTCCCCGCGGTCCCCGGCGGCGGGGCCGCCGGAGGTGGGGCCGCCGCGAGCTCCTACCTGCGCGACCTCCTCGAGGAGGCAACGCTGACGGGACCCGTGCAGCTCGGGCCCCCGGCCTGGGCCGTGCGGGTGGACCCGCGCGGGCTGCCGGTGGTGCGTGCGGACCCCGCCACCGGGACCCTGTATCCGCCCTTCGTGGACCGGGACGGCGACCTCCTGGCCGACGTGGACGCCCAGGGCCGGCCCGTCGACGCGGCCGGCTCGCCGGTGGACGCGGCCCCCTTCGGGACCTCGGGATTTCGCGACGCGGACGGCCGGGCCCTGGCCTACGACGGCCGGCCGCTCTATGCCTACTTCGACGCCAAGCGGACGCACCTCGGCCTGCTGGCCCGGTTCGTGGGCCGTCTCCTGGCGGCCGGGGTCCACGAGGACCTGGTGGCGGTCCTGGTGCCGGCCCTGGGCCCGCGGGTGCGCCACGACGCGGGGACCCCCGCGGACCCGCTGGACGACTACGACGGATACGCCTCGCGCACACCGGCGGCGGACCTCATCTGGGGCCTCGCGGAGACGGCGCGCAGCGATTCGATGTGGCGACTCACCGAGGGGCTGGCCGACCTGGCGGACGCCCGGCCGGCGGAGCTGGAGGCGGCCCTGGTGGGAGTGGGGGAGGCGGCCCGCGCCGCGAGCCGCGTGCGCGCCGCCCGACCCGCGGCCGTCCCGCCGGGCGGCCTGGACGCCCTGGTGGACGCCCTGCTCCCGATCGTGGACCGCGTCTTCGAGACGGGTCGCGGTGGGACCTCCACCGCCCGTGTCGTCATGGACGTGCTCGCGCGGCTCGGCCCGACAGCGCAGGACCTCCCCGCGGAGCTGGCCGTGCTCTTCCGCTACGCGGCCATCGCCAAGATCGACCCCCTGGGGACGGGCCCCGCCAACGTGGACCGTGCGCGTTCCCGGGAGGTGGACCCCTCGAGGCCGGCGTTCTACGTGGACGCCTCCGGGCGCTGGGTGGACAACCGGAGCCTGGAGCAGCAGCTCCTCTCGGTCCTGGCGAGGGCGGACGGGTGCCCCATCTTCGGGAAGACCCTCGCCGAGCTCATCATCGAGAACATGGCCGGCCTCTCGCCGGCCACGGCGGGGACCCTGGCCCGGCTCGTGGCCCAGACCGGGCCCCTGGCGGGGCTGATCTGCCCCGGGATCGCGCAGGACATCCAGTCGATAGACGCCCTGGCCGCCTCGGGGGCGATGGACGCCTACCTCCCCATCGCCCGCGTCTTTCGCGACCGGGGCCAGGTGCGGCTCCTCATCGACATCCTGAAGGCCCTGGAGGCCCACTACGACACGGCCCTCAGGCCCCAGGAGCGGGTCCTCGTGGAGGTCCTGGAGAGCGGGGCCGTGGAGCCGCTCCTGGAGGTGGTGGCCCGGGCCACCACGGTGACCATCCCGGGGAGCCCGGACCGGGTGGCGGACCGGCTGGCGGTGGCGGTGGAGGAGCTGGTGGACGACGACCGGGTCGTCCTGGGGGCCGACGGCCTGACGCGGCTGGCCACGCCGCTGCACCGGCTCCTCGTGCCGCTCCGGGACCTGGACGCCGCGGTCGCGGCGGCGGGCGCGACGAGCCGCGCGGAGCGCCTGGGGAACGCCCTCCTGGAGGTGGCCCTGGAGGTGGTGCTCGACGACAACGGGACCCCCTTTGACCCCTCGGACGACCGGGATATCCTCGCCAACCGCTCCTTCGTCCCCATGACCGCCCGGACCCTGCGGGAGGCCGCGCGCTGGCTGGGCCCCGACCCGGTGGCCCGGGGCCGGCACCTGGACGAGCTGGAGGCCTCCGCGCGCCGGTTCCTCGCCGGGCGGGACCTCCCGGTGGTGGTGGACCTGGAGCTGGCCCTGGTGCAGGCCCCGGGGAAGCGGGAGCTGCACGCGGCCCTGGCCAATCTCCTCACGCCCGCGATGACCCGCCCGCAGGACGTCTTCGGGTCGGTCATGGAGATCACGGCGGCCGTCCTCGCCTCGGAGGCCCCGGTGGATACGCGTTCCCTGGTGCGTCTGGGGCGGTTCGCCGGGGACTGTCTCGACCCGTCCAGGGCCTACCTGCGCCATGCCCTGACGGGGGTGGTCCGGCTCACGGCCCAGGACGGGGGCGACACGGTGGTCGCCCTGGTGCGGAACCTCTTCTGGAAGGGGCCCGCCGGGAAGGACCCGGCCCCGGTGGACGTCTACGCCCGGGTCCTGCGGGAGCTGCAGGCCGCGGCGACCGGGGGCCCGGTGGGCTCGAGCCTCGGTCCGCGGGAGCTGGGGGAGCTCCTGGACGAGGCGGCGAGCTTCCTACGGGACCCGAACACGGGCCTGGAGCGGATCTACGCCGCCATCCAGGCGCGGCGAAGGTAGTGGCGATCCGGGGGTCGCGCTCGCTCTTGGCGGCCCTGGGGGTCGCCCTGGGCGCGGGCTGCGGAGGCCAACCCGGCGGGGCGGCCCCCGCGGCGCTCGTGGGCCCCACGTCCACGGCGGCAGGCTCGGCGACCTCGAACCCGACCCGGCCGCCGCCGGGGGCGCACGTGGCGCCCGTGCCCGTCGCCCTGGGCCCCGGGGGGCCGTCGCTCGCCCCGGTGGAGACGCTCCTCGGGATCACCGCCCACCCGCCGCTCGGGGCGGACCCGGACGCCACGCTGCTGCGCGCCCGGGATCTGGACGCCATCGCGGCGGCCGGCTTCCGCGTGCTCCGGGTGGACTTCTCCTGGGACCTCATCGAGCCCGTCCGGGGGCGGTTCGACTTCGCGGCCCAGGACCGGCTCGTGGCGGACGCCTCCGCCCGGGGTATCGAGGTCCTGGCGATCCTCTGCTACGGGAACCCCTGGGCCACCCGCTGGGGCTTCCTCAGGGACCCCCTCTTCCCCCCGGACGACCCGGCGGACTTCGGTCGCTTCGCCGGCGAGACGGCGGCCCACTTCCGCGGGCGGCTGCGCGGCCTCGAGGTCTGGAACGAGCAGAACGCTGGACCGCGGTTCTGGAAGCCCTTCGCCAGCGCCAGGGCCTACGGGGACCTCCTGGCCGCGGCCCACGGGGCGATACGCATCGCCGACCCCGCGGTCCCCGTCGTCTTCGGGGGGACGTTCTGGAGCGAGGTGCCGCCGCTGTTCCCGGGGACGCTGGGCTTCACCGCGGACTTCTTCCGCTCGCGCCCGAACGGCGCGGCCCTGTTCGACGCCTACGCCTACCACCCCTACCGCTACCCGTTCCGCGCGCCGGAGGCCGCGGGGCTGCCGCTGCTCCCCGGCCAGGAGACCCAGGACGAGGGCCTGTTCCAAGTGCGCGCCCTCCTGGCCCGCCACGGGGCGGCCCGCGCCCCGGTGTGGGTGAGCGAGCAGGGCTGGCACACAGCCCGCTGGAGCCTCCCCTACGTGGGCGTGGACGAGCGCGCCCAGGCGCGCTACCTCGTGCGGTCGGAGGCGGCCGCCCTGGCCCAGGGGGTGGGGCTCTACGTCTGGTACACCCTCCGGGACGGGCCGCGCCACGACCACTGGCAGGAGGACGCCTTCGGCCTCCTGGCCCACGACCCGGACCCCCTGGACGCCACCCCCGCGCGCCGCAAGCCCGCCTACGAGGCCCACCGCACGCTGGCCGCGCGGCTCGCGGCCACCCGTCCCGACGGGGACGTGCGGCGCTCGGTGGGCCTGGGGGTGGAGGGCCGCGCCTGGCGCTTCCGGGGCGTCCCCGGGCGCGAGGTCACGGTCCTCTGGACCGTGCGGGCCGCCCCCGCGGGGACCCTGGCCCGCGTCCCGGTCCCCCCGGGGGCCACGACCCTGGAGCGGGTGGCCCTGGACGGCTCGGCCACGCCCCTCGCGGCGGTCCCTGCGCCGGGCGGCGGCCTCGTGGTGGAGGTCTCGCCTTCAGAGGACCCGGTCCTCATCGACCTTCGCTGACCCTGGCGCGGGACGCGCGGCGGGTCCTTAGCCCCCCAGGGCCTCGTGGATGTCCCCGGAGGCCCGGGTGGCCATGGCCATGATGGTGAGCTGGGGATTGACGGAGAGCGACGAGGGGAAGACGCTCGCGTCCACGACCCAGAGCCCCCGCACCCCGTGGACGCGGAGTCGGGGGTCCACCACGGAGCGGCGGGGGTCCGCCCCCATGCGGCAGGTCCCCATGGGGTGGAAGGCCGCGAGCTCCAGGTCCCCGGGCCGGGGCCGCGCGGCCTCCAGCCGGGAGAGGTCGTCGGGCGAGGCGAGTTCGGGCATCCCGAGCATGGGGAGGAAGACCCGCTCGGCCCCCCCGGCGAAGCAGAGCCGGGCCAGGAGCCGCAGGGTCCGCACCAGGGCCTCGTGGTCGGCGCGGTTCAGCCGGTAGGTCATCACGCCGCGGCCGCCCGGGGTGGGCCAGACGCGGCCCGTGGATGAGTCGCTCACCAGGGCGGCGAAGTTCACCACGTGGTCGTAGCGCTCCATGAGCGCGCGGTGGCGGTGGCCGAGATAGGGGAGGGCGATGCACCCCACCTCCGGCGGGGTGAAGGCCTCCTCCATCAGGATCCCCTCGTCGGCGAACTCCTCCACGCAGTAGCCCTGCGGGACACCCGCCCAGGCCGTGACCCGCTCCGCCACCAGGGCGGAGACCTTGAGGGCGGGGTGTATGCGCAGGTTGCGGCCCAGCTCGCGGCTACCCCCGGCGAGGCCACTCCGGGCCAGGAGCACCGGCGAATGGACCGTCCCGGCCGAGAGGACCAGGGCGCGGGCGCGCACCGAGAACGGGAAGCGGGGGCGATCCGTCTCGGGGTCCAGGACCGTCCCCTCGACGCCGAGGGCGCGGCCCGCCTCGACGCGGAGCCGTTCGACCCGGCAGTTGGCGTGGAGCCGCGCCCCGTGAGCCAAGGCGCGGGGGATGTAGGAGACGAGCATGGACTGCTTGGCCCCGCGGGGGCAGCCGAAGGCGCAGACCCCGGTGCCACGGCACTCGTGGATGTTGCGCAGGAGCGGCCGGTGGCGCCAGCCCAGCGCCTCGGCCCCCCGGGCCACGAAGGAGGCGTTGGCCGAGAGGGTGGCCACGGGGGCGCTCCGTACCTCGATGCGCGCCTCGACCCGCTCGTAGAGGGGCGCGAGGGCCGCCTCGTCCAGGTCTGCCAGGCCGTGGTCCTTGCTCCATTTCGAGAGGACGCGGGGCGGGACGCGGAAGCAGGTCCCGGAGTTGACGGTCGTCGTCCCGCCCACGCAGCGCCCCAGGGGGACCGGGATCCCCGGGGTCCCCAGGGTGCAGGTCATGCCCCGGTCCCGATAGAGGCGGCCCATCATCTCCAGGGGCCTGGCGCTGAAGCCCTCCGTGGGGTGGTGGCCCCCCTCCTCCAGGACCAGGACCTCGCGCCCCCGTTCCGCCAGCTCCGCCGCCACCACGGCGCCCCCGGCGCCGCTCCCCACCACGCAGACCTCCACCTCCTCGCGCAGGGGGCCGTGGACCGCGTCTCCGGTGAGGATCACCGCCCTCCCTCCGGGAGGCCCGGCAGGAAGTGGCCCGCGCGGGAGCGTTCGGCCACCCGGTCCGGGTCGAAGCCCAGCGCCCGCGTGACCCGCGGCCGGGAGTAGTAGCCCATGAGGGTGAAGCTCCGGAGGACCTTGAAGAGGGAGCGCACGAGGTAGAGGGGGTGGGCCTCCAGGGCCGCCAGGTAGCGCATCCGTTCACCGGCGGCCAGCCGCGTGTAACGGGTGGGTTCGTCGATGACCAGGACGGGGAGCCACTGGAGGGCCGCCACCGCCGCGCGCAGGCCCCAGCGGATGTCCGGCGGCAGGGGCGCCACCCACCGGACCACCCACTCCACCACGTCGCCGGGGCCTACCCCGTGGGGGTCGTCCCGCGCCACGGGGACGAGGTCGGCCGCCAGGCGTTCGAGGACGGCGCGCTCGCGGGGACCGAAGGGGGCGGGGGCGTCCATTCTCGCTCGCGACCTCCGGTGGCTCGGGGGCCAGAGGATAGGCCGACTAGCCCTCCTCGTCCAGGAACCGCTCCAGGGCCTCGTTGACGCGGCGCAGGTTGGGGAGGATGAGGGCGACGGCGAAGCGCTCCACCTGGGGCTCCAGGACCGAGCGGAGGGCGCGGGGCACCCCGGGGAAGCCCTCCAGGGAGATGGTCAGCTCCCCCGCCAGGACCACGCGGGTCCCCTCGCGTCCCTCGGCGTGGAACGAGTTGGTCCCCTGGCAACGGACCTGCTCCGTGAAGAAGCGGGTGGCGATGGTCCACTCGCAGAGGTGATGCCGGTCCTTCCACCGGGCGTGGTCGTCCCACTGGAGCATCGTGGGCTTGATGAACGCGGCGGCCACCCGGGGGATCCTGGCCTCGGCCTCCCAGAGGTTGTGCAGCCGCGGCCCCGCGGAGAGCTCCTCGCGCTCGAGGACGCGGATGGAGCGGACGTTGGGGAGGTAGCGGGCCAGCTCGG
>JACQVX010000163.1 GCA_016209495.1 Planctomycetota bacterium
CAGGGCCAGCCGGCGCGCCAGGTCCTCCACCAGCTCCAGGGCGGTCTCGTCCCCCTCGTGGAGGTCCTCCAGGCAGAGGGCGAGGGGACCCTCGCGAGAGGCCGCGAGCACGAAGCTCGCCAGGGCGTCCCGGAGCCGCAGCCGCTCGTCCCGGGGGCCTCCCTCCCCCGGCTCGGGGCGACCGTAGCGTGGCTCCAGCTCGGGGAGGAGGCGCGTCAGCTCCCGCCCGTAGTGGTCGAGGGCTCCCCGGGGTGAGTCCGCTCGGCCCAGTCGCCCCCCGGAGACAAGCACCGGCCGGAACTCGGGGGCGTCACAGGTCCGGGTGGCCCCGCCCAGGGCCGCGACGATCTGCCGGAGCGCAGGCACGAGCGCCGCGCGTCCCTCGCACCAGGTCCGGCCCCCGAGCTGGACCTCCCGGCGAAGCTCCGCCACGAGGCGCGTCTTCCCCATCCCCGGTTCGCCCTCGATCAGGAGCACCCGGGGACCGCCCTCGCCGGCGAAGGCGGCCCGCAGGTCTTCGACCAGGGCGTGGAGCACGTCCGCTCGCCCCCGGAGCGGGCCGCCCCGGATCCACCCCAGCCGCGTCTCGCGGGTCTCCAAGGCAAAGGCCGTCCCCAGCCGGTCGTTGAGGTCCAGGATGACCTCGTTGGCGGTACGGTGTCGCTCGGCCGGGTCCTTCGCCAGTAACCGCGACAGCACGGCCTCCAGGCCTTCCGGCAGGTCCACCCCGAGGACGCTTGGCGGCTCCGGCGCTCGCTCCATGTGCGCGCGCGCCAGCTCCCGCGCGGAGTCCTCCTCGAAGGGGAGCCGGCCCGCCAGCGTCTCGTAGAGCATCACCCCCAGGGCGTAGAGGTCGGTGCGCGCGTCCACGGGTCCTCCCCGGAAGACCTCCGGGGCCATGTACTGCGGGGTCCCTCGGAAGGCCGGCAGGGAGTCGGTGCCGCCACCGGCGATGCCGAAGTCCATGATGGTGACCCGGAAGGCCTCCGCCCCCTCACCGGCGCCGTCGCGCTCGACGAGGACGTTCGCCGGCTTGAGATCGCGGTGCACGTAGCCCCGGGCGTGTATGTACTCCAGTCCGCGGCAGACCTGGGCGGCCAGGGCCGAGATCGTCGGCCAGGACTCCTCGCGGAGGGCCCCCAGGAAGTCCTTCCCCCGCACCAGGTCCATGGTGAAGTAGGCCGCGTCCGGACCCAGGGTCCCGAAGTCGTGGACGCGGATGACGTTCGGGTGGCGTAGCTCGGAGAGGGCCCGGAACTCGTGGCGGAGGAAGGCGGCCATGCGCCGGGCCTCGGGGCCCATGGGCAGCGTCTTCAGGGCGAGGGGCCTCCCGTCCGCCGACAGGTCCGTCACCTCGTAGACCGAACCCATGCCACCCTCGCCCAGCAGGCCGAGGACCCGGTAGCGGCCGGCGATGAGCGAGCCCTCGGGCGAGCGAGTGGATGGCAGCGCTTGTGGTGCGACCGAGCGCAGCGTGGGAGAACCTGCAAGCCTCCCCTGCGCGGGGGCCGCCACCGGCTCCTCCGGACCATCCCTCATGGCCGCGACCCCCGGCGCCAGACCGACTCAGCGCCCCCCCGCCGCCTCCAGGGCCAGGAGGGCCAGGGCGGTCCCGTAGGCTCGATGATAGCCGTAGAAGGGGAAGTCCCACCAGGCCCCCTGGGGGTCCTGGTGAGGGACGATGGCCCTCTCCAGGGCGCGCCGGTATTCGGCGCGGCCGGCCTCGCCCACGGCACCCACGGCGCGGCCGGCGTAATAGTGGCCGAAGTAGTAGTAGTAGCCCGCCGTGTAATACCAGGCCTCGTGGGGGTAGGGGCGGGTGCGGCCGATGTCCAGGAAGGCGTGGCGCTCGAAGAGGCGGTCCAGGCCGAGGCGCAGGTCCGCCTCCGTGGCGCGTCCGTGTCGCCAGAGGGCGTAGTTGCAGGGCTGGGAGCGGCCCAGGGAGCCCTCGGGGCGGTTGTAGAGGACCTCGGGGGTCCGCAGGGCGTAGTTCCCGTAGACGTAGGCCCCGTTCCCCAGGCGCAGACGCTCCAGGGAGGCCAGGCCTGCCTCGACCACGTGCCCAGGGGCCTCGACGAGCGCCGCCGACAGGTCCGCCAGGGCCACGAGGACCGCGGCCGTGAGGAAGCTGGTGCTCTCGTGGCCGCTGGGGTGCTGGAGCGCGTAGCCGAAGTCGTAGTAGCCCCAGCCGCCGTCCGCCGCCTGCTGGCGCACGAGGACCTCCAGCTCCCGCCGGGCCGCGGCGCGCAGGGTCTCGACGCGCGCGGCGAGGCGCGGCTCCGCCAGGAGCAGGGCCAGGGCCTGGAGCCGGTAGCAGTGGGCCCAGTTGTCGTAGAGGGTGCCGCCGTCCGCCCGGGGGACCGGCGACTCCTCCAGGAGTCGGTCCAAGCCGCGCTGGAAGGCCTCGTCGACCGCGCCCCCCTCGCGGGCCGGTCCCGCCAGGGCCAGGCAGGCCAGTGCGCTCGTGGCCTGCTGGAAGGCGCGGTGGGATGCCACGGTCCCCAGGTAGATCTCCCCGGTGCGGCGGGACTCGAAGCTGCCCCAGGAGCCGTCCGCGGTCTGGTGCACCACCAGGAAGGCCACGCCCCGGGCCCGCGCGGCGGCCACGGCCTCGGCCGACAGAGGCGCCGTCTCGCCGGTCGGCGAGCGGGGCGGCGCCCCGGGCGGACCTCCGGGCGGTCCCCTGGGCGGCCCCTGGACCTCCTGGGCCCCCAGGGGCAGCGACAGGGCGGCCAGGGCCAGGGCCAGGGCGCGGGTCCTCACCGCGGCGCGCCCCCCTCGGCCGGCGGCTCCGGGACCAGGACCCGGTCCCCCGCCGAGAGCGTCCCCTTCACCTCGAAGCGGCCGTCGGCGCGTTCCGTGGCCTCGACCTTGACCCTTCGCCCCGCGCCCCCGTCCTCCACCAGGACGTGGCGCCCCTCGGCGTCGTTGCGAAGCGCCTCGGCGGCCACGACCAGGAGCCTTCGCGGCAACCCTGGCGTGAGCACCTTGCAGGGGAGCCCGGCGCGCAGGCGCGGGTCCGCGGCGGGCATCTCGATCCGGGCCTCGAGGCGCGCCCCGCCGGCGGCCTCCTTGTCCTTGGCGGCGCGCCTGGAGACCCATACGAGACGGCCCTCCAGGTCCATCTCCAGGGGGGCGGCCAGCCGCACGGTGACGGCGCCGCCCGCCTCCGGCGCCCCCCCGGGTCCCAGGGGGAGCCGCGCCGACACCGCCCAGCCGGAGGTGTCGGCGACCCTCCCCAGGACCTGGCCCGAGCGGACCTCGTCCGCGGGCTCCCAGGATCCGGTGGTCCATAGCCCCGCGGCGGGCGAGCGGACCTCGAGGGCGGCGCGGTCCCGCTCCAGGCGGGCCAGCCGTTCGGTGGCGTCGCGCACCCGGGCCTCGGCCTCTCGCAGCTCCAGGTCCCGGCGGCTCAGGGCCACCTCGCGCTCCACGGCCTGTAGCTCCGCGGAGAGGGCCCTGGAACGCAGCTCCAGCTCCAGCCGGGCGAGCTGGGAGGGGTGCTCGTGGAGCCGGACCTGCTCCTCCCGGGCGCGCTCCAGGCCCAGCCAGGCCTCGGACATGGCGAGTTCGCGCCGGGCCCGCGCCACGACGATCTCC
>JACQVX010000182.1 GCA_016209495.1 Planctomycetota bacterium
CCGCCGGCAAGCCCGTGTCCATGGCCGTGGGCGCGGCCTCGCGGGAGCGGGCCAGCTCCTCCTGGACCGAGGCCAGCCGCTGCTCCCGCTCGATGGCCTCCATCTCCGCCTTGTTGATGTCCCGGGTCAGCTCCCGCTTCTCCTCCTCCACCGACTCCAGGCGGGCCTCCAGGGCCTCCATCTCGCGACGGACCTGGGCCAGCTCCAGCTCCCGCTTCCGGGCCTGGGTCTTGTACTCGTTGCGCGAGTTCGAGAGGTCCAGGAAGGCGCGCTGGTTGTCCTGGCCCTCCCGGGTCGCATCGGAGCGCGACTTCTCCAGGTCCGCCTCGAGCCCCGCCACCCGCTGGCGCAGGGTCTCCGCCTCCCCCCGCTCCTCCGCCAGGGCCGCATCGACGGCCGCCTGCCGGTCGCCCTGCAGCGAGGCCAGGCGTCCCTCCAGGTCCCGCACCCTGGATTCCCATCCCCGGGCCGCCTCCTCCACCCGGGAGCGGGTGCGCCCCTCCTCGCCCCCGCGGTGGGCCTCCAGCTCCTCCACCCTCCGGCGCAGGGCCTCGGCCTCCGTCTGGGCGGCGGTGCGGCCCTCGTGGTCCTTCAGGTTGAGGAAGCGAAGCTCCTTGACCTGGGTGGCGAGGGACTCGCGCGTCCGCTCCGCGCCCTCGGCGCGGCGCCGCAGCTCCTCCCGCTCGGCCTCGGCGGCGGCCAGGGCCGCCCGCGTCGTCTCCCGTTCGCGAGCGGCGGACTCCAGCGCCGAGCGTGCCTCGTCGCGGTCGCGCCCCGCGGACTCCAGCGCCGAGCGTGCCTCGTCGCCCTCGCCCCGGGCGGCGTCCAGGAGGGCGCCCGCCTCGTCTCGCTCGCGGCGCAGGGCCGCCGCCTCGGTACCGAGGCGTTCGCGGTCGGCCTCCAGGGCCGAGCTCCGGGCCTCGGCCACGGACTGGGCGGCCGACAGCCTCTCCTCCAGGGCGCTGATGGACTCCTGGAGGGTCTCGTTGAGCCGGGTATATTCCTCCAGTTGCCTGTGGAGGCGATCCAGCTCCTGCGGGTCGATATCCAAGGGCGGGTCCCCCTCAAGTCGCGGGATGGTAGCAGAAGACCCGATCAAGTCCAGGCGGGCCCCACGGCCTCCTACCACCCGCGCACCTCGAAGGAAACGAACTCGCCCGTGGCCTCCCCCCAGCTCACCTGGACCTCGCGGACCCGCGCGGCGCTCGGACCCCGGCGGCACCAGGCCGCCAGCTCCTCCAGAAGCCCCCGCGGTCCCTCCGCCACGGCCTCCACGCGCCCGTCCCCGAGATTGCGGACCCAGCCGGTGAGGCCCAGCGCCTGGGCCGCCTCGCGACAGCCCGCCCGGTAGCAGACGCCCTGGACGCGGCCGCTCGCCAGGAGGCGGCAGCGCTCCGCCCCCGGGGTCGTCACGAGGACGGACCCAGCCCCATGGACGGTAGCCAGCGGGCCCCGTCCCCGCGCGAGCGGTCCATCCGCGCGAGCACCGAGAAGGCCGCCAGGGCCGTGCGGATGCAGTCGCCCTCCGAACGGTGCTTGGACGCCGCGTCGATGAAGACGTTGGAGGGACGGTGGGCGTAGACGGCGCAGACCGTCCCCGCGCGCACCCCGCGCAGGGAGGCCAGGGTGAAGAGGGTGGAGCTCTCCATCTCCAGGTTCGCCACCCCCAGGCCGCCCAGCTCCTCCGGGAGGTCGGCCCGCCGCGGCCGGAAGCCCCCGACGGTGCGCCCCTGGGCCCCGTAGAACCCGCTGGCGGTGGCGGTGAGCCCCAGGTGGTGGCGCACCCCCAGGCCCGCGGCGGCCTCCAGGAGGGCCAGGACCACCTCGTGGTGGGCGACGGCGGGGTAGCCATCGGGGACGAAGTGCCGCGAGGTGTCCTCCAGGCGCACGGCGGCGGCGCTCACGACCAGCTCGCCGAGGCCGATGTGGGGCTGGAGCGAGCCCGAGGACCCGGCCCGGATGAAGGTGGGCCGCTCCACGCACTGGCAGAGCTCAATGACGGCGATCTCCGTGTTGTCGCACCCGATGCCCGTGGCCACCACGCTGACCCGGAGTCCCTCCCAGGTGCCGGTGATGGTGACGTATTCCCGGTTCGCGCGCTCCAGCTCCACCGCCTGGAAGAGCGCCGCCACGCGCCGGGCCCGGGCCGGGTCGCCCACCAGGAGGACGTTGGGGGCCACCTCGCCGGGGGCCACGCCCACGTGGTACTGGCGGCCGGAGGCGTCGCGCACGACCTCCGCCGATTCGAGGCCCTCGGGCATGGGGCGCCAATATGACACGGGGGGCCGGCGAGGCCAAGGCCCGTTGCGCCCCCGGCGGCCCGGCGGTAGAAGGGGTCCGAACCCGCATGGACCTGCTCGTCCTGAGTCTCTTCTGGCCGCCTCGCATCGGAGGCGTGGAGAATGCCAACCAGGCGCTCGTGGCTGGCCTGCGCGCGGAGGGCCACCGGGTGGCCATCCTGGCACCCGTGGGCGCGGCCCCGGGTCTGCCGTGTTCCGAGGTCCAGGGGGTGGACCCGGACCGCCCCCGGGCCGCCTCCGGCGCCTGGCACTTCCTCCGCGCGGCCAGGGCGGCGCTGGCCCGCGGGCGCGCCCAGTGGGTGGGCGTGCTCCACACCGCCGGCTGCGGGCCGGCGGCCTGGGTCCTCTCGCGCCTCCACGGCATCCCCTATTTCGTCCTGGCCTACGGCATGGAGGTCCTGGTGGAGTCCCCCGGAGACCCGCGGCGGGCCGCGCGCGCTGGCCTGCAGCGGGTGGTGCTGCGGGGGGCCGCCCGCGTGATCGCCATCAGTCAGGCCACCGCGGACCGGCTCCTCGCGGTGGGCGTGGAGGCCCGGCGGGTCCACGTGATCCCCCCGGGGATCGACGTGGAGGGGCTCTCGGGCCGTGGAGACCCGGCGGTGGCGCGGGCCCTGCGGGAGCGGCACCCGGGCCGGCTCGTCGCGCTGACGGTCGCCCGGTTGGTCGAGCGGAAGGGTCACGACGCGGTGATCGAGGCCCTGCGGGCTGTCCCGGGGGTGGTCTACGTCGTGGTCGGCGAGGGACCGGAACGGGACAGACTGGTGGCCCTCGCGAGGCAGGCCGGGGTGGTGGACCGCGTCGAGTTCCTGGGGCGTGTGGACGACCCCGCGGCCTACTACCGGGCGGCGGACGTGTTCGTGATGCCGAGCCGAGGGGGGGCCGGAGACAGGGACGTGGAGGGGTTCGGACTGGCATACGCGGAGGCCGCCTGCTTCGGGCTCCCGTCCATCGCCCCCGCGGTGGGGGGGCCGGCGGAGGTGGTGGTCGCGGGCGAGACCGGGTGGCTGGTGGACCCCGCGCGCCCGGCCCAGGTCGCGCGGGCCCTCCGCGAGGCCGCGGAGGACCCCGGACGCCGCGCCTCGATGGGGGAGAGGGCCCTGGCGCGGGTCCGGGGCCGCTACGGTCACCGGCGCGCGGCGCGGGACCTGGCGCGGGTCCTCGGCGAGTCGCCTTGAGCCGCCTCACGCGCCCGTCCGGCCCACCGCCAGGAAGCCGGAGGCGAAGAGCGTGGGCCAGAACCTCGAGAGGCCGGCCGTCTGGACGCCCGCGAGCCCGTGGAGCTCGACGACCGCGATCCCCGCCGCCCTCAGCAGGGACTCGAAACTCCGCCTCGTGAAGAACCGGAGGTGCGGGTCCCTCCAAGGGGTGTGGAAGGTGGCGGGGTCGCCCATGGCGTGGAACCTGCCCGAGAGGGCGTACCAGCGTAGACGGAGGTGGACGCAGTTCGGCACGGTGGCGAGGACCACGCCCCCGGGCGCGAGCACCCGGGCGACCTCGCGCAGCAGGGGCTCGGGGTCGAACAGGTGCTCGATCACCTCGATACAGATGGCGACGTCGCGGGTGGCCGAGGCCTCGGCCAGGGGCCGACCGAGGTCCTGGACGCGCGCGTCCAGTCCGCGCGCCCTCGCCCGCTCCACGGCGACGCTCGATACGTCCAGGCCGAGGTAGCTCTTCGCCCGGCCCGCCACGAGCTCCCCGTAGTAGTGCCCGTCCCCGCACCCCAGGTCGATGACCCGGGACTCCGGACCGATGTGCCGTTCGAGGGGGCGCCGGAGGCACTCCGGGAGGACCCATCGGCGCTCGCCCCCCCCGGACCAGTAGGTGTCGTAGTAGACGTCCTCCACCTAGAGACCCGCCCGGAGCCGTCGGCGGAAACGCCGGAGCGAGATCAGGTAGCGCCAGGAATCCCGGAAGATGCGCACCGTGGAGATCAGGTACGGACGGCGCAAGTAGACGACCGGGATCTCCTCCACCCGGAGCCCCGCCGCCTCGGCCAGATACATGACCTCCGTGTCCCAGAACCAGCCCGGGTCCCGCGTCCGCTCCAGCACCGGGAGGATGCGCTCCCGCCGGAAGAACTTGTAGCCCGTCTCCGAGTCCACGGTGCGCAGGTCCAGCGCGGAATGGATGAGCAGCGAGTAGACCCAGCTCGAGAAGTCGCGCACGAGGGAGCGCCAGTCCCTGAAGTAGACGCGGAGGCCCGTCGCGACGTCCGCCCCCTCCCGCAGGCTGCGGATCATGCTGGGGATGTAGCGGGGATGGACCTCCAGGTCGATGTCGATGAACCCCACGTAGGTGGCGCCGGAGGCGAGGATGCCGTCCTTGACCGTCTGGCCCCGGCCGCGGTTCGCCTCGTGGTAGATGGCCCTCCGGCGCCCCGGGTGTTCCGCCACGAGGGACTCGACGATGCGCCGCGTGCCGTCGGGCGAGGCGTCCTCCACGAAGAGGAGCTCCCAGGTGAACGGGGCGTCGGCCAGGGTCGCCTCCAGCTCCCGCACGCTCTCCACCAGGTGCTGTGCCTCGAAGTAGCAGGGGATCACCATGGTCAGGTCCGGGGGAGGGGAGTCGGTGTCTCGGTCCATCGGGGCCGCGGATCCTATCGGGAGTCTCCTCCGGCCGCCAGGCGGACCCGCACCAGGCTGAGTCCCTCGTCGCTCACCGGGAGCGCCTCCACGCCGAATCCCGCCCGACGGATGCGCTCGATGAGGTGCTCGCCCTCGGGCCCCCGCGGGGCGGCCACGACCACCGAGGCATGGCCCGGCAGGTCCCGCTCCAGGTTCTGCAGGACCAGTCGTTCCTGATACGAAGGCCGGTAGAACCAGAACTCGCGGAATCGCCCGTCGCCCTGGCGTAGCCACTCCAGGATGAGGGGAAAGCCCTGGTAGAAGCCGATCCGCGTGACGTAGAGCCCCTCGGAGGGGCGCACGTGCGCGAGGATCCGGGCCACACGCCCCCGGTGCTCGTCGTAGGCGGGGTGCCATCGCGGCGCGGAGCCCACCAGACGAGCGGTGTTGATGGCCAAGAGGGCGGCGAGCGCGATGGCCGCCCACCCGGGGCGGGCGCGTGCCCACAGCGCCGCGGCCACGGGCACGACGAGGACCGTGAAGACCACCGCCTGCCGGCTCGGGTGGTAGACCGGGAGTCCCGCCAGGTTGAGCGCGCGGCCCAGGCTGAGGATGGAGACGAGCGCGGCAAGCGAGACACGGCTCATGGCGCCGCCCCGGGAGGCGCCCCTCTCCCCTCGCACGGAGCCCAGGAGACAGCCCGTCGCGAAGAGCACGGTGGAGACCGCCCCATCGCCGAGGGCGGTGACCGTGAGGAGGACGAGTCGCCCGGGTGGGAGGCTGGGCATGGTCATGGCCATTTCCGCCTTGTCGGTGATGCGAAGCTGCTCGAGGAAGATGGCGAAGTATGGCAGATAGGCGACGGTGGCGAGAAAGCCCACGCCGATCACCCCCAGGGCCGACCTCCAGCACCGGCGCCGTAGCCGTTCGACGAGGAGCGTCGCCAGGAGGAAGAAGAGGAGGATTCCCCCATAGAAGTGGAGGTAGGGGAGCAGCACCGCCCCGGTCGCCAGCAGCGCCCAGCCGCCCGGCCCCGGCCGGCGGACCACCGCCGCCGCCCCGCCCAGGGCCAGGACGGTGGCCAGGTGAAGCTGGGAATAGGCCCGCGCCGCCGCCCCGTACGTCACCAGGGTAGGGTGCAGCGCGAAGAGCCACGCGCCCGCCAGCGCGGCACGCCGGCCGGCGTGGGCGTGGAGGAACCCCGCGAGGGCCGCGGCCGTGGCGGCGTGCACGAGCACCGAGAGCAGGCGCACGGCGCGTTCCTCCAGGCCGAAGAGGCCCGTCCACGCCCGGACGACGAAGGCCCCCAGGGGGGGCCAGTTGATCTCGGGGGAAAGCTCCCGCAGGAGCCGGGAGCCGCTATAGGTGGCCTCGTAGAAGTTCCAGTACTCGTCGTACTCGAAATAGCCCTCGTGCCACCCGCGCCAGACGCGCAGGGCCGTCCCCGCGAGCACCGCGGCCAGGACCCCTGCGGCGGGGAACCGACCCTCGGGGAGGGGTTCGCGGTGGGACACCACGGGAGTCTACCGGGTAGAATCCCGTGGTGGCCAGCCCGGGGACGCCGGAGCACCAGCGCGCGTTCTACGAGGCCCTCTTCGCGGACCACGGAGAGGCGGCGTCGCGCTGGTTCTTCGGGGATGTCATCGATCGTGGCTCCGTGCGGGACATGCTCACGGGGCGCGCCGGGCGGCTGCTGGACCTGGGCTGCGGGGTGGGGGCCGTGCTGAAGGAGCTGCCTCGCCGGGAGCGCGTGGGCATCGACCTGGCCCATCCCAGCCCGCTCTCGGCCCGGCGCCGGCTCCCGGGCGTGCGCCTCGTGCAGGGGGACATCGCCCGGCTCCCCTTCCGCGACGGGAGCTTCGACGCGGTGGTCATCCTGGAAGTCCTGGAGCACCTCCCGGACGACGTCCCCGCGTTCCGCGAGGCGGCGCGCGTCCTCAGGGACGGCGGGGAGTTCATCGTCCACGTCCCGGGCCGCCCGGACGGGGTGGCCACCGAGCGCGACCTCAGGGACCAGGACCACCACCGGTTCTACAACCGCGAGCTGCTGCTCGCTCACATGGACGGGTGCTACAGGGTGGAGGACCTCTACTACCTCGGTACCTTCGTGAATCCCTTCTGGCGCGCGACCCGCCGGGCCTTCTCCCTGGCCGGGGCGCTGGCCAACCTGGCGACCCCTCGCGCCTGGCCCTACTTCTGGCGCCGGTACGTGCGGCGCCGTCCCCCGGAGGAGTGCAGGGAGCTGGCGCTCGGCAAGGTCCCGGTCTGGGGGCGCTGGTGGTACCGCAGGCTCGTCCTCCCGCTGCTCGTCGCATGGATGGTCCCCCTGGACCGGTGGTGCGGCCGGGGCGAGACCTGGTGGTGGCGCAGCTTCGGCGGCAGCGTCAACGCCCGCCTGCGCCGGGTGGCCCGGGGCTGAGGTCATGGTCGACCCCGTGGCCGTGCGAAAGACCGTGCTGCGCATGCTGTACGAGGGGAAGGCCTCCCACCTGGGTCCCTCGATGTCCGTGGTCGAGATGCTCATCGCCATCTACGGCTCGCTCGACCTCGCCAGGGTCCGCGCCCGCAGTCCTGATCGCTCCCGGGTCATCGTGAGCAAGGGCCATTGCGCGGCGGCGACCTATGCCGTCATGGCCCACTTCGGGCTTATCGACCTCGACCGGCTCCGGACGTACTGCCAGGACGGGTCCGCCCTCGCGGGGCACGTCAGCCACGCCGTCGAACGCGTGGAGCACTCCACCGGCGCCTTGGGCCACGGCCTCTCCGTGGCCTGCGGCTGCGCCATCGGGCTCCGGTCCAGGGGCTACGAGGGCAGCCACGTCTACGCCCTCGTCGGCGACGGAGAGCTCCAGGAGGGGTCCGTCTGGGAGGCCCTCATGTTCGCGCGGCACCACCGGCTCTCCCGGTTGATCCCCCTCGTGGACGACAACCGGATCAGCAGCATCACGCGCACCGCCGAGGTCATCGACATGCGGCCCCTCCGGGACCGTTTCGAGGGCTTCGGATTCCGTGTCCACGAGGTGGATGGCCACGACGTGGGCGCCATCACCCGGGCGATACGGGAGGTCCAGGCCGGCTCGGAGACGAGCGTGATCCTTTGCGAGACCGTCAAGGGCCGTGGGGTCCCCTTCGCGGAGGACGAGCCCATCTGGCACTACCGCACGCTGGGCGAGGACGACTACCGCGCCGCCCTGGCCCACCTGGAGGGCATGGAGGGCGAGGCGTGAGGGGCCGGATCCTGGATTCGTTGTTCCGGCGGATGGGCGAGGACGAGGACCCCTTCTTCCTGACCGGGGACATGGGGATCCAGCTCGTCGAGAAGTTCCAGGAGGCCTTTCCCCGGCGATACCTGAACGTGGGGATCGCCGAGCAGAACCTGGTGGCGATCTCGGCCGGTCTGTGCAACCTGGGATACCGCCCCTTTGCCTATACGATCTCCCAGTTCATGACCCTGCGCTGCTACGAGCAGATTCGCAACGACGTGAGCCTGCACGCCTACCCCATCACCCTCCTGGGCACCGCCACGGGCTTCGACAACGCCCCCCTGGGCCCCAGCCACCACGTCCTCGATGACTGGGGGGCGATCCGGAACCTCCCGGGCATCGACATCTATTGCCCGTCCGCGGTGCCCTACGCGGAGACCCTCGTCGACAAGGTCCTGGCGGCCGGCCGTCCGGCCTACATCCGCATCCCCAAGGGGCAGTTCGAGCGCCCGT
Source organism: Planctomycetota bacterium (assembly GCA_016209495.1). GTDB lineage: Bacteria > Planctomycetota > JACQVX01 > JACQVX01 > JACQVX01 > JACQVX01. The sequence continues at coordinate 8,581 of JACQVX010000182.1, forward strand.
CCTCTCTCCTGGACACGGTCTACCTCGAGGGACGCGGTGCCGGCGACCTCCTGGTATCCTACGGGGGCTGCGTGCAGAGCTGCCTGGAGGTGCAGGGGGCGCACCCGGAGGTCTCGGTCCTCGCCATCCACCGGCTCCGTCCCCTGGAGACCGAGGCCGTGGAAGACGCCCTGCGCCGGCACCCGCGCGCCTTCGTCGTGGAGGACCACTTCCCGGCGACGGGCCTCTTCAACACCCTGTGCCAGTTCTGCGTGGAGAGGGGAGTTCGCACGGGGCTTCGCAGCGTCGGGACACTGGCCACCTATCCCCTCACCGTCGGCGCGTCCGCGCGCTATTACCACGAGGCATTCGGCATCGACGTCCGGGGTATCGAGAGGGCGATATGGGGCTGATGGGCATCGAGGAGACCCGGCGCTGCAACGTCATGAACCTGCACCGGGTCGCGGACTATTTCCAGAGCCCCGCCGAGGAATGGGTCGCCCTCTACGAAGAGCTGCTGGCCGACGCCCCCTTCCTCGATGGGCTGAACGAGCAGATCCGGATCGCCCGGAGCGATTTCCAGTACACCCGCGGCCTCTTCGCCATGGAGCGGCTGGACACCGTGGACTGGTGCGCGTTCCAGCGCGTACTCCTCTACGCCCTGATCCGCCGCCGGAGGCCCGCGCGGGTCGTCGAGACCGGCGTCCTCTACGGCGGGAACACGGCCTTCATGCTCGATGCCCTGCACCAGAACGGCGAGGGACAGCTCGTCTCCATCGACCTCCCGGCGGCCCGCATCCGCCCGGAGGATTGCAGCCGCCACTCCTCGGTCGGGGACCTGGAGGATCTGCCGCCGGGTCTCAGGCCCGGCTTCCTCGTCCCGGACTACCTGCGGGGCCGGTGGACCTTCATCGAGGGGGACAGCCTGAAGACCCTGGGGGCCGTCCCTCGGCCGTACTCCCTGTTCTGCCACGACAGCGAGCACTCCCACGATTTCGTGCGCAGGGAGCTCGGCCTGGCGCGCTCGGGGCTCTCGCCGGACGGCGTGCTGGTGGCCGACGACGTCGACTGGTCCAACGGCTTCGCGGAGTTCTGCGTCACGAACCGGCTCCACCCCCTGTACCTGACCGACAACGGCAAGGCGGGGCTGCGTGTCCGGACGGGCGTGGTCCGGCTGGACCACCCGTGGAATGGCCGGGCGGAGACGACGGGGAGTCAGGTCGCCGGCTCCTAGCCCATGGGCGCGCCGGCCAGCAGGCTCGCGAGCCCGTCCCGCAAGGGCGTTCCGGCATTCCACCCCAGGACGCGGCGGGCCTTGGCCGGGTCCGGGTTCCGGATGCTCACCGCGGCCGGGTCCCGCTCCAGGACCCGCGGTCGCCTGCCCAGCAGGTTGGCGCTGGCCTCGATGACCTCGCCCAGGGTGACCAGGGCGCTCCCGCTCAGGTTGAACACCTCGTAGCCATCCCGCCCCACGGCGGCCAGGATCCCCGTGGCGACGTCCCGCACGTGTATGAAGCGCCGGGCCGTCCGCAAGGACCCGGCGACCTCAACGACCTCCTGGCTCCGCACGGCGTGGAAGAGCGACTCCACGGCCGACCAGTGGTCCGCCCGGGGGCCGTAGACGATGGCGAGGCGCAGGACGGTCACGGGGCAGAGGCCGCGCCGGAAGGCCATCTCCAGGAGGCGCTCGCCCACCATCTTCGTCAGGGCGTACTCGGACCGGATGCGGCCGGCGTCGAGTCCCGCTTCCTCTGTCTGGACCTCTCCGGCCGCCACCTCTCCATAGACCCACTCGCTGGAGGCGAAGAGGATCTGCCGGACGCCGCGCGCGCGCGCCGCGCGGATCACGTTGAGGGTGCCCCCTACGTTCACGTCGAAGGCCAACCGGGGGTCGGCCAGGCAGTCGGCCTCCCTCGAGACGGCCGCCAGGTGCACCAGGGCATCTGCGCCCCGGGGGATCGCCTCGTCGATGGCTTGCGAACGCACGTCCAGGGTCACGTGGCCCGGATCCCCGGAGGGCGCGGCGTCGATGCCCAGTGGCTCGATCCCCCGGGATCGGCAGAGCCTCCGCAGCTCCGTCCCAATGAAGCTCTCGGACCCGGTGATGACGAGGGTCATCACTCGCTTGCAAGCTCCGCTTGCTCGGTCATCACTCGCTCGCGGGGGCGTCCGTCGGCCCCCCGGGCCCTAGCCGTTGCAGGAAGCCGTCCGGACAGGCCGTGACGTGCATGCGCGTGTAGTGGGGGTCCGGGCGGAACTCCGGGTGATCCCTCAGGAAGAGCCCGATGGCCTCCAGGGGGTTGTCGTCTCGGTACTGGGCCTGGCCCCGGGGGACCTCCCACACGTGGGCCGCGGCGCCGTCCATCACCACGAGGTAGCTCCCCGGCGTGACCATCCCGTGATAGGCGGTCATCTCCCGCAGGACGTGGTCGGTGGAATGGTTGGAGTCGAGGACCACCATCACCGTCCTGGCCCCCCCCGCCC
>JACQVX010000165.1 GCA_016209495.1 Planctomycetota bacterium
AGTCCCCGCGGCGCCCCGTGGGGGGACATCGGGGGGGAACCGTCTTCGGTGCTCGGGTCCGACGAGGGTCTGAACGGATACGGACCCTGGTCCACGCGGATCGCCGCGGGCGGGTCGCCGGGAGCCACCGACGCTGACGTGCCGACGGGCCGGGTCGCGCGAGGGGCCTTCGCCCTGCATCCAGGCGGCCACTCCCTCGGTCTCGTGGCGTCGCGGGGGATTAGGGCCGCCCTGCCCCCGGAGGGGCGCGCCCCCGCGCAGTCCCCGGGGCCGATGGGCCGCGCCCGGGAGCTGGTCTCTCCTGTCCTCGCGCCCCGCGCCCCGGCCGCGGGGGGCCGCCCCGAGGTGGTGGCCCCCCGGCGCGGGCGGGCCGAGGACCGCGCCCGCGCCGCCTCCCCGAGGCGAACCGGACGGGAGGGCTTGCGGCCCGAGGCGGGGGCGGGACAGGACGTGGAGCGGACGCTGGTGCGGCCGCTCGGCCCGCCGGTCCGGCCCATGCTGGCCGCGGCAGGTCGTCAGAAGAGCTCGGACGACTCCGCCAACGTGGATCGGACCCAACCCCGCTCGGGGGCGGGGGCGGCCACCGAGAGGGTGGAGCACATCGCGGAGCAGGTCTACGCGGAGTTGCGCCGGCGGTTGCGCGTGGAGCGCGAGCGCCGGGGAGGTGGGTGAGATGGGGCTGGTCAAGGCGCAGATCAAGAACCTGGACACCAACGAAGAGATCGAGGTCCTCTTCAACCCGCGGGAGTACACCATCGAGAAGTCCACCCCATGGAAGGAGCACGACGTCCAGGGCCTGGACGGGCCGGCCATCGAATTCACCTTCGGCAACCGCCAGGTGCTCAGCATGGAGCTCTTCTTCGACACCTACGAGGAGAAGAAGGACGTGCGGGAGCACACCCAGAAGATCGCCGACCTGCTCTTCGTGAACGCGGAGAAGCACCGACCGCCGATCCTCCTCTTCACCTGGGGCAAGAACATGCAGTTCAAGTGCCTCCTGGAGCGCCTGAGCCAGAAGTTCACCATGTTCCTGGACGACGGGACGCCGGTGAGGGCCACCTTGCAGGTGACCTTCAAGGAGTACACCGTCCCGTTCGAGGAGCTGCAGAAGAACCCCCGCCACTCGCCCGACCACACGAAACGGCGCATCGTGAAGGAAGGGGACACCCTCCAGTGGATCGCCTCCAAGGAGTATGGGGACCCGGGGGAGTGGCGGATGATCGCCGACGCGAACGGCATCGACGACCCGCGGAAGCTGGAGCCCGGGACCGAGCTCCTGATTCCGCCCTTGACTTGAACCGGGGCAGGGCCTAGATACCTGGCCCATGCCCGAGGGGAGAGCACCGTGGACAACATCCTCGACGTCCTGACGGCCGATCGCGACCAGGAGACCCAGCGCTCGCGCATCTACGGCGTGGTCGTCGGCATCGTGACCGACAACAAGGACCCGGAGAAGCAGGGGCGGGTCAAGGTGCGCTTCCCCTGGCTGGTGGACAAGGACACCTCCTGGTGGGCCCGGGTCGCGACGCTCATGGCGGGCAAGGGGCGTGGGAGCTGGTTCCTCCCGGAGATCGACGACGAGGTCCTGGTGGCCTTCGACCATGGGGACATCAACCACCCCTACGTCATCGGGGCCCTCTGGAACGGCAAGGACGTCCCCCCGCAGGCGAACGATATCGTGAGCGGCTTCGCGGGGAATCCCCATTCCTACAAGACCAAGGGGAAGGACTTCAACGAGGACGGGAAGGACGACGTCCGCTTCATCCGCAGCCGGAGCGGCCACCTGGTGATCCTGGACGACACCAGTGGGACGGAGCGCATCGGCGTGGTGGACAAGACGGGGAAGCACCGCATCGAGGTCCTCACGGACAAGAAGAAGGTCGTGATCACCAGCGAGGACGGCGACATCGAGATGTACGCCCCCAAGGGCAAGGTCTACATCGAGTGCGAGGTCCTCCAGACCAAGTCCACCAAGGACACCCAGCTCGAGGCCGGTGGGAAGCTGGACATGACCTCGAAGATGGACATGACGGTCAAGACCGACCAGAACATGAAGACCGAGTCCAAGATGAACATGAACGTGAAGGCCGGCATGAACCTGGAGATGAAGGCCGGCCCCCAGATGACCGCCAAGGCAGCCATGACGACCCTGGAGGCGAGCGCCCTCATGACCGTCAAGGGCATGCCCGTGAAGATCAACTAGCCGTGCCGCCCGCCTCCCGCGTAGGCGACATGCACGTCTGCCCCATGGTCACGGGGACCGTGCCACACGTGGGCGGGCCCATACTCCCGCCGGGCGTCCCCACGGTGCTCATCGGCGGGATGCCGGCGGCGGTCCTGGGGAACATGTGCACCTGCGTGGGACCCCCGGACGTCATCGCCAAAGGGTCGGCCACGGTGCTGATCGGTGGCCGACCCGCGGCGCGCCTGGGAGACACCACCGCCCACGGCGGGACCATCGTCGTGGGCTTTCCCATGGTCCTCGTCGGCGGCTAGCGGGCCTCGATCCCGGAGGGGCGGTTGGCGCGCAGCTTCCTCGGCGTGGGTTGGCGTTTCCCGGTGGACGTGGACGGCCGCCGCGGGATCGCCATGTCGCGCCACGACGAGAACATCGAGGAGTCCATCCGCCTCATCCTCGGCACCGCGCCCGGGGAGCGGCTCATGCGACCGGAGTTCGGCTGCGCCATCCACGACCTGATCTTCGCCCCGAACAACGCCCACACCCACGGGCTCGTCAAGTTCTACGTGAAGGAGGCCATCCAGCGCTGGGAGCCGCGGGTCCAGAACGTGACCGTGGACGTGCGCGCAGACGGACACGACCTCTCTCGGGTGGTGGTGGACGTGGGCTACCGGGTCATCGCCACCAACAATGTCTTCAACCTGGTCTATCCGTTCTACCTGGAGAAGGAGGCCTAGGCGGTGCCGCTTCCCAGCCCCAACCTGGACGACCGCAGCCACCGGGAGATCGTCGAGGAGGTGCTCCGCCTCATACCCCAGTACTGCCCCGAGTGGACCAACCACAACCCGTCGGACCCCGGGATCACGCTGGTGGAGCTCTTCGCCTGGATGACGGAGACCATCATCTACCGGCTCAACAAGGTGACGGACAAGACCTACCTGAAGCTCCTGGACCTCCTGGGGGTGAGGCTCCTGCCGCCGCAGCCGGCCCTCGTCCACCTCAGCTTCGCCCTGGCGGACGGGGCAGCCAGCCCCCAGCTCGTGGCGGCCCACACGCAGGTGGCCACCGAGCAGACCGAGGAGTCCGACGCGGTCATCTTCGAGACCGAGGCGGACCTCTGGGTCCACGACGTGGTCCTGGAGGCCTGCTTCAGTGTCGCCGGGGACCGGGTGAGCGACAACACCGCCCGCCTCCTCCGGCGCGAACCCCCCGAGGGCGATGGCCCAGGTCCGCCTCCGGGACCCGTGGACGTCTTCATGGGGGTGAACGAGGTGGAGCGGTTCCTCTATCTGGGGGACTCGCGCTTCGGCGCCCTGGCGGAGGCCGCGAAGGTCCACGTGAAGTTCGACTGCCCCCACGCCCGGCGCCAGGAGTTCACCTCGCTCCTGGAGTGGGACTACTGGAACGGCCGGCGCTGGAGGGGCGCCTCGACCCGGCCCTACCGGGCCGAGGACGGCGGGGAGGACCCCAACCGTGTCGTGTTCGCCGGGCCCCTGGAGGAGATGGCCCCGGTGGAGGTGGACGGCAGGGAGGATTGCTGGCTCCGGGCCCGGCTCATCGAGGTCCCCCAGGACGACGGCAGGACGCTCCTGGGTGGGGTCAGCGCCAGCGTGGAGGTCCTGGAGGAGGGCATGGCGCCGGAGTTCTGCCTGGCCAACTTCGGCTCCTCCATCTTCGTGCCCGTGGACCAGAGCAAGAGCTTCCTCCCCTTCGGCGAGGAACCCCGGTTCGACAACACCTTCTACGTCGCCGCCCCAGGTTGCTTCTCGCGCGCGGACACGCGCATCCGGCTGGAGGTGGCCCTCACGGCCTCGTCCTCCGTCGAACGCCCGCGGCCCTCGGCCGACCTGCGGCTGGTCTGGGAGTTCTACGACGGGAAGCGCTGGCAGGAACTGGGCACCTCGACCCCGGAGGGTCCGGTGGCGGCGGGCCACGACTTCGACGACGGGACCGGGGCCCTCTCCCGGGACGGGACCGTCTCGTTCCTCCGCCCGGCCGCCTGGCAGCCCACCGAGGTCAACGGCGAGGAGTCCTGGTGGCTCCGGGTGCGGATCTTCGAGGGCGACTACGGCGCGCCGGGCCGCTACGTCCAGAGCCGGGAGGCCTGGGTCTGGAAGGACGACCGGCCCCTGGCCCCGCCCTCCGTGCGCGAGCTGCGCATCAAGTACGCCCAGGTCCCCTTCGCCGTGGAGCGCGTCCTCTCCTACAACGACTTCGCCTACCGGGACCACTCGGCCGGGGGGGGGCACCCCCACGCCCGGCGCGCGCAGTTCCAGCCATTCGAGCCCCAGAAGGAGGAGAATCCGGCCCTCTACCTGGGCTTCCAGCGGTCCTTCCCCCCGAAGGACATCCGCATCTACCTCCGGCTCGAGGAGGAGCCCCGGGAGGAGCGCGAGGGTCCCGAGTTCCACCTGGACGACGAGCCCGGGGGGGAGCCGGCCGAGGGCCGCGCGGACCAGCGGGTGGTATGGGAGTACTGGAACGGGAAGGCGTGGACGCCCCTGCACGCCGACGACCAGACCCGCCACTTCGCGGAGAGCGGCTACCTGGGCTTCGCTGGGCCGCGGGATCACGCGGCCAAGCGGGAGTTCGGCATCGAGCACTACTGGCTCCGTGCCCGCCTCGAGATGGGCTCTTACTCCCGCCCCCCCAGGCTGGAGGCGGTGCTTCTCGATACCGTCCCGGCCATCAACGCCGTCACCATCCGCAACGAGGTCCTGGGGTCCAGCGACGGCAGCCCGGACCAGGCCTTTCCGTTCGCCTACGCCCCGGTCCTGGAGGGGCCCGAGGTCCACGTGCGGGAGCCCGAGCCCCCGGTGGGCAGGGACCGGGAGGCCCTCGAGGGGGAGGAGGGCGAGGAGGCGATCCAGGTGACGCGCGACGAGGCCGGCGAGGTGCAGGAGGTCTGGGTGCGGTGGCACCCCGTGGACTCCTTCTACGGCTCGGGCCCGAGGAGCCGCCACTACGTCTTCGAGGCGGCCACGCGGCTGGTGCGCTTCGGCGACGGGCGGCGGGGGATGGTGCCGCCCTCGGGCCAGGACAACGTCCGCGCCACGCGCTACCAGTGCGGGGGGGGGCGGGAGGGCAACGTGGGGGCCGGGTCCCTCACGGTGCTCAAGCGATCCCTGGCCTAC
>JACQVX010000168.1 GCA_016209495.1 Planctomycetota bacterium
ATCGAGGAGATCGCCGAGTGGGGCGTCCTCGCCGGGGTGACCACGAATCCCAAGATCCTCTCCCAGGAACGCGGCGTCTCGCCGGTCCACCGGCTGCGGGAGATCGCCGAGCGGGTCGGGGGCCCCATCTCCATCGAGGTCGTGGCCGAGACCCACGAGGAGATGATCCGCGAGGCCCGGGAGTACGCCGCCGCGTGCCCGCGGGCCGTGATCAAGGTCCCCACCGACGAACAGGGCCTGCGGGCCATCGCCCGTCTCTCCCGGGAGGGGGTGCGGACCAACGCCACGGCCATCATGGCCCCCAACCAGGCCATCCTCGCCGCCCTGGCCGGGGCGACCTACGTGAGCCTGTTCGGCGGCCGCATAGAGGACATGGGCTACGACTCCGGCGTCGTGATCCGCCAGACCCGCACCCTCCTGGACGAGGGCGAGCTGGGGGCCGAGATCATCGTGGGCTCCATCCGGATGATGAGCCAGGTCCACGAGGCCCTCCTGGCGGGGGCCCACGTGGTCACGGTCCCCTACGCCATCATCAAGAAGATGATCCAGCACCCCATGACGGAGCGGACCATCCGCGAGTTCCTGGACTCCTGGGAGAAGGCCCGCCTCGCCCGGGCCGTCTGATGCCGGCCACCGCCACAGCCCCGCGCGCCCCCGCACAGGGCGCCGGCCCCCGCCGGGAGAGCGAGGGATGGCTCGGCCTCTACCGCGAGGGGCGCTTCGTGGAGCGGAGGCGCCGGGTGCACGGCGGGCGTCTGGAGCGGCTGGGGGTCTTCGAGCTACCGCGCGGGGCGCGGGTCCTGGACCTCTGCTCCGGGACGGGGGAGGCCCTCGATACCCTGCACGAGGCCGCATTCCAGCGGCTGCACGGGGCTGACCTGCACCCGGAGCTGTCGAGGGCATGCGCCGCTCGCCACCGGGTCGTCGCCGCCGACGCCGCCGCGCTGCCCTATCGTGAGGCCAGCTTCGACGCGGTCGTCTGTCTGCATGCCCTCCACCACCTCGGACCGGACGCCCACCTGGAGGGGGTCCTGGACGAGGTGGCCCGGGTCCTGGTCCCCGGCGGGCTCCTCCACCTGGTGGACCACCCGGACGCCCCGGCGGTGCACATCGCCTTCGCCCTGCTCTCCTCGCCCCTGGCCCTGGCGACGAGCCTCACACGCCGGTGGCGCCGGCAGCTCGCCCTGGAGCGCGTCGAGCTGGCCTGGTGGTTCTCGCGCGGTGCCCGGCTCCCGGGGCTGCTGGCGGAGCGGGGATTCGCCACCGTGGCCCGCCGGCGCGACCCCTTCTTCTTCTACCTCACGGCCTGCCGTTCCGGACGGCCGCCCCGGTGAGCCCGGACGTCCAGGATCGCGTCCTGGCCGACGCGGTGCCCCCGTCGCTGGAGGGCGGGCCCTCGCTCCGCGTCCTCATCCATACCCACGCCGTCAGCCGCCACGCCGACGACTACCCCCAGTACATCAACCAGCTCGCCCTGGCCTACCAGGAGGCGGGCCACCGGGTCGAGGTCCTGGCCGCCAGTCACCGGGGCATCGACCCATCGAGGCTGGACCCCCGGTTGGTCTTCCGCTTCTACCGCTACGCCCCGCGTCGCTGGGAGTGCCTGGGCTATGGCCGTTCCATGGAGCTGGACCTCCGCGTGGGCCGCACCGCCTTGGCCCTGGCCCCCCTCCTGCTCGCCTCCGGGGCCCTCGCCGTACGCCGGGCTGTCCTCCGCTTCCGACCGGACCTGGTCCACGCCCACTTCATCCTCCCCAACGGCCTGGTCGCCGCCCTGGGGACCCTGGGTCTGGGCGTGCCGCTCCTGGTCTCCATGCCCGGCAACGACGTCACGGCCATGGGCCAGCACGCGTCCCTGGGCCGTCTGGGCGCCTGGACGGCCCGACGAGCCATGGCCGTCACGACCAACAGCGACGACCTCCTCCAGGCGGCCGTCCGCGCCGGGGTGCCGCGAGAGCGGCTCCGCATCGTCCTCTACGGCTCCGACGTCACCACACGGGCCAGCGGCCCCGGGGAACTGGAGGCCCTCCGCGCCAGGCTGGGCCTGGACCCGGACGAGCGGGTGGTGCTGGCCGTGGGGCGCATGGTCCCGAAGAAGGGCTTCTCCACCCTGGTGGAGGCCCTGCCCTGCCTGGACCGGCTCCTCGCGGGCCGCGTACGCTACCGGGCCGTCCTGGTGGGCGATGGCCCCCTGCTCGAGCCCCTGCGCGAGCGCTCCCGCGCCCTGGGGGTCGCCGGGCGCGCCGTCTTCCCGGGGCGCGTGGACTACCGGGAACTCCCCGGCTACTACCTCCTGGCCCACGCCCTGGCCATGCCGGCGGTCCGAGAGCCCGCCGACGGCCTGAACGTCGTCGTCACCGAGGCCATGAAGTACGGCCTCCCCATCGCCGCCACCGCCGTGGGGGGGAACGAGCTGGTGGTGGCGGAGGGCGTGAACGGGCACCTCTGCCCCGAGCGGGACCCCGCGGCCCTGGCCGGGGCGCTGGCGCGGCTGCTCCTGGACCCGGAACGCGCCCGGGCCATGGGCCGGGCCTCGCGCCGGATCTTCCGCCGGCGGGCCTCGTGGCCCCGCATCGTCGACCAGTACGTGGCCATCGCCCGCGCGGGGGCGCGCCCGTGAGCCCCGGCGGGGCTATCGCGGTCCTCCGGCGGACCTACGAGGCCGAGCCCGACCCCGCGCCCCGCCGCGTGAAGGCGGAGCGGGTCCTCGCCGTGCTCCGCTCCCGGGGGCACGACCCCTCGTCCATGGACTGCCTGGAGGTGGGGACCGGCCCCGGCCTCATGAGCGAGGTCTTCGCACGGCGCTTCCGGCGCTTCGTCACCGTGGACCTCCACGACATGCGGGCCGATCCCGGGGCCCCCTACGACTTCCTCCGCTTCGACGGCCGATGGCTCCCCTGCCCCGACCGTTCCTTCGACGCCGTGGTCTGCACCCAGGTCGACCCCTATGTGGAGGACAAGGACCTGCACCTCTCGGAGCTGGCCCGCGTACTCCGGCCCGGAGGGGTCGTCTATTACTCCACGACCAACCGCTACGCCCCGGTGGACCCCCAGTTCCACCTCCCGCTCCTGGGCTTCCTCCCCCGCCGGTGGGCCACGACGGTCCTCCGCCTCACGGGCCGCGCCCACCGCTACGACCTCCACTGCCGCGGCTACCGGGGCGTCCTCTCCGACCTGGCGCGTCACTTCCAGGTGGAGCCCCTCACCCTGGAGCTCATCCGGGACCATCACCGCTTTCCTTGCGAGGACCTGCCGGCCATCCGGCTGGCGGCGCGCCTCCCCGGGTGGCTCCTCGCCCTGCTCCAGTGCACCATCTGCCCGAGCTGGGTCTTCCTGCTACGGGCCAGGGCGGACCGGGCATGAGCCTCCCGCTCGTGGAATCCGACCTGGCGGCCTCCTTCGAGGCCTCGGCGCGGACCCTGGAGAACCGCTACCAGGACCCGGGGACGTTCCACGCCTGGTTCCGCGCGCGCCGCGAGGCGGCGGGACTGCACGTGGAGCGCATCCCCTTCGATCGCCTCCGGGGCTGGCGCTTCGACCCCGTGACGGGAGACCTGGGCCACGAGTCCGGCCGCTTCTTCCAGGTCATCGGGTGCCGCGTCCGGGTGAGCCGCGGGGCGGTGGCCGAGTGGGAGCAGCCCATCATCCGCCAGCCCGAGGTGGGGGTCCTGGGCGTCCTCACCCGGGTGACCGGCGGGGTGCGCCACTTCCTCATGCAGGCCAAGGCGGAGCCCGGGAACGTGGGCGCCGTGCAGCTCTCCCCCACGGTCCAGGCCACCCGATCGAACTACACCCGCGCCCACGGGGGGGCCACGCCGCCCTACCTGGAGTATTTCCTCGAACGGGGCCATGGCCGCGTCCTGGTGGACCGGCTCCAGTCGGAGCAGGGGGCCCGGTTCCTCCGGAAGAGGAACCGCAACATCATCGTGGAGGTGGACGAGGAGCCCGAGGCGCACCCGGACTTCCGCTGGCTCACCCTCGGGGAGGTCCGGCGCCTGCTCGCGAGGCCCAGCCTCGTGAACATGGACGCCCGCAGCGTCCTCGCCAACTGCCCGCTACCCGAGGCGGACGAGGGGCGGTCCCTGCACTCCGTCGACGAGCTGGTGGGCTGGATCACCGAGCAGCGTTCGCTGCACCATGTGGAGGTGGAGCCCATCCCCCTGGGGCGGACGCGCGCCTGGCGGCGCACCGCCGACGAGCTCGCCCACCGGGACGGGCGCTACTTCCGCGTCGTGGCGGTGGAGGCCTCGGCCGAACGCCGCGAGGTCGCCCGCTGGACCCAGCCCCTCCTGGCCAGCGTGGCCCCGGGCCTGGTGGGCCTGGTCGCGAGGCGGATCCGGGGCGCGATGCACTATCTGGTCCAGGCCAAGATGGAGCCCGGGGGCCCCGACGGGGTGGAGATGGCCCCCACGGTCTCCTGCTCCGGACCCCTGGACCGCTACACGGCGGCGGACCGCCCGCCCTTCCTGGAGGCCTTCCTCCGGCCCGCCGCGGGTCGCCTCCTCCTGGACACGGTCCAGTCGGAGGAGGGCGGTCGCTTCTGGCGCTTCGAGAACCGCAACGCCATCCTCGAGGTGGCGGGGCCGCCAGGGGCCGAGGAACCCGAGGGCTACGCCTGGATGACCCACGGCCAGATCCTCGAGTTCCTCCGCCACGGATACTGCCACATGGACCTCCGGAGCCTGCTCTCGGCCATGGTCCCGGGGACGCCCTAGTGCGCGTCCTCCTCCTGGGGGCCTCCCGCCTGGCGCGCCGTAGGCTGATCCCGGCCCTCTCCCGCCTGGAGGGCGTGGAGCGGCTGGACGTGGCCACCCGGACCCGTCCCGCGGACCTGCGCCTCCCGGTGGGAATCCCGGCGGCCGTACACCCGGACTACGAGGTGGCCCTGCGGTCGCTCGCGCCCGACCTGGTCTATGTCTCGCTCGTCAACTCCCTCCACGCGCGCTGGGCCGGGGCGGCCCTGGAGGCGGGGGCCCACGTGGTGGTGGACAAGCCCCTGGGGGTCTCCCGGCGGGAGGCCGAGGGACTGGCGCGGCTCTCGGAGCGGGCCGGGCGGCTCCTCGCGGAGGCCACCGTCTGGCCCTACCACCCCCAGGTGAGGCGGGTCCTCGAAACCTTCCGCGAGGCCGGGAGCGCCCCCACCCGCATCGAGTGCTGCTTCGCCTTCCCCGGCGTGCCCCCGGGGGACTTCCGCCTCCGGGGAGAGCTGGGGGGCGGGGCCCTCCTGGACCTGGGGCCCTACGCCGTGAGCCCGGGGCGCGTCCTCTTCGAGGCCGAGCCCCTCGCGGTGGACTGCCGTGTCCTCGCGCGGGACGCCGCCACGGGGGTCGAGACCGCCTTCGCCGTGGTGGCCACCTACCCCGGAGGCCGCGGCCTGGCCGGGCACTTCGGGATCGCCGGTACCGAGTACAGGAACCGCCTGGCGGCCGTGGGGCCGCGCCTCTCCGTAGAGTGGGACCGGGCCTACACCACGCCCGAGGGGCTGGCCAACCTGCTCCGGGTGCGCCGGCGGGACGAGGAGGGGACGGTGGCGGCCCCCGCCGCCGACGCCTTCGAGTGCTTCCTCCGGGCGGTCCTGTCCGCGGTCCGGGAGGGCCGTCCCGAGGGTTTCCGCGAGGCCCTCCTGGCGGATGCCCGCGCCCTGGACGTCCTCAGGCGCTCCGCCGCGAGGAGTCGTCAGACAATCACTGCGTGAAACACCGAGGCCGAGCGAGGCGGCGCGAGGCTAGGAGCGAGGAGGAGCCATAGCAATGGAGAGCTATTCCGACGACGAGCGACGACGCATCGCGC
>JACQVX010000159.1 GCA_016209495.1 Planctomycetota bacterium
GGCCGGCGGGCCGGCTGGGACCGCGTCCCGGCGGTCGCCGATGAGCGGGTCGTGGCGGCCGACGACGCCATCCTCCTGCGTCCAGGGCCCAGACTGGCGGAGGGGGCGCGGCTCCTGGGGCGCCTGGTGGAGGAGTTCAACCAGGACCCCGGCCGAATGTAGCAGTGATTCCTTCACGGCGACCAGGGGCCCGTGACGGGATGACCACGGGGCTGCTCGGCCTCCCGCCCGGCGCCGCAGGCACCCGACGAACCTCTCAGTCCCCGCTGGCGATGCGGATGGCCTGGCCCGTCAGGCAGGCGGCCGAGTCCCCGGCCAGATAGACCACCAGGGCCGCCACCTCCTCCGGGCGCAGGGCGCGGCCCAGGGGCAGGGAGGCCTCGACCCGGCGCCGCGCCTCGGCCTCCTCGACGCCCCACTCCAGCGCCAGGAGGCGCCACGCCCCGTGGGCCATCTCCGTGTCCACCCAGCCCGGGCAGATGGCGTTGACCGTGATCCCCCGGGGGGCGAGTTCCAGGGCCAGGGCCCGCGTGAGGCCGATGACCCCGTGCTTGGAGGCGCAGTAGGCGGACCGACCGGGGACCCCCACCTCTCCGAGGATGGACGAGATGTGCACGACCCGCCCCCCCCGCGGGGAGAAGTGGGCGAGGGCCGCGCGCGTGGCGTGGTAGACGCCCGTGAGGTTGGTCCCCAGGACCTCCTCCCAGGGGTCCGCCCCGTCCGGGCCATCCACCGGGTTCGCCGCGTAGGTCCCGGCGCTGTTCACCAGGACCCAGAGGGGCCCCAGGTCGGCGGCCACCGAGGCCATGACCTCCCGGCAGGCCTCCCGGTCCGTGACGTCCAGTGGGTAGGGGTGCACGCGGTCGGGACCCAGCTCCCGCGCCGCCCGTCCCAGCCGCTCCAGGTCCCGGCCGAGGATCGCCACGGGGGCCCCCTCCCGCGCCAGCGCCCTGGCCACCGCCAGGCCTATGCCCGAACCGCCGCCCGTCACGGCCGCCGCGCGTCCCTCCAGCCTCATCGCTCCTCCTTCCAGATCGGGGCGTCCCGCTTGACCCGGTCCATGATCCACGCGCAGGCCTCGAAGGCCTCGCGCCGGTGGGCCGAGGAGACGGCCACCGCCACCGACACCGCCCCGACCTCCAGGTCGCCGGTGCGGTGGGAGACGGCCACCCGCTCCAGGGGCCAGCGGCCGCGGGCCTCCTCCACCATGGCGCCGATCTGCTCCACGGCCATCTCCGGGTAGGCCTCGTAGCGCAGCCCCAGGACGCGGTGACCCTCGTGGTGGTCCCTCACCGTGCCCAGGAAGAGGGCCGTGGCCCCGGCGGCCGGGTCCGCCACCGCCTCGCACAGGGTCCGCGCCTCGATGACCTCGGGGCCTACGTGGATCAACCGCCGCTCACTGGGGGGATGACCGCCACCTCGTCTCCGGGACGGAGGACCTGGCCGGGCGTGGCGAAGCGGCGGTTCACTGCCAGCCGGGCGGCGGGGAGGACTCGGGCCATCGCCGGGTGGGCAAGCCCCATGGCGTGGGCGGCGGCGGCGGCGTCCGCCCCCTCGGGTAGGTCCAGGACCTCCTCGCGGAGGCCCGCCGCCTCTCGGGCGGAGGCGAAGTAGAGGGCCCGTACCTTCATGGCCGGGTCGCAGTCTACGGGGGCCCGCGGGGACCGTCAATCGGCGCGACGTGTCACGATGGCCCGCTGGGCCGGTGGTCGAAGTAGACCTGGGGTTCGGCCTGGACCCCCGCCAGGGCCTGGGCCCGCGTCAGGGCATCGCGGGTGGCCCGGAGGACGTTCTCGCCCGCCGGGAAGACGTTCTCCGGCCCGATGGCCTCGGCGGCGCCCGAGCGGCGGAGGATCCCCAGCACCTCCGGGGTCGCCCCGGCCACGATCATGTGGCGCCCGTCGGCCCGCAGGCGCCGGGCCAGGTGCATGAGGGCGAGGGCCCCGGTGGCGTCCAGGTTCCGGGCGCTCTTCGTGCGCAGCACCAGCACCCGCACGCGAGGGTCCCGGCAGATCCGCCAGACCTCCTCGTAGAGGGTGTCGGCCGCGGCGAAGAAGAGGTCCCCCTCCAGGTGCAGGAGGACCACCGGGCTCGCGGTCCCGGGCGCCGGCGAGCGGACCTCGCGGAAGTCCCCCTGGGCATCGGGCCTGAGCTCCGCCAGGTAGGGCGAGCGGGCCTTCCGGAGGAAGAGGGCCAGGGAGAGCCCCACGCCGGCGAAGATGGCCCGGTCCAGGGGCAGCACGAGGCTCGCCAGGAAGGTGGCCGCCAGGACCACGCCGTCGGAGCGCGTGGCCCGGAGGCAGGCCCGGACCCGCTCCCAGTCGGGGATGGTGAGGGCAATCCCGATGACGATGCCCGAGAGGGCCGCCACGGGGACGTGGCGGGCGGCCTGCCCCCCCACCGCCAGGGCAAGCCCCATGAGGACCGCCACGAGGACCGCCGACCGGCGCGTCCGCGCCCCGCCGCGCAGGTTGGCGAAGGACCCGCCGAAGGAGATGGAGACCGGCACCCCGCCCACCGCGGCCCCGACCGCGTTGGCCATCCCCTGGCCCACCATCTCGCGGTTCGGGTCGAAGTCCTCGTCCCGGCGCAGGGCGACGGCCTTGCCCACCGCCACCGCCTGGATGGCCGCCAGCAGGGCCACCGCCAGGGCGGGTCCCGCCAGGTCCAGGGCGGCGGCCAGGGGGTCCGGTGGCAGGACCGGCGCGTAGAGCCGCCGCGGAAGCTCGCCGACCATGGCCACCCCGCGCCCCTCCAGGTCGAAGGCCCAGGCAAGGACGGTGCAGGCGACCAGGGCGAAGGCCGGGAGCGGCAGCCGGTCCGACCAGCGCGCCGGTCCGACGATGAGCGCCGCCGCGAGGGCGGCCACCCCCAGCGTCCAGGGGTCGAGGTCGGCGGCCCTCCCCAGGGCCGAGGCGACCCCCACCAGGGCGCACCAGTGCCGCTGGGCCTCGACCCCCAGCACGGCCGGGACCTGCATCAGGACGATGAGGAGGGCCGCGCCGACGACGAAGCCCTGGAGCACCGAGTGGGAGATGAACTGCGTGAGGTTCCCGATGCGCAGGAGGCCGAAGGCCAGCTCGTAGCACGCCACCCAGGCGGCCAGCACCAGGGCCACGGCGGCCGGGTCCAGTCCCGGGTGCGCGAGCACTATGCTCCCCACCACCGCGCAGACGGCGTTGTTGGTATGGGTGATGGTGAGGCGCGAGGACCCGGCCAGGGCCGCCACCACCCCGGCCGCGAAGCCCACGCGCAGGCCCGCGTCCGGCCCCTGGCCGGCGATCATGGCGAAGGCCATGGCCTGCGGGATGGAGAACAGGGCGGTCCCCAGCCCGGCCACGAGGTCCGAGCGGAGCGCGCGGGTCTCTGGGGTCGCGTCCTCCACGGGCGACATGCTAGCGGTGGACCCGGCACGGGACAAGGCGCGCCGCGATTGAACGGGGCGCACCAGGGCAGTAGGATGCCGCCCGCGCCGCGGGGGCGCGGGAGCGAGGCGCTTGGCCCACGACTACGGCGACCCGGTCATGGATCACTTCCGGAACCCCCGGAACGTGGGCGAGGTCCCCGGCGCGGAGGCCGTGGGGGAGGTGACGAACCCGGTCTGCGGGGACTTCATGCGGCTCTCCCTCCGGGTCCGGGACGGGGTGATCCTGGAGGCGCGCTTCAAGACCTTCGGCTGCCCCGCCGCCATCGCCTCCTCCTCGATGCTCACGGAGATGCTGGCCGGACGGTCCTTGGAGGAGGCCCGGCGGATCACCAACGACGACGTGGCCCGTGCCCTGGGCGGCCTCCCCCCGCAGAAGGTGCACTGCTCGGTCCTCGCGGAGGACACCCTGGCCGCCGCCCTCTCCAAGCTCGCATGCTGACGCCCCCATGGAGGGCCTGGAGCGCATCGACCCCTGGCGGCTGCGTGTCCCGCGGCGCGACCCCATGCGGGTGGAGCCCTGGATCTATGCCGACGAGCGCATCCGGGTGGAGGAGGACTCGGTCCGTCAGCTCCAGGACGCCGCCGCGGTGGAGGGGGTATGGCGGGTCCTGGCCACCCCCGATATCCACGTGGGCTACGGGGTGCCGGTGGGGTCCGTGGTCGCCACCTCCGGGTGCGTGCTCCCCTCGGCGGTGGGCTACGACATCAACTGCGGGATGCGGCTCCTCGCGACCCCCCTGGCGCGGCGGGAGGTGGACGTGGAGCGCCTCGCGCGCGACCTCCGGCGCGAGGTGCCCCTGGGGGAGGGCAAGGCGAACGTGCGCGTCTCGCCGGGGGGCCTGGAAGCCATCCTGGACCGCGGGGTGGCGGGCCTGTCGGAGGCGGCCGGGGCCGACCACGCCGCCTGGCGCGAGCGGGACCCCCGGGAGGAGGCGGCGGATCGCGAGTGCATGGAGGACGGGGGCTCCATGGCCGGCGACCACCGCCAGGTCTCCCCCCGCGGCCGAGAGCGCGGAGCCGCCCAGCTCGCGACCCTGGGGGGTGGCAATCACTTCATCGAGTTCCAGGAGGTCGAGGCCGTCCTGGACACCGCCGTCGCGGGCCGCTTCGGCCTCGCGGCGGGCCAGCTCCTCGTGATGATGCACACAGGTTCCCGGGGGCTGGGGCACCAGGTGGGGACCGACTACATGGGGCTTGCCTCCGGAGGCGCGCGGGGCGCGGACCGGAGGCTGGGGGTCCTCTCCCTGGACTGCCCCGAGGGCCGCTCGTATGTGGGCGCCATGAACGCCGCCGCCAACTTCGCCTTCGCGAACCGCCAGCTCCTCACGGTCCTCGTCCGGGCCGTCCTGCGCCGCCACCTGGGGCGGGACCTCCCCGTCCCCCTCGTCTACGACGTGCCCCACAACATGGCCAAGAGGGAGCGCCACGAGGGACGGGAGGTCTGGGTCCACCGCAAGGGGGCCACCCGCGCGTGGCCGGCGCGCCTCATGGCCGGGACGCGCTTCGCCGATTGCGGCCAGCCCGTGCTCATCCCGGGCTCCATGGGCACCGCCTCCTACATCCTGGTGGGGACCGAGGCCTCCGCCGAGAGCCTCCACAGCGTGAACCACGGGGCCGGCCGCGTCATGTCCCGTTCCCAGGCCGCGGGCGGCCGGCACGGTCGCCGCCGCCGGCGCGGTGCGGGCGAGGGCCGCCCCGCCGCCATCAGCGACGAGGCCTTCCGGGAGGCCATGCGCGGGGTCCTGCTCCTGGCCGGCGACCGGGCCGCCGTCAAGGAGGAGGCCCCCCAGGCCTACAAGGACATCGACGCGGTCGTCCACGTGGTCTGCGAGGCGGGACTGGCCCGCGCCGTGGCGAGGCTGCGCCCCGTGGCCGTGCTCAAGGGCTAGCGTAGGCATGCCCCCCCCCTCCCCCCCGTCCATCGACCTCCATATGCACTCGACCGCCTCCGACGGGCTCGCCCCCGCGGCGGAGGTCGTCCGCTCGGCCGCCGCGGCCGGCCTGACCCTGATCGCCCTCACGGACCACGACACCCTGGACGCCCTCCCGGAGGCCATGGAGGCAGGGGAGGGGCTCGGGGTGCGGGTGGTCCCGGGGGTGGAGATCTCCGCCGCCCTGGACGGCGCCGGGGTGCACATCCTCGGCTATCTCTTCGACCCCTCCGCGCCGGCCCTGGCCGCGTTCCTGGTGGGCCGGCGCCGGGAGAGGCGCGAGCGCATGGCGCGCATGGTGGGGCTCCTGAACGGCGAGGGGGTGCGGGTGGAGCGCGAGGAGGTGGTCCGCGAGGCCGCGGGCGGCCTTGAGGGACGGCCCCACCTGGCGCGGGTCCTCCTCCGGCATGGGCAGGTGCGGAGCTTCCAGGACGCCTTCCGCCTCTGGCTGGGGAAGGGCCGCCCCGCTTACGTCCCTGCCTCCACTTGCACCACGGCCCAGGTCATCGCGGTCATTCATGGCGCGGGGGGTGTGGCCTCCTTCGCGCACCCGGGGCTGGAACGCATGGACCCCTGGATCCCCGCCCTGGCGGCCGAAGGGCTGGACGCCCTGGAGGCCTGGCACGCGGACCACAACCCGGCCCAGGTGGAGCGATACCGGGCCCTGGCGGGGAACCACGGCCTCGTCACGACCGGGGGATCGGATTACCACGGGAGAGCGGGGATCCATCGCAGGCAACTCGGGCAGGTGCGGCTGCCCATGGAGGTCTACGAGGAGCTGGAGCGGGCCGCCCGGCGGAGGCGCGCGTGTTCTACCTGACGCGCAGCGTCGAGTTCTGCGCGGGCCACCGCCTGCATAACCCGGCCCTCTCGGACCAGGAGAACCGTGAGACCTACGGGCCCTGCAACAACCCGCATGGACACGGCCACAACTACGTCCTGGAGGTGACGGTGCGCGGCGAGGCGGACCCGCGCACGGGGATGGTCATGGACCTGAAGGGGCTGAAGCAGGTGATCCATGAAGAGGCGGTGGACCGCATCGACCACCGCAACCTGAACGAGGACGTGGAGGGGCTCCGGGGCGTCATCCCCACGACCGAGAATCTGGCCCGCTGGATCTGGGGGCGCGTCGCGGGGCGGCTACCGGCCGGGGCCCTCTATCGGGTGCGGCTCTACGAGTCGCCCCGGAACGTGGTGGATTACTTCGGGGAAGGCGAGGAGGGACGGCCTTGAATGAGACGGGGGCGGGACCGGCGGTCGGCCACGCGGCGCTGGAGGGGGCCGTGCGGGTCATCCTGCAAGGCCTGGGCGAGGACCCGTCGCGGCCTGGCCTGGCGGGGACTCCGCGCCGCGTGGCCGAGAGCCTCGCCTTCCTCTGCAGCGGCTACGGGGAGGACCCCCGGGAGGTCCTCCGGGAGGCCGTCTTCGAGGAGGACTACAACGAGATGGTCCTCGTGAAGGACATCGAGCTCTACAGCCTGTGCGAGCACCACCTCATCCCCTTCTTCGGGAAGTGCCACGTGGCCTACCTCCCGGACCGGAAGATCGTGGGCCTCTCGAAGATCCCCCGCATCGTGGACATCTACGCCCGCCGGCTCCAGGTCCAGGAACGCCTCACCACCCAGATCGCCATGGCGGTGCAGGAGGTGATCCAGCCCAAGGGGGTGGCGGTGGTCATCGAGGCGCGCCACCTCTGCATGATGATGCGCGGCGTGGAGAAGCAGAACTCGGTGGCCGAGACCTCCTGCCTCCTGGGCCAGTTCGAGTCCAGCCAGAAGACCCGCGGCGAGTTCCTGGGGCTGATCTCGCGTTCGTGCGCGGGCTAGAGTGGTAGAATCCCGGCCACCATGGCGCGCAAGGCCCGACACTTCACCATCGAGCAGGCCAACCGCGCACTCCCCCTGGTCCGGCGCATCGTCGAGGACGTCGTCCGGGGCTATGCCGAACTCACCCGGCGCCAGGAGGCCCTGCAGCAGGCCGTCTCCGGGGGCGACGCCCCGGCGCGCGAGCAGCGCCGGGGGGAGGTGGAGGCCCAGGTCGAGGAGATCAACGTCTACATCGAGGAGTTGAACCACGTGGGATGCGAGCTGAAGGACTTCCGCATGGGCCTGGTGGACTTCCCCGCCACCCTGGACGGCCGCATCGTGTGCCTGTGCTGGAAGCTGGGCGAGGACGACGTGTCCTGGTGGCACGAGGTCTCTACCGGGTTCGGCGGCCGGCAGACCGCCGTCGGCGTCTTTCGCTGATCCACCGGTCGTGTTCCCCCTCTGGAACATCGTCATACCGATCCTGGTGGGCATCGTCCTCATCGTCCTATTCGGGGCGCTCCCCAGGCCGCACCGCCGGGCAGGGACGGACCCGGGCCCGGCCTCGGGCGAGCTGGAGCTGCTCGACGCCTACAACTATGAGGAGTTCGAGGCCCTCGCCCGGGACCTCCTGCGCGGCCTGGGCCTGTCCGTCGAGGTCGTCGCCCCGGGCGACGAGGGGGTCCTGGAGCTCACGGCCTCGAACGAGGCCCCGGTAGTGGGCGGGCGCTACGAGGTCCTCTGCCTCTTCCGCAGGGGCGGCCGTCCCGTGGAGGCCGCCGAGATCCGGCCTATGACCGAGTCCCTCCGCGACCACGACCGTCTGAAGGGGATCGTCCTGTCCACCGCCGGCTTTCGTCCCGAGGCCCGGCTCGTGGCGCGGGAGAACATGGAGCTCATCGACGGGGTGGCCCTCGTGGGGCTCGTCCGCCGCCACGCCCCCGGCAGGACGCGGCCCGGCGCGGCTTGACCTCGATGGGGGTCGTGTCCACACTACCGGGGGGGGAGGGGCACCCACAGTGGAACCGGCGCTGAACATCGAGGGGGTGCTCGGGGCCATCGAGGCCATGGACGGCGACCCCGCGCGGCGCGCCGCCATCCACGCGTGGGTCGCCGACACCCACGAGAAGCGGCAGCAGTACGAGAAGTCGTTCAAGCGGCTGCGCCTGGACTTCGCCACCATCCTCGAGGTGACCAAGCAGATCAGCGCCAAGAGCCTCGACCTGGCCCTCATCGAGAGCTTCACCCTCAACATGGTGATGGGCCAGTTCGCCGTCCTGAAGGGTCTGATCATGCGGCGGGACAACTTCCGCGGCGGGAAGATGGTGACGGTCGCCGGCAAGAACGTCCAGGTCCCGGACCTGGAGTTCGACACGGCCGGCGCCTTCGCCCAGAAGCTCGTCGCCCTGGGCCGGCCCGCCTTCATCCGCGAGGAGGACCACGCCCTGGACGTCTTCGACGAGGTCGGGGTCCTCCGGGGCCTGGACATGCACGTCCTCGTGCCCCTGGTGAAGTCCGGCTCCCAGGGGGAGACGGAGCTCATGGGCCTGCTCTGCCTGGGACCCAAGTTCGGCCACCGGGACTACGAGACCGCGGAGCTGAACTTCCTCTGGCTCCTGGGGAGCATGATCGGCATCAGCCTCTTCAACGCCCAGCTCTACCACCGCTCCGTGACGGACGCCCTCACGCGGATCTACAGCCGGGGCTACTTCGACCTCACCTTGAATCAGGAGATGGAGCGCTGCCGGCGCTATAGCAAGCCCGACGACGTGAAGTCGGTCTCCCTGTTCATGATCGACATCGACAAGTTCAAGTCCTTCAACGACACCTACGGCCACCAGGTGGGGGACGAGGTCCTTCGCACCCTGGCCAACCTGCTCATCGGGAGCATGCGCAAGAGCGACACGGTCGCTCGCTACGGGGGCGAGGAGTTCAGCGTCATCCTCCCGGAGACCCACAAGAAGGTGGCCATGCTGGTGGCCGAACGTCTGCGGAGGAACGTGGAGACCCACCGCCTGCGCATCGCCGACGGGCGCGAGCTGCAGATCACCATCAGCATGGGGGTGGGCACATTCCCCGAGGATGCGGACGACCCCCTGGAGCTGATCCGCACCGCCGACCAGGCCCTCTATGCCGCGAAGGAAACCGGCCGGAACCGCGTCGTCGCCGTGGGGGATTCGGCCGTGGCGGTCCTGGCGGACCGCCGCCGGCACTAGGTCGCCAGGACCCCCTCCAGCTCCAGCAGTCGCCGCTTCCGTGCCATACCTCCCGGGGCGCTGAATCCCACCAGGCGTCCCCCGGCGCCCACCACCCGGTGGCAGGGCACCACCAGGCACACCGGGTTGGCGGCCAGGGCCGCCCCCACCGCCCTGGCCGCCCCGGGGCGGCCCGCTCGGGCCGCCAGTTCGCCATAGGTGATGACCGTCCCGGGGGCGACCTCCCGCAGGGCGCGGAAGACCGAGCGACGGAAGGGGGACATGGCCTCCAGGTCCAGCGGGACGTCCCGGAAGTCCTGGGGCCGCCCCCGGAGGTGCTCCACCACGCGGCGGGCCAGCCGCCGCAAGGCCGGCGGGGCCTCGGCCTCGCTCCCGCGTCGCGGCCGTCGACTCGCGAAGCTCAGTCCCTGCAGCCCGCTCGGCCCCCAGCGTGCCCGCATGGACCCCAGGGGGGTATCGAAGCAAAGGAGGGCGTCCTCCCGCCGACTCACTGCAGGTAGGGTTCCAGGACCTCCCGGGCGCGGCGGTAGCCCCGGTCCGCCACGAATCGCCGCGTGGGGAGGGAGAAGTCGAAAGGGTCCACCTGGTAGAGGGCCAGGTCGTTCTCCGGGTAGATGTAGATGATGGTGTTCCGGGGGTGATGGCCCAGGACCTCCTCCAGCTCCTGGAGGAACCGGCGGGCCTCCTCCTCCGGGAGCCTCGCCCGGGCCAGGGTCCCCGCCATGGCCATGGCGGCGGCCATCCGCTGCCGGGTCACGTGGGTCATGCGCATCTTGGCGTCGATGGAGGTGTCCAGCATCTGGGCCAGGCTCCCCCAGAGGCCGCCGCGGAAGGCGGAGCCCGCCTCCTCGCGGAAGGTATAGGACTGGTAGACCGACGAGACGAACACCAGGTCCGCCCCCGCCTCCTCCGCCACGTTCGCGTTGAAGGGGTCGCGGAGCTCCCCGTCCATGTAGTAGTTGACACGGCCTTCCACCGGGATGGCGTGCGGGGTGAAGTAGGGGGGCAGGGCGCAGGATGCAGCCACCGCGTCGGCCACGGACACCCCATTCACATAGATGTAGTCGTAGATTGGGCCGCTGGCCCTGGAGCCGAAGATCACGGTCCGGGGCCTGTCCAGTTCTGTGGCCAGGATGTAGAGGTCCGCCGCCAGGCCCTCGAAGCGGTCGTCTCCCCCGAGGACGTAGTTTCGCATCCAGTCGCGGATGCCCAGGGGGGTATAGAGGGCCCGCGGCGCCACCAGGTCCGCCGCCCCCAGGTCCCGGAGCCGTAGAGTTCGCCCGGTCCTCATCTGCACCCTCCAGCGCACGCGCCGAAGGTAGTCCCGCAGGTGGAAGGTGGACGGCCGGATCATGTCCTCGCGGGTGACCGGGGTTCGCAGGATGGACTCCACCTCCCAGCCCCCAGCGATGCCCGCGGCGAAGATGGCCCCGCCGCTGGATCCGATGATGGGGTTGATGACCCCCGGTCCCGACGGGGTGGGCTCCCCTGCCCTCCGGCGCCCCATGGCGAAGCGGAAGCCCAGCTCCTGCAGGGCCCGGGCCACCCCGCAGTGCCACCAGGTCGCCTTGGCCCGGCCGCCGAGGGCCTTGAAGGCCGTTCGCGTCTTCCCCTGGAAGGCCGGCGGGATCACGGCGAGCGCCGCATCCTCACCAGGAGCTCCGCCCCCGCGCGGCTGGGGAAGGAGTCGACCGGGCGTTCCACCGATTCGAGCTCGAAGCATGGGGGGAACCGTCGCCGCAGGTCCCCCTCGTCGGTGTCGAACGGGGGCCCCCCCGCACGCCCGTGGTGATAGAAGAGCCCGAACAGGGTTCCTCCGGGGCGCAGGAGCAGGTGGGCCGCCTTCACGTAGTCGTCCCGGCGCGCGGGGTCAATGGCGCAGTAGAAGGTGTGCTCCAGCCAGAGGTCGAATCGCCCGTGGAACGCCACGGGCGGGTCCAGGACGTCGGCCCGGACGAAGCGGCAGCTCACGGCCGCGGTCTGGGCGCGGGCGTCGGCCCCCGCGACCGCCTCCTCGACCAGGTCCAGGCCCGTCACCTCGTACCCCAGGCGCGCGAAATGGAGCGCGTCGTGGCCGTAGCCGCAACCCACCACCACCAGGCTGCGTCCCCGGAGGACCCCACGGGCGGCCAGGGAGACCAGCGGCGGGGCTGGTCCCCCCTTGTCCCAATCGGTCTCCCCCCGGACATAGTGTCCTTGCCAGAAGGCGTGGTCGGTCAAGGTCCTTGCCCCCGCGCGGCCATCCTAGGGCCGGACGCCCGGGTCCGCCAGACCCCGAAGGAAGCCCGCGGGCATGGATCTCCTGGATTCTCCCCTCGGGTTCGATAGGATGCCGCGTGCGTCCCCGCGCGGTGGGTGTAGCTCAGCCGGTTAGAGCAC
>JACQVX010000160.1 GCA_016209495.1 Planctomycetota bacterium
GAGCAGGGATCGACCTGCCCCTCCCCCTCGTCGCCGGCCCAGGGGCTATCGCCCCCGCGGGTGAGGCCGACGTCGAGGGGGAGGGGCAGGGGAAGGTGCAGAGGTGCCAGGGAATCCCCGGCGGTGCGGACAGCCGTCGTGCGCCGGTGCTGCGATCCCACCGTCCGAAGACCTCGGTGGACGCATCGCCACGGCGGCTGGGCTTGACAGGATGGCCTTCTCATGGAAGTCACGAGCCACGCTCGCGCCCACGCACACGCCCACGACCACGAGTCACGCCCACGACCACGGACGCGGCCACGGGCGCGAGGCCGCCCGCCGGAACCAGGGCCGGGAGCGCCACACGTCCCCGGCCGATCCCCAGGGCCGCGGCCGTTCCCTCCGCGGGTCAGCCTGCCCGGCGGCGCCGGGGGCGGCGCCCCAGGGCGACCAGGAGGGCGCCCCAGGGGGCGAGGGCCCCCGCGGCGGAGGACGCGCCCCCCGGGGCCATGCCCTCGGCGGCGTGGCAGCCCCCGGGGGAGACCGTCACCGAACGCGTGTGGACCCCCGTGGAGCCCTGGTCGTCCCGCACCGTGAGGGTCACGGTGTAGTCGCCCGCGGTCCCGTATTCGTGCTCCACCTCGCTGTTGGTGTCACGGCCGGTGCCCGTGACGATCTCCGGGGCGCCCCGGTCGCCGAAGTCCCAACGGTGCTCGACCACGTCGACATTGTCGTGGCCGTGGCCCTTGAGGCGCACCTTCAGGGGGGCCTTGCCCGTGGCCGGGCGGAGGTCCTCGATGTGGGCCGAGGGGGGCGGGTCCCCGGACTGGGTCAGGACGGTGACCTGGCCCCGGGTGGTCCCGGTGGCCCCGCGGTCGTCCCGCACCGTGAGGCGGATCGCGTAGGTCCCCGGGGCGGCATAGGTGTGGAGCACGACGGGGCCGGAGGCGGTCCCCTGGTTCGCCCCCAGGTCCCAGGACCAGTCGGTGACGCGGCCGTCCACGTCGCCGGAGCCCGTGGCGTCCAGGTCCGCCACCAGGGGCGCCCGGCCGACGGAGGGTCGGGCCGTGAAGGAGGCGAAGGGGGCCACGTTGGAGCCGGCGCCCGAGACCCGGATCACCCGGCCGCCGCGGTCCGAGCAGTAGACCGCACCGTCCGCCCCCACCACCACGTCCACCGCCTCGTTCAGGCCGGTCACGAAGTCGGCGTCGGAGACCACCGTCTCCCCGTCCGGGCCGCCCAGGGCCAGCCGCCGCACCACCCCGGCCTTGTAGTGGGCCACCAGGAGCGACCCCGTCAGGGCCGCGAGCCCGGTCCCGTCGTGGAAGGCGATCCCCGTCACCGCGGTGGTGGGGCTGTAGACGGCGATGGGGTCGACGTAGCGGGTGGAGCCGGCGGCGCCGGTGTGGTCCGGCCACCCGTGGTGGGCCCCGCGGCGGATGACGTTCAGCTCGTCGTCCTGGAAGGGGCCGTTCTCCGTCCCGAAGACCTTCCCCGTCCCGGGCTGGAAGGTGAAGCGGAAGGTGTTGCGCAGGCCCACCGCCCAGACCGGGGAGCCCGGCCAGGGGTTGTCCGTGGGGACACCCCCGTCGCGTCGGAAGCGCAGGAGCTTCCCGGAGAGGAGGCGCGGGTCCGGGGCCGTGGAGGCCACGGCGTTGTCGCCCACGGAGAGGTAGAGGTGAGCGTCGGGGCCGAAGGCGATCCCGCCCCCGTCGTGGTTGACCCCTCGCGTGGGGAGGTCGTCCACCACCACGGTCTCGTCCAGGCCCCGGTCGCCCACGTTGGTGTAGCGGAGGACCCGCTGCTTGGAGGCGGTGGAGGTGACGAAGACGTAGAGCTGCCGATCCGCCAGGTAGTCCGGGGAGACGGCCAGTCCCAGGAGCCCGGTCTCGTTGTTCCCGCCGTAGACCGGGGAGACGGTGACGAAGGGGTCCGGCAGGAGCGTCCCGCCCCGCCAGACCCGGATCGCGCCGCTGTATTGCTCCCCGATGTAGAGCGTGCCGTCCGGCGCCGCGGCCAGGGGGACGGGGCGGTCCAGGCCCTGGGCGATGACCCGCTCGGTGAAGCCCGCGGGGACGCCGGCTGCCGCCGGGGGGGCCGCCAGCACGGCGAGGACGAGCCCGGCCCAGGGCAAGGGGGGCGGACTAGCGCGCACCGCGCACCTCCTCCAGGACCGTCACCCCGTAGGCGCCGTCCAGGGAGACCCGCTTCATGGCGGTGTTGTTGGCGTAGTCCTTCTCCGCGAAGACGCTGGTGACGGTGCAGACCACCCAGAACTCCCCGGCCCCGACGCCGTCCAGGGGGATGAGCTGCCCGTCCAGGCCCGAGGCGTAGGTGTCGGCCCAGCCCACGGAAATCCCCTGGAGCCCGGGGTCGCAGGTGTAGACCTTGTCGCCCCGGCCGCCCACGTTGGAGAAGTCCATGAGGCAGAAGGAGACCTTCGCCGACTGGCGGACCACCGGCCCCACCGCGCGGCCCGGGAGGACCTCGCGGAGCTGGTAGCTGGTGAAGCCGTCGAAGTGCATGTGGTTGTGCTGCTGGTGGGCCGCGAAGACGAAGTTCCCCGTGTGGATGCGCTCCGCCACCCGGTCCCCCCGGAAGAGGTGCTGCACGGCCACGGTCCGGCCCTGGGCCGGGTCCACCACGCCCTCGATCTCCAGGGCCCCGTCGCCCAGGTTGGCGGTGGTGGCGGTGAGCCGGAGTTCCCGCTGGGCCCCCGCGAGCGCGATGCCGAGGGCCTCGGGCGGGTAGGCCACCAGGTCCGGGAGCGGCGAGTGGGGCTGGGCCCCGCCGGCCTCCACGGACACCAGGTGGCCGTCGGTGGCGAGCCAGAGGCGGCCCGCGGAGGGTCCCAGGGCCATGGCGCGCCAGGGGGCCGCCAGCCCCGGGACGGCCCCGGCGGCGTCGAGGCGGCGCCAGCGGCCGTCGGCCCCGCGACGGCGCAGCCCCAGGCCCGCGGGGTCCGCGAGCCACAGGGTCCGGTCTCGCGGGTCCACGGCCAGGGCCGCCCCATGGAGGGGCGCGCTCGCGTCGTGGTAGTGCCGCTCCCAGGCACCGTCCCGGTGCTTGGCGAGCCCCTCGTCGCGGGCCAGGTACCAGGCCCGTCGCGGGGCCGCGGTGTCCGCCGCCACGGCCAGGAGCCGGTCCTGGTCCAGTCCCGGATTCCCGTCGAGTACGTCCCAGGCCGCCCCGTCGTAGCGGTGGAGGCCCGCCCCATCGGTGCCGAGCCAGGCCACCCCCCCCTCGACCGCCAGGGAGGTGGCGGGCGCCTTGTGGGCGATACCCCTCCACGCCGAGCCGTCCCAGGACGCCAGCCCCTCGGGGGTGACGGCCCAGAGGCGGCCGTCCGCCGGGTCCACGGCCAGGGCGCGCACCTCGTCCGAGGGGAGCCCGTCGGCCGACGTCGTGGTCCGCCAGGTGGAGCCGTCGTGGCGCACGGCCCCCGCCCCGGTCGCCACCCACACCTCGCCGGGGCGCACCGCCAGGGCGAGGGCCTCGTCCGAGGGCAACTCGCCCCCGGCGCGGCCGTGGAGCCGGGCCTGGCCCGAGGGGGCCACGCGGTAGACCCCTTCGCCGGGGACCGCGGCCCAGATCGCGCCGGAGGCCGGCTCGTGGGCCAGGGCCGCCGGTGTGGCCCGCCAGGGGGCGGTCGAGGCGGTCCAGGAGACGACCTCCACGTGGATCCGGTCCTTCTTGACGTGGCCCGGTTCCCCCAGCCGCGCCTCCACCTGGTGCCAGCCGGGGGAGAGGGCCGTGGCGGTGTAGACCTCGCCCTTGCCGGCGTGGGCCCCGTCGACGAACCACTCGGTGTGGTCCACGTGCTTGCTCGACCGCGCCCGGAGTCGAACGCCCTGGCCGGCCCTGAAGCTCGCCCCGTCCGCCGGCTCGGCAATCTCCACCTCGTGACAGCCCGCCACCGCCAACGCCACGACCGCCACCCACGGGGATAGCGCACCACGCCGGCTGCATTGCATCGATTCGTGCCCCTTCCCGACGACCCCCACCAGGCAAGGGGAGAATCCTATTCACGAGCGTGAGTGGATCCAGGGAATTTGCGGAAAAATCACCGCGAAGGTCCCAAGTCGCCGTAACGAAACCACTGCTACATTCGGCCCGCTACGAAGGCCGCTGGCGTCGTCGCTCCTAGCCGTCGGCCTTCTCGCTCGGCCTCGGTGTTGACGCAGTGGTTTCGTTACGACTCCGGATGGTGGGGACCGGCGGCGGTGGGGCTACCCAGGGGCCCGGTCCTCTGATATAAGGCGGCCCCGTGGCCACGGGTCCCAACGGAAGCCGACCGGAGCCCCTGTTCCTGCGCGCCTGTCGGGGCGAGGAGACGGAGGCGACGCCCATCTGGCTCATGCGCCAGGCAGGGCGCTACCTGCCCGAGTATCGCGCCCTGCGGGAGCGGGTGGGGTTCCTCGATCTCTGCCGCAGGTCCGACCTGGCCGCCCAGGTCACGGTGGACGCGGCTCGCCGCCTGGGGGTGGACGCGGCCATCGTCTTCGCGGACCTCCTCCTGGTCCTGGAGCCCCTGGGGCTGGAGGTGGAGTTCGGCCCGATCGAGGGACCGATCATCCGGAACCCGCTGCGGGAGGGGGCGGACGTGGAACGGCTGCGGGAGATGGACGCCCCGTCCACCCTTCGGGCGGTCTACGAGACCGTCCGGCTCTCCCGCGCCGCACTCCCGGCCGGGGTGCCCCTCATCGGGTTCTGCGGGGCGCCCTTCACCGTGGGGGCCTACGCCATCGAGGGGCGGGGTTCGAGGGACTTCGCCCAGGCCAAGGCCTTCATCTACAGGGACCCCGGCGCCTGGCACGCCCTGGCGGCCCACCTCGTCCGCGGGCTCACGGACTACCTCAACGCCCAGATCGACGCCGGGGCGCATGCGGTCCAGGTCTTCGACTCCTGGGTGGGCTGCCTGGGGCCCGCCGATTATCGGTCCTTCGTCCTTCCCCACACCCGGGCCCTCATACGCGGGCTGAGGCCCGGGGTGCCCGTGATCCACTTCGGGACCGGGAATCCCGCCCTGGTGGCGGGGATGGCCGAGGCCGGCGGGGAGGTCGTCGGCCTGGACCACCGCTCGGACCTGGCGGGGGTGCGCGCCCGGCTCGGGGCGCGCGCGGTGCAGGGGAACCTGGACCCGGCGGTCCTCCTGGCGGATCGCCCGGCGGTGATCGAACGGGCCACGGGGGTGCTGGAGGCGAACGGCGGCCGGCCGGGCCACGTCTTCAACCTGGGCCACGGTGTCCTCCCCGAGACCCCGGTGGACAACGTCCTCGCCCTGGTGGACCACGTCCGCGCCTGGAGGCCCGCGAGGTGAGCGTGGCCGTGGGCACGATGCAGGCCGCACGGGAGTTCCTCGCGGACCTCCGCCGGGAGGTGGAGCACCATGCGGCCGTGGGTCACTCCGTCCTGGCCCGGATGCGCCTGGACCCGCGCAGCCCGGAGGACTTCCGGGTCCTCGGGGGGCAGCATTACCCCCTGGTCTGCTGCTTCACCCGATACCTGGAGTGCCTGCTCCTCACGGCCCCGGACGCCACCGACAAGCTCTGGCTCGCCCGGGTCCTGGTGGACGAGTACGGCGAGGGGTCCCGGGGCCTGGACCACGCGGCCCTCTACAGGAGGTTCCTGGCGGCGGTGGGCCTGGAGGGGGGCGAGGAGCGCCGCGTGGACCTGCACCCGGCGGTGGTGGAGTTCATCGCCCTGCACCTCGCCACCTGCGCCGGGGAGCCCTTCCTGGTGGGCCTGGGGGCGGTGGGACCGGGCCACGAATGGGCCATCCCCTCCATGTTCCCCCACCTCATCGCCGGACTCCGGCGCGCGGGGCTGGGGGAGGACGCCATCGAGTACTTCACGCTGCACGTGGAGCAGGACAGGGACCACGGGGCCTGGATGGAGGAGGCCCTGCTCCGCCACGCCGCGGAACCGGCGGCCCAGGCGGCCATCCGGACCGGGGCCCTCCGGAGCCTGGCGGCGCGGGAGCGCTTCTGGTGGGGTGTGGCGGACAAGCTGCTG
Source organism: Planctomycetota bacterium (assembly GCA_016209495.1). Classification (GTDB taxonomy): domain Bacteria; phylum Planctomycetota; class JACQVX01; order JACQVX01; family JACQVX01; genus JACQVX01. The sequence goes on from JACQVX010000160.1 coordinate 5,995, forward strand.
GCCCGGCCGGCTCGCGAGGGGGGATTCCCTGGCTCCACCGCCGGGTCGGCCCGGGAATGGACCCTGGAGGCCGTGGAGGCCCGGCTGGCCGTGCGGCCCGTCCCCTCGGACCCGGGTCTTGCCGGGACCCCCGCATGACCGGTCCCCCGCCGGTGGACGGCGTCCTCCTGGTGGCCTTCGGCGGCCCCACCCCCGGCTGCTGCCGCCGCCGGGACCCCTGTCCGGGCGAGGCCTGGTGCTTCGTGGACGGGGTCCTGGGCCACGCACCCGGCCGCTCCCGGCACGTGGACGAGGTGGCGGGCCACTACCGGGAGCTGGGGGGCTACTCCCCCTTCAACGAGCTGACCCTGCAGCAGGCGCGGGCCCTGGAGTCCGCGCTGGCGGCGCGGGGGCTCGGCCTGCCCGTCCACGCGGGCTTCCGCCACTGGTCGCCCTCCGTCCAAGAGGTCCTCGCGGCCATGGGGGCACGCGGGCACCGTCGGGTCCTCGGGGTGGTCCTGGCGCCCCACCAGTCCACGGTCTCCTGGGACTGGTACCTGCGCGTGGTCCTGGAGGCCACGGCGGCCCTGGGGGAGGCGGGCCCCGCCGTGGCGGGCTTCGTGGACCCGTGGTGGGAGGCGGAGGGATTCGTGGAGGCGGCGGCCGACCGGGTGCGCGAGTCCACGGCCTCCTGGGAAGGGGCTCGCGCGGCGGACGCGGCGCTGGTCTTCACCGCCCACGCGATCCCGGAGCCGGTGGCCCGCACCTCCCCCTACGCGCGGCAGCTCGCGGGGACCGCGGAGCGGGTGGCGCGCGAGCTGGGCCGCCGGGGCTGGCACCTCGCCTACCAGAGCCGGTCCGCCGACTCCCGGATCGCCTGGACCGGGCCGGACGTGGGCGAGCTGCTCGAGGGGTTGGCGGCCGAGGGGGTGCATGACGTGGTGGTAGCCCCCGTGGGCTTCCTCGTGGACCACGTGGAGGTCCTCTACGACCTGGACGTGGCGGCCCGCCACCGGGCCGAGGCCCTGGGCCTGGGCTGGGCACGGACCGGGACCGTGGGCGATCACCCCCGCTTCATCGCGATGCTCGCCGACCGGGTGGGCGCGGGCATCCGCCGCTACGCATGACGGGCGAGCCCCCCCGGGCCGTGGTGGTGGGGGCCGGGGCGAGCGGGCTGGCGGCGGCCCGGCGGTTCGCCCTGGAGGGGCACCGGGTGCTGGTCCTGGAGGCCTCGGACCGGGCAGGGGGCGTCATCCGGACGGAGCGCCGGGACGGCCTCGTCCTGGAGCGCGGGCCCGACAGCTTCCTCAGCACCCGCGGCGGGGTCCTGTCCCTGGTGCGGGGGCTGGGCCTGGAGGGGGAGCTGGTCGGGACGCCCCCCGAGCACCGCCGGGCGTTCGTCGTGCGCCGCCGCCGCCTCGTCCCGGTCCCCGGGGGCTTCCAGCTCGTCGCCCCCACCTCCGCGTGGCCCATGGTGGCCACGCCCCTCTTCAGCCCCCTGGGCAAGCTGCGCATGGCCCTGGACCTGGTCCTCCCCGCCCGGCGGGGCGGCGGCGAGGAGTCGGTGGCCTCCCTCGTCCGCCGCCGGCTGGGCCGCGAGGCCCTGGACCGGCTGGTGGGGGCCATGGTGGGCGGGGTCCACGCCGCGGACCCGGAGCGGTTGAGCGTCGAGGCGGCCTTCCCCGAGCTGGCGTCCCTGGAGCGGGAGCACCGCAGCCTGATCCTGGGCCTGCGGCGCCGCCGGACGGCGCCCCTCGCCGGCGCGGGCGCGGACCGCCCCGCGGCGAGCGGGCCGCGGTACGGCCTCTTCGCCTCCTTCCGCGGAGGCATGCAGGCCCTGGTGGAGGCGCTGGGCGCGGCGCTGCCGGAGGGGGGGCTCCGCCTGGGGACCCCCGTCCGCGCCCTGCGGCGCGCCGGGGGCCTCTGGCGCGTGGAGCCCGAGGCCGGGCCAGCCCTGGACTGCGAGGCCCTCTGCCTGGCGCTCCCGGCCCACGAGTCGGCGCGGCTCCTGGCCGGGGAGGCGCCCGGACTCTCGAGGCTCCTGGCCGAGGTGGACTACGGTTCCACCGCCACCGTCAACCTGGCCTACCGGCGCGAGGAGGTGGCCCACCCCCTGGACGGCATGGGCCTGGTGGTCCCCCCGGCGGAAGGCCTGGCCTTCCTCGGCTGCTCCTTCAGCAGCGTGAAGTTCCCGGGGCGCGCCCCGGAGGGGACAGTGCTCCTGCGCGCCTTCGTGGGGGGGGACGCGGACCCGCTGGCCTGGGAGCGCGAGGACGCCGACCTGGTCTCGGCGGTCCACCGGGACCTCGCGCCGCTCCTGGGTCTCGCGGGCGTCCCGGTGGCGACGCTGGTCTCGCGCCACCGGAGGGCCCTCCCGCGCTACACCCTCGGCCACCTGGGGCGCCTCGCGCGCATCGAGGAGGAGGCCGCGCGGCTGGGCGGCCTCGCCCTGGCCGGGAACGGCCTCCGGGGGGCCGGCGTTCCGGACTGCCTGGCCCGGGGCAGCGAGGCGGCGGGGGTCGTGGCCCGCGTGTCGGCGGGGGCGGTGGCGCGCGGTCCGTGAGTCCCTCGCCCTTCGCTCCCATACGCTACGGCGAGATGCAGCGGGTCTCGGAGCACGTCTGGCTCTTCCGCAACACCGTGAACTCCGCGGTGGTCGTGGGCGCGGAGGCCACGGCGGTGGTGGACACACAGATCAACCTCCCCATGGCCCGGCGGCTGCTGGCCGCGGCGCGCCGCGTCGCGCGCGCGCCCGTGGCCTACGCCGTCAACACCCACTACCACTGGGACCACTGGGCCGGGAACGACGTCTTCCGGGGGGTCGGCGCCCGGGTGATCTCGGGGGCGCTCACCCGCCACTTCATGGCCGTGAAGAACGCCCGGCAGCGCGCCTTCCTGGAGGGGAGGGGGTTCCACCTGCCGTCGGCGGACCCGGCCCCCCCCGACGAGGGGGTCGAGGGGGAGCGCACCATCGTCCTGGGCGGCGTGGACCTGGTCCTCGCGCACCTGGGGCGGGCGGAGACCGATGACCCCACGGCGGTCTGGGTCCCCCAGGACCGGGTGGCCATCGCCGGGGACACCTTGATGACGGGCTCCTTTCCCATCCTGGGGCAGCCGACCCAGAACGAGGGCCTCTCGGAGGATCGATCCTGGCAGCGCACCCTCGCCCGGCTGCGGGCCCTGGACCCGGTGGCGGTCCTGCCGGGCCACGGCCCCCTGGGCTCGGTGGCGGACCTGGACTTCTTCTCCGGGCTCCTGGACTGGTTCCTGGCGGCAGTGAGGCCCCACGTGGAGCGCGGGCTGGGGGTGGAGGACATCCTCCGGGCGGTGGGGCCCACGGTCCCGGAGGTCTACGCCCGGATGCCCGTCACCTGGGGCACCCCCGACTACGCCGTCCTCCGGGCGGTGAGGGCCATGACCGGCTGGCAGGCGGCCAAGCCCTCCGCCCTGCCGGCCGCCTCCCCGGTGGAGCGCGCGGCGGCCCTCGAGGGGCTGGGCGAGGACCCGGGCGATTACCGGGAGGCGGCCCTCCGCCTCCTGGGGGAGGGGCGTCCCGGCGCCGCCCTGGCGGTGGCCGACGAGGCGGTCCGCCGGCTTCCCGCTCGGCCGGAGGTCTGGGGCCTCAGGGCTCGGGCCTACCTGGAGGCCTCCCGCGGCGTGGCCTCGGTCCTGGAGCGGGGGGACTTCTACGTGGAGGTGCGCCGCTCGGCGGAGCGGGCCCTAGAGCTCGAGGCGGACCACGGCGAGGCCCTGGTCCTCCTGGGCTCCTATCGCGCCACCATCGCCTGGAGGAACGGGGACGACCCCTCGGAGGCGGAGGCCCTCCTGGCGCGCGCCCTGGCGCTCCCCCTGGAGTCCCGGGAGGAGGCGTGGGCCCGCCACGCCCTGGGTCTCGCCCTCCGGGCCCGCGAGGACGAGGAGGGGGCGACCGCCTCCTTCCGGCGTGCCCTGGAGGCGGACCCGGGCTTCCTGCCGGCGCGGCTCGCGCTGGGGCCGCCGTCCCACGGGTAGGCGTCTCTCCCCACCGCCACCGGCGTGATCCGCCTCCGGGCCCGGCGGCCGCACGTCCTCCTTGACACCGCCCTCCGGCATGATATTGGTATGATATCATTACGATATCGGGGGAGGGGCCCCCGGCCAGGAGGTGGGTCATGAGTCAGGAGAGACGGGTGCAGGTCCTGGGCGGCTGGCCGATGCTCGCGCTGAACATCGGCCTGACCGCGGCGGGGGTGGCGCTCTTCGTGTGGTCCCTTGTGAACGCAAGCGCCTATCCCCGGCATGGGCCCGTGGGATTCCCCCTGACGGTCGGGGTCGTGCTCGTCGTGCTGGCGTGCATCTCGTACGCGGGCCACTTCACCCTCCAACCCAACGAGGGGAGGGTCCTGGTCCTCTTCGGGGCCTACGGGGGGACCGTCCGGGAGAGCGGCTTCCACTGGACCCATCCCTTCAACTCCAAGCTCCGGGTCTCCCTCAGGGCCCGGAACATGAACACGGAACGCCTGAAGGTGAACGACCTGCGCGGCAACCCCATCGAGATCGGGGCGGTGGTGGTCTGGCGGGTCCAGGACACGGCCCAGGCCCTCTTCGACGTGGACCACTACGAGGACTACGTGAAGATCCAGAGCGAGTCGGCCCTGCGC
>JACQVX010000015.1 GCA_016209495.1 Planctomycetota bacterium
CCTCCAGACCCTCCGTCGCCACGCCTACCTCACGATCTATGGCCTGGTGAAGTACCTCCCCTCCCCCCTGGGCAATCCCCTCCGCCGGGCCGTCCTCGCGGCCTTCGGGGCGAGGCTGGACACCTGGTGGGTCCACGAGGGCGTGACGGTCCATTGCCCGGAGCGGGTCCGGGTGGGCCGCTCCAGCCTCAACGAGCACGTCCACATCAACGGCTACGGGGGCGTGGCGATCGGCGACCGGGTCCTGGTGGGGAACCGGGCCTTCTTCCTCTCGGCCGAGCACGGCGTGGACGATGGCGACACGCCCATCTGGGACCAGCCCATCGAGGCGCGGCCCATCGTGGTGGAGGACGAGGTCTACGTGGGAGCCGGGGCCACGATCCTGGGCGGCGTCCGGGTGGGGCGCGGCGCGGTCATCGGTGCCGGGGCCGTGGTGACCCGCGACGTCCCGCCCCGGGCCGTGGTGGCCGGCGTGCCCGCGAGGGTCCTGCGCTTCCGCGCCGGGGCGAGGCCGTGACGGGCCCCCGCGTGCTTCGCGACCTGGCGGCCCTGCGGGGCGGGGCCCTGGCGGCGGCGAACGAGTTCCCGCACCTGCGGGTGAGGACCGACCTGGGGGCCCTGGTTCGCGATGAGCTGGCGGAGGTGCCCGAATCCCGGGGCGTGGACCGCTCGCGCGTGGACCCGGGGCTCCTGGAGGGTCTCTACGACCTCCGGGCCCGACTCCTGGACTGGGAGCTGGGCACCGGATACCTGGGCTATTTCTCGGAGAACCCCGGGACCCGCTACACCTTCACACGCCGCCTGGAGGTCCTGTGGGGACTCCTGGGCCGCGCGGAGATGGCCGGCGACCGGGCCCTGGAGGTAGGGTGCGGGGCCGGGGTCGTCTCGCTGCTCCTGGCCCGCGGGGGATTCCGCGTGGAGGGCGTGGACGTGGCGGGCCCGGCGGTGCGCTACGCCCGCCGCGCCGCGGCCCTTGCCGGCCTCGCCGGTGTCCGATTCCGGGAGGCCCGCGCCGAGACGCTCCCCTACCCGGACGGGCGCTTCGACCTGGTGCTGGCCACGGAGGTCCTGGAGCACCTGGAGGACCCGCGGCGGGCCCTGCGGGAGTGGCGCCGGGTCCTGGCGCCCGGGGGCACCCTGCTCGTGAGCTGTCCCTGCGCCTCCACGCCCTCCGAGGCCTTCGCGGACCTGGCGAGGAGGGTCCTCCGGGACCTGGAGACGGAGCGTCCGGACGGTTTCGACAAGAAGACCTTCCTGCGGGCCCGCCGGGCCGGTCTGACGGTGGAGGACCGGGCCTTCCTCCTCCCCCACGCCCGCTTCGGCCACGCGGCCCTGACGCGCCTCTTCCGCCGCGAGGGCCTCGACGTCGAGGCCGGCCGCGGGGCCGTCCTCGCCTTCCCTCCCCACTACGGGCTGGTCTATCGCGCCCTCCCCGGCGCCGCCCTGGGGGCCGTGCGGGCCCTGGAGGAGGCCCTGGAGCGCCTCGGGGTCTTCGCCCGCTGGGGCTCGGTGACGACCTGCTTCCGACTCCGCCCCCGGGGGGCCGCGGCATGACCGTCGCCGCCGCGATCCCGGAAGCCACCGCCGGCGTCGTCGTCCCCGAAGGGCTCCACCTGCTGGTGGAGGCCCACTCGCGGCGGACCTGGGACCGCGTCTTCCCCCCCGGGACCGACCACGCGCGGGTGGCCTCCGAGTTCCTGAGCGTACCGCGGGCCCTGGAGCAGCTCGACCTGGTGGCCCGCATGGCGGGGCGGCCCCTGGCCGGGCTGCGCGTCCTGGAGGTGGGCTCGGGTCATGGCGTGGCGGTGGCGGCGGCCGCCCTGCTCCGCGGTGCCGACGCCCACGGTGTGGAGCCCGGGTGCGAGGGCTTCGAGACGGTCCTGGTGGCCGCCGGGAGCGTCCTCGCCGCCTCGGGCCTGGAAGGGGGCCGCGTGCGGCGCGGCTCGGCCGAGTCCCTCCCCCACCCGGACGCCTCCTTCGACCTGGTCTTCAGCACGAACGTCCTCGAGCACGTGGACGACCCCGGCCGGGCCCTCGCGGAGATGGCGCGGGTCCTCCGGCCCGGAGGGACCCTGGTGGCCGTGGTCCCCAACTACGGCTCTTTCTGGGAGGGCCACTACGGACTGCCCTGGCCCGCCCACGCCCCGCGGTGGCTCGCGCGGCTATACGTGCGGCTCTGGGGCCGCGACCCCGCTTACGTGGACACCCTGCAGCTCCTGACGCCGGCCCGCCTTCGGCGCGAGCTGTCGCGCCACGCCCCCGGCCTCGAGCCCCTGGACTGGGGACAGGCCCTGTTCCGGGAGCGCATGGACGGGCTCTGCATCTCCCCCTGGGGGGAGCTGGGACGGCTCCGGCGCTGGCTCTCGTGGACGCGCCGGCTGGGGCTGAACCGCCTCCTGGGGCGCGCGGCCTCGGCCCTGGGCGCCTACACCCCCGTCGTCCTGGTGGCGCGCCGACTCGCCCCGAAGGCGGTGGGCGAGGGCGCCGGCCCTGGCCCCCTCCGGTCCCTACGGACCGCGTGGGCCGTGGCCACCCGACCCGAGCGTCTCACCACCCTCCCGGTGCACATGCAGGTGGAACCCATCGATGCCTGCAACCTGGACTGCGCCTCCTGCACCCGGGCCGAGCTCGTCCGCAAGCCGCACCGCCTGTCCCTGGAGGCCTTCCAGCGCCTGATCGACGAGGTCCGGCCTCGCTACCTCACCCTGAGCGGCTACGGAGAGCCCCTCCTCCACACGGGCCTGGAGGCCATGGTGGCCTACGCCGTGGGGCGGGGCGCCCGGGTCAACACCACTACCCACGGACAGCTCCTCGGCCGCCGCGCCCGCGGCCTGGTGGCGAGCGGCATCGGGCTCGTCAACGTCTCCCTGGACGCCGCCCGGCCCGAGACCTACAAACGACTGCGCCGCTCCGACGGCTTCCCGCTCGCGGTGGAAGGGGTCCGCGCCCTGGCCGCCGAGCGCCGCGCGGCGGGACGCCGCCGCCCGCACCTGCGCACCAGCATGGTCCTGACGGCCGAGGCCGTGGAGGAGGTGGCGGCCTTCGTGGACCTGTCGGCCGACGCCGGGGCGGACTCGTGCCTCTTTCAGCCCTTGAGCCTCACCGGGATGGAGGCCCGCCGCGCCTCGCTGGTGGGCGACCTGACGCGAGATCGGCTGGAGGCGAGGCTGCGGGAGGGGCTGGAGGCCGCCCGCCGGCGCGCCGTCCGGACCAATCTGCGTTCCCTCCTGGCGGGGCTGGATGACTGGTGGGACCCCCGCTACGCAGGCCGGCAGCGGACGGCCCGGCGCTGCCACATCGCCTGGATCTCCGTCTACGTCACGGCCACGGGGGCCCTGCGCCCCTGCTGCCAGTTCGCCATGCAGCCGGTGGACATGGGCAACTTCCTCAGCGAGGGCGTCGTCGGGGCCCTCAATACCGGCCGCTTCGTCGAGTTCCGCCGGAGGCTGGCCCGCGGGGAGCGGCCCCTCGAGGTGTGCCGCAACTGCGTCCCGGAGACCCTGCGCGAGATGGTCTCCGGGAGGAGGTTCTCGTGACGGGCGCCACCCTCGCGGCCGCCGGCGCCTTCGCCGCCGGGGCCCTCGCCTTGCGCCTCCCGTACCGTGGGATGCCCCTGGAGAACAACGGGGCCGTCTTCCTCTACCACGCCCAGTTCCGTGACCGGGGCGCCCGCTTCGATCGGGACGTCCCCGTGACGGGCCAGCCGGCCCTCCCGTTCCTCCTCGCGCTGCTCTACCCCGTCCTGGGCCACCCCGGCGCGGACGCGGGCTGGCTGCGCTGGCTCTCGGCCGTGGCCAGTGCCGCGACGACCTTCCTGACCTACCTCCTCGGCGATGCCCTGTGCGGCCCGGCCGTGGGGGCCTCCGCCGCGGCTCTCCACGCCCTCGCCTCCGCGGCACCCCAGCTCTTCCCCTGGTACACGAACGCCGAGTGGTTCCTGGGGGCCCTGGTGTCGGGCGCCATGTGGGCGCTGTGCCAGGACGACCCGGGGACCGCGGGGGCCCTGGCGGCGGGTTCCCTCCTGGCCGGGGCCGTCCTCTTCAAGGTGGTGGCCCTGGCCTTCCTCCCCGCCGTCCTCCTGACCGCCGCCGCGCGGGGTGGCCCCGAGCTGGCGGCATGGACCCTGGGGGGCTGGGCCGTGACCCTGGCCGCCGCGGAGGTCCTCGCCCGCGTCCTCGGCGCCCCCTCGATGCTGGCGGGCCTTCCAGGTCGACTCCTCGCCTACAAGCGGGCGGATCTGGGAGTACGGCACCTTGGCGGCGGCGCCGTGCGCGCCTCCGTGGGCCAGGCCCTGGCCCATTCGCTCTCCCTGGGCGGCGCCCTTGCGCTCCCCCTCGTCCTGGCCCTGGGGGCTGCCGTCCTGCCCGGCACGGCGCCTCAGGGCCCCCTCTGGGCCTGGCTGGCCGCGGGCCTGGCGGCGGTGGCGGTCCAGGGGGTCTGGTCCCCGGGCCACTGGTCCCCGATCCTGGCGCCCCTGGCCCTCCTCGCCGGCCTCGGGTTCGCCGGACTCTCGACCCGCGGAGGCCCAGCAGCGGCGGGGGCCCTGACCGCGACGGCGGCCTTGCAGGTCCTCGTGGCCCTGGGCCTGGCGCGCCGGCCAGCGACCTCTCCCTCCGCGTGGCGGGCGGTCCTGGGCTCGTGGTCCCTCGTGGCGCGGGTCCTCGCCGCGGGCACGCATCGGGCCGACCGCCTCTTCTGCTGGGCCTGGGCCCCCCAGGTCTACAGCCTGGCGGACCGTCCCAGCGCCATCCCCCACCTCAATTACTGCAATGCAGTCTATCTGGACCAGGTCTACCCCGCGTGGCGCCGCGAGGTGGTGGCCGGCCTGCTTCGAACCCCCCCGGCGCGCATCGCGGTCTTCGAACCCGGCTTCCCCGGGGAGGCGGTCCTCCGCGTGGCGGGCCTTGTCTATCTCCCCCTGCGAGTCCACGGCGACCTCTTCGGGGGACATGTCTTCCGATGGGCCGGGTCCTCGAAGGTGGCCCTCGCAGCCCGCGGGGCGCCCGACCCCTACGTCGCCGTGCGAGACCAGGCCCTTCGATGGGCCATGAGGGACCTGGCGGACGGGAACTCGGCGGCCGCGGCCCTGGAATACGAGGCCCTGCGGGCCGTGGACCCCACCGACCCGGTGTTCCAGGTCTGGGCCGAGGAATTCTGGCGGCTGCGCGACCCGCGCTCGGAACGTCCGCCCCTCCTGGGCCATCACGGGGTGGGCATCGTCCCGACCCGGAGCGGGGACTTCACCGCGGACGTGCGCAGGGGGAACCGCGTGACGCGCCTCCACGGCGCCGACGACCCCCTGGGCGAGGCCGAGACCATGTTCGCCGACGGCCGTCTGGCCCCGGCCAGCGCCGTCTTCCTGGTGGGTCTGGGTCTGGGCTACACCCTGGAGGCGGCGCGGCGCGCGACGCCCCCGGGGACGCCCATCGTCGCCCTGGAGGCCGAGGCCGCCCTCTACCTCCACGGCCGCCGCTACGGCCCCCTGGCGCTCGCCATGGACGACCCCCGGGTGCGCCTCATCGTGGGACGCACCCCGGCCGCCGCGGCGCAAGCCCTCTCGGTCCTCCTCGAAGGGGATGTGGTCATGGTGATGCACGAACCCAGCGTCCAGCTCGACGCCGGCTACTACCGGCTGGTCTTTCAGCTCCTCCGCGCGGCCGGTTGCACGCCGCCGGCACGGCCCGGGGTCCGCCCGTGACGACGGCATCGGCCCTGATCCTGGCGCGGGACGAGGAGGGCCGCGTCGCGGAGACGGTGCGGGGCGCCCGCGCCGCCTGCGACTCGGTGCTGGTGGCCGACGCGGGCTCCACCGACGGCACCGCCCGCGCCGCCCGCGCGGAGGGCGCACGGGTGGTCCCGGTCCCCTGGACGGGCGATTTCGCCGCCGCGCGCAATGCCGCCCTGGCTGCCGCCGGCGGGGACGCCGTGCTGGTGCTGGACTGCGACGAGACCCTGTCCCCGGCGGCCGCGGCCGACCTGCGGGGGCTGACCCCCCGCGCCGCAGTCGAGGCCCTGACCCTGGAGGTCCGGGACTGGGGCGAGGACCCGACCCCCCGGGGCTGGGTCGCCTCCGCGGGGCGGGAGGCGGCGCCGGCGGCGGGGTACGTGTCGCGGAGGCAGGTGCGTCTCTTCCCCAGGCGGTCCGCCCTGGCGTGGCGATGGGCCTGGGAGGAGGACCTCACCGGGTCCCTGGCCGAATCGGGGATCCCCATCCGGCAGGCCCCGGTGGCCGTGGACCACCTGCGGCTCCTCCTCGGGCGGCCTGGTGCCCCCGCCCCGGAGGGCCTCGTGGAGGCCCTGCGGTCCGCTCTGCACGCGAAGCCCGGGGACACGGGGCTGCGCCTGCGGCTGGTCCGCGCCCTGCGGGCCCGGGGCGACGAACGTGCCCTCGAGGCCCATCTCCTCACGGCAGCACGCCACGCGCCCGGGGAGGCGCTCCCCCGCGCCCTCCTCGGGGACCACTATCGCCGCGCGGGAAGCTGGAGATCCGCCATTCGCCAGTACCAGGCCGTCGCGTCCCTGGACCCGACGGACCCCTGGTCCCTCGCCGGCCTCGCCTACGCCCGGCTGGCCCTGGGGGACGCCCGGGGGGCCCGGGACGCCGCCAAGACTGCCCTGTCCATGGCGCCCACCTACCCCGAGGCCTTCCGCATCGTTGGACTGGCCCTGGGGGAGATGGGGAAGGTCGCCGCCGGGCTGGAGGCGGTGGGCCGGGCCCTGACCCTCGCGCCTCGCCACGCCGGCGCGCACTACGCACACGGGGTCCTCCTCCATCGCAAGGGCGTCCATCGGGAGGCGGCCAGGGCCTTCGAGACCGTCCTGGGCCTGGACCCGCGACACGTGGACGCCCTCCACGCCCTCGGGGCCCTCCGCTACCAGCACCTGGAAGACCCGGCCGGCGCCAAGGAGGTCCTGCGCCGCGCCCTGGAGCTCCACCCCGACCACGTCGGCGCGCTCGGCCTCCTGGCCCAGGCCCTGAACATGGAGGGATGCTTCGAAGACGCCCTTCGCCACCTGCGCCGCGTCGGGGAGCTGGACCCGAAGAATGCCCAGGTCTTCTACAAGGCCGGGGCCATCTACCTGAAGCGGGACCAGCCCCTGCGCGCCCTGCGGCATTTCATCGAGTGTCTGCGCCGGGACCCCCTCCACCTGGAGGCCCACCAGCAGATCGCCCGGGTATACCTGGCCATCGGCCGTCCCGCGGAGGCGGCCCGGGAGCTCCGGACCGCCGTCCGGAAGGACCCCAACTACGCCATCGGCTACTACGACCTGGGAGTCCTGTTCCACCGGCTGGGCGACCCTGCCAGCGCCGGTTCCCACTTCCGGAAGTTCCTGGATCTGGCCCCGGAACACGCCCTGGCCCCCGCGGTGCGGCGCGAATTGGGGAGGCGTACGGCGTAGGGCCCAGGCCTGCGTTCACGGCCACGACCACCTCCGCGTTCACGACCACGTCCACGTGTTTCTCGTGGGCGTGTTCGTGGGCGTGGGCGTGTCCGTGGGCGTGGTCGTAGCCTGCCGCGTGCCGGACTCAACCCTGGATCGAGAGCCCACCCTGAGGCCGGGCCGCGGCCTGTGCGGCCCCGCGCCGCAGCTCGTCGCCGGCCTTGTCGATGGCCGCGACCCAGGTTTCCCGCAGGTGCTGGAGGATGCGCAGGGCCTCGTCCACGGGCGCCTTGTCCCGGGTGATATTGGCGCGGACCAGGCGCAGATAGACGAAGCGGTAGAGGGCGACCAGGTTCCGGTAGACCTCGTCGCCTATGCCCTTGTCGAGGGAATACATCACCTCCAGGACGATGTGCTGCGACCTCACCAGGAGCCCGTGGCTGCCCTCGTAGTCACGCCCGTCCAGCCGGACCTTGGCCTGCTCCGCGAACCGGATGGCCCCCTCGAACAACATGATGAGGAGCTGTTCCGGAGAGGCGGTCCGGATCTGCGTCTCCAGGTAGTGGCGCTGCTTGGCGACGTCGGCGTTCACGTCCCCATCTCCGAGGGTCCACCCCCCCACACGTATCTATCGGCGCCCTTCACGTCGAAATGCACCTCGTGGGGGCTCATGGCTCGCTCGCCACCTCCGGTCGCTCGCGTTCGCACATCAGCGGCGCGAGGACGGCCTCGGCAGGTTGGCCAGGGCCGCCGTGAGCCGCCCCATGGTGTTCTGGGACTGACCGATGAAGATCTCCAGGTTCGTGAACTCGCGGATCAGGCGCTCCTCCATGGACTGGATGCGCTCCTCCATCCGCTCGATGGACTTCCGGTAGCCGTCGGCCTGCCTGTCCAGGCCCTCGCTCCGCGTCGTGAGCGGACCGCCGTCCGGGTCCATGAGCACGGACAGCAAGGCCGAATACCTCTGGCCGAACCCGGGGTTGTCCGTCAGGGTGATGGACCTCCCCTTCAGTGTAGCCCCGTCGGCGCTCGCGTTCAGCCCCAGACCGACGTGGGCGTCCCCATCGTCGAGGGAACTCACCGAGAGGGCCTCCACACCCCCCGTCTGGTCCACCAGTTCCAGGGAGCGGCCCCCGGTGGAGATCCGGGCCAGGAGCTTCCCCCCGTTCGCCTCGTGGAGGTTGATCCGCGAGAGGACGTCGCCCAGCCGCAGGGAGCCCGAGAGGTCCACGTCCATGTCCGTACCGTCGCGCAGGCGGATACGGATGCCCGACTGGCCCGGACCCAGCTCCACGCCGCGGCCGTTGTGGAAGTCCTTGAGAAGGGTCTCCGGGGCGAGGTGCCGGCGGGCGGTGAAGAAGGCCTCCACCGACTTCGGGTCCGCGGACAGGGCGGCCCGGAACCGGCCCTCGTCCAGCAGGAGCTGGCCGTTGCGCTGGATGGAGATCCCGAAGTCCTTCGGGAGGTAGGCGGTGCCCGAGCCGTCGTCCACGACACGGCTCACCAGCCTGGACAGGTCGCTGCGGATGCGCCTCAGGGCCGAGTCCCCCATGAGGAGGCCCCTCGTCTCGGTCTCCGCGTCGTAGCGGGTGAGGCCATCGATCTCCTCGATGACCTCGTTGACCCGCTCGATGAAGCCGCCGATGGTCTCCACGACCATGTCCAGGTCCCTGGAGATGGTCACCGTGGCCGACCCGGTCGAGGTCAGGGACAGGCCCAGGTCGCCCACGACCCCCTCCATCTGGTTGGACCCGGATCGCATGACCACCGGCTGGCCGGAGGCCACGTCGCCGAAGAGCACCGCCGCGTCCTCGCCCCGCACGGTCTCGCTGAACGAGAGCCCGCCGCGACCGTCCACGAGCTTGCGGCCGGCCGCCCCGCCCTCCGCGCTCATGAGGAGGAGGTGGGCGAGGCCCCGGGCCCCGGACTGGAGCAGACTCGCCGCGAGTCCGGCGCCCGCCGTGTTGAGCTTGTCTCGCACGTCCGCTAGGTCGTCCGTCGCGTCGATGGTGATGAGCCGCTCCAGGCTGCCATCGATGCGGTCGGGTGTGCCCTCGGCGGCCGTCCCGGCGAGCCGCAGGCCGCGGGCCAGGCCGCCGCCCTCCAGGTCCTCCACCTGGAGCCGCCCCGTCCCCCCGGTGGTGTCCACCAGGAGGAGGCCATCCCCCGTGGTGTTGAGGGAGGCCGTCACGCCGGTCACCATGGCGTTGATCTCTTCGATGACGTCCCTCAGGGTGACGTCGTCCGCCTGGGTCAGGTCGACGGTGAATCCCTGTCCCAGCCGGTTGGTGACCTTCATGCGGCCTTGGGGCACGCCGCCGTCGAAGTCCTCCAGGGCCATGTCCGAGTGGATGAAGCCCAGGTCCAGGTCCTCCCCCTCCAGGACCGAGGCCTCCACCCCCGCCGGCCCGGTGAGGATGCCCAGCGACTGGGCGGCGGTGCCCCCCGCCTCGTCCACCACCAGGGGCCCGTTTCCCCCCGTGAGGTCCACCAGTCTCAGGCCGTTCGTCGCGCCGTTCAGCCCGGCCCGGACCCCGATGCCGGCCGCGTTGACCCGGCTCAGGACCTCGCGCAGGGTCCCCGCGCCGGTCAGGTCCACCGTGGCGGAGGCCCCGGAGCGGTCCCGGATGGTGATGGCGCCCTCCGCCACCCCCGCGCCCCCGTGCAGGGAGGAGACGAGGACCGTGTCCAGGCCCGCCAGGACGGCCCGCCCGGTCAGGACCGCCCCGGGGCTGGAGCCCGCGAGCCCTAGGTCCGCCGCCGCGCCGCTCAGGTCCGTCACGGACACGGGGCCCAGCCCGGACAGGTCCTCGAGGACCAGCCGCCGGCCCGCCTCGTCCACCCGGGCGTCCAGGGAGACCCCCGCCGCGGTGGCGGCCGACTCCAGGGCCGAGAGGACCTCGCCCACCGTCTCCACCCCCGAGAGGTCCACCGCGAAGGAGGTCCCGCCCACGGTCAAGGACAGGTCTTCTCCCACGCGCCGCTCGACCCCGGTCCCGTCGTTGAGGAGCGCCAGCGAGGTCCCGGTCCGCAGGACCGATACCGCGCCTCCGCCCAGGCGCGGCCCCGCCGCCACGCCGGCGATCCCCAGGTCAGCGGCGGTCCGCCCGCCCGCCACGTCCTCGGCCACGATGCTCCCGCCCCCTCCCGAGGTGTCCACCAGGTCGATGGCGCCCCCGCCGGTCGAGACCTCGGCCCGGAGCCCGATGCCCGAGAGGTTGATGGCCTCCAGGACGTCCCGGACCGTCTCGGCCAGGGAGACGTCCACGAGGGCCGTCGCCCCCGAGCGATCCGTGAGCCGCACGACCCCGACGGCGACCCCGGCCCCCCCGTTCAGGGCGTCCAGGGCGGTCCGGCGGTCGACCGAGGCCTGTCCATCCTGTAGGCGGATGGTCCCGGCGCCCACGGCGGCCGAGGAGTCCACGCCCCCCGAGACGAACTGCTGGGAGGTGGCGAGACGGCCGACGCGGAAGCGGAAGCTGCCCGGGTTGAGGCCCACCCCCCCCGAGGCCGTGAGGACCGATTCGTCGCTGGACGCGACCCGGGTGGAGCCGAAGATCCGGGGGCTGGCGAGCCGCGTGGCGTCCCCCACAAGGGCCAGGAGCTTGGCGGAGACGCCCAGGACGGCGGTCTTCTTCTCGCCCACCTCCTCGATGCGCTGGGCCAGGCGCTCCTGGGGCTTGCGCTCCACCTGGATGAGCTGCTGGATGATCTCCGTGGTGTTGAGCCCGGACGCCAGGCCGTCCACGCGTGTCGTCATCGATGCCGTCCCCTCTCCATGGCTCGGGGGGGCGCCTCGGCGGCGTCCCCCCGATGACCCCCCCTCGCCGGGGGGGCGCGGGAGACCTAGCCCTCCCGGTCGAAGACCAGGCCCAGGGTCTCCTTCAGCCGCTCGCGCAGGTC
Source organism: Planctomycetota bacterium (assembly GCA_016209495.1). Lineage (GTDB taxonomy): Bacteria > Planctomycetota > JACQVX01 > JACQVX01 > JACQVX01 > JACQVX01. Next base: position 11,287 of record JACQVX010000015.1, read on the forward strand.
CAGGAGCTCCTCCGGGGGGATCTCCCGGATCACCTTGCCCCTGTCCCGGTCCACCACCTGGACGACCAGGTCGTCCCCCTTGGTGGCGAGGTTGAGCTCGATGTTGCGCCGCATCCGGCGCACCGCCTCGTTCACCTCGTGGACCTGCCGCTCGATCTGGTCCCGGCTGCCCGGCCGCTCGGCCGGCGCGGCCGCCGCCGTCGCCGCCTCCTCCTCCGCCTCCTCCGCGCGCCCCACGAGGGCGGCGGCCAGGCCTGAGAGTTCCTCCTCGCCCTCGTCCGGACGGCCGCGGACGGGGGTTTCGAGGGCCGCCGGGGAGGCGGTCTCGCGGGCGCTGAACGGCACCAATCGCTCCTGCACCTTGTTCACTCCGAAGTCCACCATGGCGAAGACCTCCTTGTCGTGCCGGCCCGGGCGGGGGGCGGCCCCGGGCCGCCCCCCGCCTCATGGCCTACCGTTACTGCAGCAGCGTCAGGACCGACTGCGGGATCAGGTTGGACTGAGCCAGCACGGCGGTCCCGGCCTGGAACAGGATCTGGGTCCGTGTGAACTCCGAGGTCTCCGCCGCGAAGTCCAGGTCGCGGATCCGCGACTCGGTGGCGGTGAGGTTCTCGAAGGCCACCTCCAGGGCGCTCACGTTGGCGTCCAGGACCTTGGCCTGGAAGGAGCCCAGGAAGGCCCGGAGGTCCGAGACCTGCTCGATGGCCCCGTCCACCACCCGCAGGGAGTTCTCCGGGTCGAGGGAGAGGGAGTTGGCCCCGGAGGCATCCAGGCTCTGGAGCGAGCCTCCGAAGCTGCGTGTCGTGGCCGTGGCCAGGGTGGGCACCACCCGGGTGACGGCCCCCAGGATCGTGGTGTCCACGCTCTTGATGCCGATGGTCTCCTGGTCGTTCAGGGTGTTCCCGGCGTTGAGCTGGAAGCGCAACCCGGTGTTGGGGGCCACCCGGAAGGTGAAGGTGACGCTGGCGGCGTAGTTCCCGTTCAGGGAATCCGGGCTCAGGAGGGTGAGCTCGCCCGTGACGCCGTTCGAGTTCAGGTTGATCACCACGCCCTGGGAGGCTACCTGGAGCCCGTTCACGGTGGCGCTCACGTTCTGCCCGCGGTCCTCCGAGAAGGTCCCGCCGGTGATGCCGTCGTAGGTCCCGCTCACCATCTCCACCCGGACGAGGGCGTTGGAGCCGAAGTCGTTGGAGTAGAGCTCGCCCGAGGACGAGGCATAGACCCCGGTGTTGAACTGGGCGGCGTTGATGGCGCTCCGGATCCGGGCGGCGGTGTCGCCCCCGTTGATCCGGATGTCCTCGGCGCCCAGGGAGCCCGTGACCCGGACCACGGCCGTCTCGGCGGCGGCCGCCGCCGTGCCGAAGCTCGCGACGACGCCGCCCGCCGCGCCGCTCGTGGTCGCCCGCTGGGCGGAGGCGGTCACCACGATGTTGAAGGTCTGGCTGGTGGTGCGGCTGACGAACTGCATGTTGCGGATGGTGATGTCTGCGATCTCGTTCGACTGGGTAGTCACCGTGAAGTTCCCGGCCCCGTTCAGGACGAAGCTGTTGGCGAACTTGGTGCCGTTGGCGATCCGGTCGATGGCGGTCAGGGCCCCGTCGATGTTGTCCTGTTCGGCCTCGATCTGCTCCGCGTCCACGCCCCCCGTGTTCAGGGCGAAGATGACCGACTCGCGGATGTCCAGGAGCAGCTTCTCCACCTCCGAGAGGGCGGCGTCCGCCGTCCCGATGAGGTTGGAGTCTCGCTCCGAGTTGTCGATGGACTGCCGGATCCCCCGGAGCGAGGCCCGGAGCTGCTCCGAGACCACCAGGCCCGAGGGGTCGTCCGCCGCCGAGTTGATGCGCAGGCCCGTGGAGAGCCGCTCCAGGGACCTCGCCTGCGAGCGCTCGGAGACCCGCAGGTTCCGCAGCGCGGCGACGGACGAGATGTTGTTGTTGATCCGAAGACCCATGGTAATCCTCCTTGATTACGCTCACCCCCGGGCATCCTTGCCCGGATCGGGCGGGTTTCGTTGCCTTCCTTGCATCCCCGGGGCGGCTCTCGTGGCCCCGGCATGGACTCGCGTCTCCTCTCGTCCGTGTCCCGCGATCCGGCCGCGGACCGGCCAGACCTTGGGGCGCCGCCCGGACGGGGCGATCCTCGCATCCATAGAATCGACGCCGGACGGGGGCGATCTTTACGGGCTTCCCCCGAGCACCCCCGCCAGCCGGGGAAGCCACTCCTCGCCCGTGCGGAGGAACCCCTCGGCCTCCGCCAGGCAGCCCGCCAGGGCCGACACGTCGGCCAGGGCGCCGTGGGTCGCCATGCGCTGGTTGAGCGCCACGATGGAGGGATAGAGGACCGAGCGCGGGAGCGCGTCCGTGGGGACCAGGGCCTCCAGGCGCTCCAGGACCCGGTCCGTGAGCCTCCAGGCCGGATGGCCGGGGCTGACGGGCGCGGCCCGGTCCCAGGCCGCGAGGGCGGCCAGGGCCTCGCCCACCTCGGCGCGGAGCCTGCCGAAGTCGCCCACGAGCGCCTCCGTCCGGGTCGAGGCCTCGCGCCGGGCCTCCCCCATGCGGCGGCGCGCCTCCCCCGGGGCGCGGCGCGCCAGACACTCGTGCAGGCGCCGCGGGGGCCGCGACGGCAGGACGTCCAGGACCCCCCCCAGGTCCACGGGCGGGACGCCGCGGATGCGGGCCCCGCCGGCCGTGGCGTTCAGGACCCGGGGCCCGCCGGGCCTGGCAACCTCCTCCTCGAACCAGGTGCGCATGGCGTCCCAGAGCAGCGTGGTCCGGACGTGCCCGCCCAGGTTCCCCTCCACTTCGAGGACGCCCGACCCCTCGTTGCCCCGGGTCCTCTGGGCATCCTTCACGGTCCCCGAGGCGTAGTGGCGCCCGTCCTCCCCGAAGGCCAGGTCCTGCCCCACCAGGACGATGGGGTCGCAGCCCAGGGTCCTCGCCACGAGGTAGTTCAGGTGGGCCACCGACCTGGGGACGCCCCCCATGCGCCCCACGCCCCCGCCCACC
>JACQVX010000164.1 GCA_016209495.1 Planctomycetota bacterium
CACCTGGAGCAACTCGGGCGGCAGCTCGCGCATGGGGAGGCGGGAGGGCCCCGGCGCGGCCCCTGGCCGACTCCCCCCCGACGTTCGTCTACGTGGTCCTGCTGGAGAGCGGGGTGGACCGGGACTGGGTCATCCGGGACCTGGAGGCCCAGGGGGTGCAGTCCAGGGCCTATTTCCCGCCCATACACCTCATGCCCTATATCGCGGAGACCTACGGCTTCCGGCCCGGGGCCTTTCCCCGCACCGAGGAGGTCTCGCGCAGGGCCCTGGCGCTCCCCTTCCACGCGCGGCTGACGGAGGCCGAGGTGTCGGAGGTGGTGGGGGCCCTGGGGCGGGTGCTGAACCGAGGTTAGGCGTGGCCCCTCCGCGGGCAACACACCGTCGAGGTCCCGGACGCCTCTTGCGGACGAGCCGACGAATCCACGACCACGTCCACGACCCCGACCCCGACCACGTCCACGACCACGTCCACGACCATGGACCCCGGTGGCGACCTATCCGCCGCCTGCGTGGATGCTACCGGCGACGGGAATCCCGCGGACGAACACCCGCGGCCCGCCTTCATTCCTATTGGCCGCGGCGTGGTTTTCGGGCGCGCCGGACCCAACACCGCCCGGAGTTCCCCGTATCTCCCGCAGCCGGTTCCCCGTGTACCCGGAGAGGACGCACATCATGTCGCTCTTGAAGTCGCTCTTGCCCTGCGCCGCCGCCTCCCTGGTCCTGACCCTGGGCCCGCTGGCCAGCGTGGCCAGCGCGAATTTCCCGAGCAGAGCGAGGGACCCCAATGTCCGGCGCGACCCGGGCGCGCGCCTCCGCCGTGTCCTGGAGCGCCTCTCCAGCGACCCGGAGGTGCAGGCCCTCCGGTCCCGGGTGGAGGCGCGGCTGCGGGAGGTGGGCCGCCGGGTCGCCCGGCAGCAGATCGAGATGGTCCTGAACAACGTGGCCGAGGCCGACCCGCGCACCGGGGCCGTGGACGTGCGCGAGGACCAGGACTGGGGGGTGGCCGAGTCCTTCCTCTCCATCTTCCTGGCCGTCGCCGCGGAGCGGGGGCCCGACGGCCGGATCCGCCTGCGGCCCGATTTCGACGTGGAGGACATCGAGGAGCAGCTCCGGGTGTATTCCGGGGGAGGCCGGCGGCGGGCCCGCGTCGCGCCGGGGCCTCGAGTCCCGTCGGGGGGGAGTCGGCCAGGGGCCGCGCCGGGGCCCTCCCGCCTCCCCATGCGCGAGCTGCCGCCCGAGTTGCTCCAGGTGCGGGGCGAGGAGGTACGCCGCGGATTCGAGATGCTCCTATCGAACATCTCCCGGCGGGACGAGGGAGCGGGGAGGCGCACGCTCAGGCCCGAGCAGGACTGGGGCGTGTGGGAGCCCGGCCTGCGGTTGCTACTGGCGCTGGGCGTCGACGAGGCGGGCGAGGGGCGGGTGGTCCTCGCGCCCGAGGTGGCTGACGTGTTCGACCAGGTCGTGGAGCGGGTGGGGCAGCGGGCGGTCGATCGACTGAGGGACAGGTACCTGGAGGACGGGGACGAGGCCCCGCGGGGCGGGCGAGCCCCCGAGCGGCGGGACGAGCCGGCCCCGAGACGCGAGGGGCGCAGGGCGCCCCGCATCATTTGATCGTGGGGGGGCCTGGACCCCCCCACGGCCCCCACGACCTGAGGGGCCTGGAGGCGAACGTGGGCGGGACCGCCCGACGGTCCCCTAGACAAGGGATGGTGGGTATGGCAATGCATGGCTGGGTGGCGACGGGGGTCCTGGCGGCGGCGGCGCTGTTCGCGCCCGGGACCGCGTGGGCGCAGGACCGGGAACGGGACGACGACGAAGGGAGGGAGCCGCGGCCTCGCTTCTTCCTGTTCGAGCGGCGGATCCACCCGGACGGCGGGCGCGAGGGAATGCCTGACATGGAGGGTGTGCGCCGGCGGTTGCACCAGTTCATGGAGGGCGAGGGCGGGGATCACCTGCGGGCCATGTTCGACCGCTTGCACCGCGAGAGCCACGAGCGCATGGGCCACCCGGGGGTGAGACCCCACGCGGGGGGGCCGGGCGGACCCAGGGGGCGCTGGCACGGCGAGGAGGCCCCTTCCCCGTCGCCGGCACCGGAGGACTATAACGTCCCTCCCTTCGCTCGGGACTTTGTGCGCCGGGAGCGCGTCGCCGGGTTCCTCCGGGAGCTGAGGTCGCGGCTCAACGAAGGGCTGCACGAGGCGGCGCCCGACCTGGACCGGGTCCTCGAGGGACTGGAGCCGGCCCAGCGCGAGGCCCTGGAGCGACACTGGGCGGAGCTGAACGAGCACCTGGAGCGGGTGATCGGCCACCTGGAGGGCGAGGGGCGGAGCTCGGAACGGGGGGCCCGTCCCGACGCGCGGCCCCGTCCCCCCCGGGTGGAGGAACGCCGCCACCGGGACGAGGGGCGCGGCCGCGGCGAGGTCCCTGGGCGCGACGGCCCGCGGCGTGGGGCCCGGCCCCCGCGGCACCCCCATCCAGACGGCGACGACGTCCACCGCCCCTGGGTGTAACCCGCCGCGCGGGCGAGGGAGGTATACTGCGATGCTCGCGCAGGGACTGATGATCGGGAGGTGGTCCGAGGCCGCTTCCCGTCCCAGGGTCGCGGACTACCTCGTGGATCAGAAGATCCCGGCAGACGCCGTCGCAGGCCTGGAAGACGCGGAGCTGGTCCGGCGCAGCCGAGCGGGGGACCAGCACGCCTTCCGGGCGCTGGTGGAGCGATATCGCGGGCGCATCTACTGGGTCGCCTACCACATGATCCACGACCGGGAGGAGGCCCACGACGTGGCCCAGGAGGCCTTCATCCGGGTCTACCGGGCCCTGGACCGCTTCGACCTGGAGCGGCGCTTCTACACCTGGCTCTACCAGATCGTGGTCCACCTCTGCATCGACTACCTCCGCCGGGAGAAGAAGGCGAGGCGCGTGTCCATCGAGCAGGTGGCAGAGCCGGCGGGGCCCCCGGAGCGGGTCTCGGCCTCGCTGGAGGCGGCGGAGCTACGCGAACGGCTCTACGGGGTGCTGGACCAGCTCCCGGCCAAGTACCGGGCCGTCATCGTCCTCAGGGACGTGGAGGGGCTGGACTCCCGGGAGATCGCGCGGGTGGTGGGCTGCACGCACCCCACGGCGCGCTGGCGGCTGCACCGGGCGCGGGCCATGTTCCGGGACCTGTGGGAGCAGGCGGGGTATCCCGCCCCGGAGGGGGCCCCTGTGACGGGGTCCCCCGGCCATCTCGATCCTGAGGATAGGCCATGAACTGCGGCAGGGTGCTTCGCTCTCTCCCCCTCTACGTGTCCGGAGATCTGTCGGCGCGGCGCGCCGGTTCGGTGCGCGCGCACCTGGGGGGCTGCGCCGCCTGCGCGGACCGGGCGTCCCGCTACGCGAGGGACCGCTCGCTCCTGGCCGCCCTGCGGCCCGCGGCGGGGCCGGCCATGCCGGAGGACCTGGCCCGGGGGTTCTGGCAGGCGGTGCACCGGGAGACCTTCGGGACCGTCCCTCGCTCCGCTCGGGACATCGCGGCGGCCGCCACGGCCGGGCCGGCTCGACTTCATGGTTCGGCGGCGGCCCTCCGGCGCTGGGCGGTCTCGGGCACCTGCGCCGTGTTGGTGGGCTTGGCCGCGTACCAGCTCTCGCGGGGCCCGCAGACTTCGATGCCCGTTCCGCCCGTCACCCCCGTCGCGAGGTCGGTGGCTCCCGCCCGCGAGGCCGCCTTCATGCTGGTCCACGAGGAGGACCCCCAGACCCATCCGGACCGAGGCGGGGCCCTGCTGGAGGCGATGGACGAGACGCAGGGAGGCCGGCGCTTCCTCTATCAGCTCGACGAGGCCACGCCGGTGATGGTGGCCTCCGCCGAGGGGATGGACTTCTGATGCGCGCGGCGTCGGCGATCCTCCGCCAGGCGGGACGCGCCCTGCTCGCGGCCCTCTCCCTGGGGGCCGTGGTCCATGCCCAGGAGGCGAGGGAGCTGACCCTGGAGGAGGTGGAGCGCGCCTTCTTCCGGGTGGCCGAGGCCGTCCGGCCCTCGGTGGTCTCCGTCTCGGCCCGCCTGGCCGTTCCGCTCGTAGGTGGGGAACCGGGCGTCTCCACGCCCGGGGGGGAGGAGGCCACCTACGACGTCTACATGTCCGGGGTCCTGACCGGCCCCGACGGGGAGGTGGTCACCCTGCGCCGGGGGCTGGGTGGGGCGCGCCTCATCCAGGTGACCCTGGCCGACGGACGCGTCCTGGCGGCCCGCCACGTGGCCACCGACGACCTCACGGCCATCGCCCTCATGCGGATCCTGGACCCGCCGCAGGACCTGCGCCCCATCCGGCCTTCCACGCGGGAGGTGCGCCCCGGGGCCCTCATCGTGGCGGTGGGGAACCCGTACGGCTTCGCCAATTCCGTCGCCTACGGGAACGTGAGCGGGGTGGAACGGGTCGTGGGCTCCCACGCCTACACGGGCCTCCTGCAGATCACCGCGCCCATCAATCCCGGCGACCAGGGCGGCCTGGTGGCGGACGCCCGGGGCGAGGCCATCGGCCTGGTCGCCTCGACCTACCGGCGTGCCCTCAGCTCGCCGCTCTCCGCCGAGGCCCTGGGACGCATGGTCGAGCAGCAGGTGGATACCCTCCTTCGCCGCTTCCTGAGGGAAGGCCCGCTGGCCCTGGGGTCCGCGC
>JACQVX010000162.1 GCA_016209495.1 Planctomycetota bacterium
CCCGTCGTCGTCCCGGACCGCCGTGCCCACGGGGTCCTCGTCGTAGGCACCGCCGCCGCCCCCACCGGCGCCGCCGGAGAGCGGGACCAGCTCGCGTCCCGTCCTCGCCGGGGCGGCGTGGCCCCCCTGGGCCGTCGCGGAGGACTTGCCGTCCTCGCCACGGCCGCCGTGGGAGCCGCCGGCCCCCGCGCCGGGCTCCTCGCCGGACTGGCCGCCCTCTCCGCCGCCGGGGCCGTCGCCCCGCGTCGCGTAGGCATTGCCCCCGTCGGCGCCGCGCCCGCCGTCGTGGCCGCCCGGCCCGCCGCGGCCGCCGTCGGCGCCGGGGACGTCGTAGTCGGTCTGGTCGCCGCCCGGCGCCCCGGACAGGTCCCAGGTCCCGCCCAGGTCCACGTCCCGCGTGGCGTAGAGGCGCAGGGCCGCGCGCCCCTTCACGCGGACGCGGATGCCGGGGGCCGACCGCAGGGCGCCGAACTCGAAGACCCCGTCGCCCCGGAAGGCCTTCGAGGGCACGCCCCCGATGGTCCCGGCGTCGGTGTCGATGACCGCGTCGGCCCCCAGCTCCAGGTCCTCGGTCCCGCTCCCCACGTGCAGGCGTCCCGCCCTGGCCGTGAGCCCGCCGGTGGCCGACTCGGCCGTGGAGGCCGAGGCCTCGAGGGTCGTGGCGTCCTGGAAGTCCACCTCGAGTCGCCCGGAGGGCTCCGCCACCGGCACCGGGCTCGAGGGGATCGCGTCCATGCCCGAGCGGTCCCGGATGGCGCCCCGGGCGATGGACGCCGCCACGTCCAGGGCCGAGCGTCCGGCCGTCAGGCTGGCCCCGGCCCCCAGGGTGATGAGCACCTCCTCGCCGCGGCGTCCGCGAGCGAACGAGGGCGAGGCCCCCAGGGAGTCGGCGGCATCGGAGAAGCCCAGGTCCGAGGCGGCGGGCGAGCCCAGGGTCACGGCCTCGGAGAAGTCCACCAGGAGGCGGTCCCCCTCGCCGGCCTTCCCGTCCAGGTCCAGGTCCAGGAAGAGGGCCCGGACCACCGTGGGGGGCACCGGCGGGACCACGTCGCCGCTCACGTCCACGAGGAGGCCCGTGACTGCGACCTGGAAACGCACGTCCGTGATGCCCTGGCTGCCGGCCGCCACGCCGATGCCGCTGGGGTCGCCGGCCGCGACGGCGGCCGCGTCGAAGGTCCCCCTGGGGGCCAGGGCCGGGGAGTCGCCCAGGGTGAGGACCAGCAGGGCGGGGTCCGTGGCGGAGACGGCCATCTGGGCGCCCTGCCCCAGGTCATCCCCCCCCACGGGCAGATCCAGCTCGTCCGGGTCCGCCGGGGCTAGGGCCCCGAGGACCACCGGGCGGTCGAAGCTCAGGGTCACCGTGTCCCCCCGGTCCACGCGCGAGCTGGCATTGAGGTCCTCGAAGAGGGCCGACTGGAGGCGCGGGCCATTCGAGGCGGCCGGGGTCGCGGGCGCGGGAGTCGGCGAGGGCGCAGGCGTGGGCGCAGGCGTGGGAGCCGGCGTGGGTGCCGGCGCGGCCGTGGTCGTGGGCGTAGGCGTGAGAGCCGGCGCGGCCGTGGGCGTGAGCGAGAGCGTGGTCGTGGCCGCGGGCGTGGCCGTGGACATCGGAGCCGCCGGCAGGCCCGCCGCCGGCAGGCCCGCCGCCGGGCGGCCCGTGGCCGTGGTGGCCGGCGCCTTGGGCTTCGCGGTGCTCCGCGACCCGGAGTTGCAGCCTAGGGTGGCGAGGGCGAGGGCGGTGGAGAAGGTGGCGAGGAGGGCCGGCAGGCCGGGAGTCCTGGGAACCATGGTGATTCGTCCCCTAGCTAGACTCCCCCAGAACGGGGCTCAGGATATTCACGTATGTGAACCTGTCAAGAGGCAAGTTGCAGAAAATTCGCCGGATCGTGAACCTGGGCCGTCTTGCTTGACGTAGGTGACAGCGCATGTGGCACTTCTGTCGCCAATGGCGGACACGTGACAGTAGCTGGAAACGCCTCGCGACGCCCACTTCCGGACTCCCCTCGGAGGAAGACCCGAGGGACCAGGCACATGAGTGTAGACTTCCCCGGTCGCCCCCCAGGGACCGCCCTTTGTTGCAGCCCGAGCCAGGTGGTGGACTTCAGGCCAGCTCCCGATAGCCGGGTCCGATTCCAGTGCGAGCGCTGCCGTCGGTCGCTCGTGGCGCACTTCCGCGCGATCGGGCTGGCGGGGATCTGCCGCCATTGCAGACAGCGCATCACCATCGGGGTGATATTCAGCTTCGTGCAGGCCGCCGATCCGGGAGTCCGCTGAACCAGGGGACAGGGGCAATGGACGACTTCATGAGCGATGGGGAATCCACCGGGATCGAGTCAGCGAGCGCGACGACCGAAGCGGGATGGCGTTCGGGCCGGCCGGCCTGCTCTCGCCGGGCCCCGCGGCGGGCCGCTGGTGGACGGGTCGCCTTCGACTTCGTCATCGAGTCGTCGGCGCGGCGATTCGCCGGCGGGACCGCCGGCGCCAGGGACCTGAGCTCCAGCGGGGTATTCCTCGAGCGCATCGCCCTGGACCGGATGCTCCTGCCCCTCGAGCCCTTCTACGTCCGCGTGCGCTTCGCCGAGGCGCCCCCCCATCCCCTCGCGGGTCTGGCCGCCCTAGGCCGGCTCACCCGCCTGGAGAGCGACTCGGCCGGCAACCCCCACGGCCTGGGCATCCGCTTCGACTCCATGCCCCGCGCGTTCCAGCGCGCCCTGGAGGGCTTCCTCCAGGGGCACCGGTAGCTCGGGGGTCGGCCTCGGCGACCGCCCCCCCGCCGACCCGGTCGCTTCGTCCGCCGCTTGCGTCCGCCCGTCCCTTCGGGTACGAATGGGCCACCGTGTCCACCGGGCTCATCAACGGGCGCTATCGCCTCCTGAAGAAGCTGGGCGAGGGGGGCATGGGCTCCGTCTACCTGGTGCAGGACGAGTCCACCGACCGCCCCGTCGCCCTAAAGACCTTCGGCGGCGCCTCCACCCACCCGGATCACGTCGAGTACTTCAAGCACGAATTCCGCACGCTGGCCCGGCTGCGCCACCCGAATCTGCAGGAGGTCTACGACTTCGGCCTGGTGCGGACGAGCGCTGGGGTGGTGAGCGAGGGGGCGCTCTACTTCACCAGCGAGTATGTGGACGGTCAGGACCTCATGGCCGCCACCCGGGAGACCTCCCAGGACCGGCTCCTGGAACTGGTGGCCCAGGTGTGCCGCGCACTCCAGTACGTCCACTCCCACGGCCTGATCCACTACGACGTCAAGCCGGAGAACATCCTGGTGAGGGGGGACCGGACCGCGAAGCTCATGGACTTCGGCCTCGCGAGCGAGGAGCGCGGCGAGCGGGGCGTCAAGATCCGCGGGACGGTGCACTACATCGCCCCGGAGGTCATCAAGGGCGACCCCATCGACCGACGGGCGGACCTCTATTCCCTCGGTGTGACCCTCTTCGCGGTCCTCTCGCGCCAGCTCCCGTTCGTCGGCGAGAGCACCTCGAGCGTCCTCCGGCAGCACGTGGAGCGCGTCCCCGAGCTGCCCACGGCCGTCCTGGCGCACCTGGACGCCCCCTTGGTCCGACTGGTCCTTCGCCTCCTGGAGAAGGACCCGGCGGACCGGTTCCACAGCGCCAACGAGGTCATCGAGGCCATCAACCGCTTCTCGGGGCGCACCCACGAGGTGCAGACCACCGAGGACCGGCGCAGCCGGGTCACCGGGGGCCGCTTCGTGGGCCGGCGCCGGGAGCTGGCGGCCCTGAAGGAGGCCCTCGCCGGGGTGGTGGACCACCCACGGGAGAGTCCCGCGCGCATGGTGGTGGTGGCCGGGGAGACGGGCATCGGGAAGACGCGCCTCATCCGCGAGTTCCGCTACCACGCCCAGCTCGCGGGCGCCCACTTCCTGGCGGGGTCCGCCTACGAAGGCGAGGCGCGGACCTACGGGCCCTGGGCGCAGGTGGTCACCGAGGCGGCCCGCGTCTCCGGGGCGGACCGGGTGGGGCGATACCGCGACGCCCTGGGGCGCATCGCCCGGGGGCTGGCCCCGGCGGAGGGCCTGCCGGAGAGCGGCCTGCGAGCCGAGGACGAGCGCGTCCGCCTCATGGACCGGCTGGCGGCCTTCCTCGTCGAGCTGGCCGTCGAGAACCCGACGGTGGTCTGCCTGCAAGACGTGCACTGGGCCGACGAGGCCACCCTGGACCTGGCGGGCTACCTGGCCCGCAACGCGGGGTCGGCGCCCCTCCTCATCTGCTCCTCGTGCCGCACGGAGGGCCGCGCCCTGGAGCGCCTGAAGGGGCGCGTCGGTGCCGGGCCCCACCTGAAGGTCGTGGAGCTGGGGGCCCTGGCGGAGGACGACCTGGCGACGCTGGTGGAGAGCATGCTGGGGGAGGCGGCCCCACCGGGCTTCATCCGGAAACTGGCCCAGGAGACCACGGGGAACCCCCTGTTCGTCGAGGAGGCCATGAAGGGCATCGTCGAGGACGAGGCCGCGTGGCGCGCCGGCGGGGGCGCCCTGGACCTTGCCCAGGTGGAGGTCCCACGCAGCGTGGCGGAGGTGGTGAGCCGTCGCGTCCGCGACTTCACCGGCTCGACCCGCGCCCTGCTGGATGTCCTGTCCACCTTTCACCGCCCGGTCCCCCTCTGGGTCCTCCGGCGGCTCTCCGGTCTGGCCGACGAGGAGCTCTTCGACATCCTGCGGGAGATGGACCTGCGGCAGATCCTCCGCCGGGAGGGCGGCGCCGAATCGGGCTACGACTACGCCTTCGTCCACAGGGCCATGCAGGACGTGCTCTACCGGTCCATCCCTGACGCCCGGCGCCGGGAGCTGCACCGCCTCATCGGCAACCTCCTGGCGGAGGACCGTGTCCACGGGGAGAGCGACCACGTGGAGGAGCTGGCCTTCCACCACGTGAGCGCCGTGGGGGCCGACTCCTCCACCGCCGACCGGCTGGTGGCGGCCTACTACGCCACCGCGGCCGCCACCCGGGCGCGGGGGCTCCACGCCCATGACCAGGCCATCCGCTTCCTGGAGTTCGCCCTGGCCCTCATCCCCGAGGGAGACCAGGACGGGCTGGTGGAGACCCTGGCGGCCCTGGGGGAGTCGCTGGAATTCGTGGGACGCCTGGACGACGCCCGGCGGCGCTACCTGGAGGCCGCCCAGCGCTCCCGCGAGACCCGCGCAGCCGAGCTCCACCGCCGCCTGGGGGTCGTGGCCCACAAGCAGGGGGAACTGCAGGAGGCCCTCGGGCACCTGCGTCACGCCCTGGAGTTCCTCCCCCCGGGGCAGGAGGCCCGCCAGTGGGCACGCGTCTTCGCCTCCATGGCCGACGTCCACATCAAGACGGGGTCCTACAGGCTCGCCGCCCGCTTCGCGGAACAGGGCCACGCCCTGCTCCGGGAATCCGAGGACAGCGAGGAGGCGGTGGAGACCCTCAACGCCCTGGCCAAGGCGCGCTACTACACGGGGGACGTCGAGGCGGCCCTGGGGCACTGGCGGGAGTGCCTCGCGATCCAGGACCGGCGCGGGGATCGGGCCGGCTACGCCGCCATGCTGAACAACATCGGGGCGGTGCAGAGCACCCTCTCTCGGGTCGAGGAGGCCCTGGACTACCACCTCCGCGCCATGCGGATCCGCGAGGAGGTGGGGGACGTGGTGGGGATGGCGGCCTCCTGCAACAACATCGGGATCTGCTACATCGAGATGGGGGACCACGCCGCCGCCATGCGCTACCAGGAGAAGGGGCGCTCGGTGCGCGAGAAGATCGGCGACACCCAGGGGCTCTCCCTCTCGCTCCTGAACCTGGGGCAGCTGCATGCCGCGCGGGGGGCCTCCGACACCGCCCTGGACCATTACACCCGCGCCCTCTCCATCCAGCGGCGCATCGGGGACCGGAGGGGGACGGCCGTCTCGCTGAACTACATCGGCGGTCTCCACATGATGAAGGCCAGCTACGGACCCGCCCTGGAGAAGATGACGGAGGCCCTCGGGGTCCTGGAGTCCATCGACGACGTGCGCGAGCAGGTCCTGGTCCGGCTCCACCTGGCGGACCTCCACGTCCGCCTGGGCGACCGGGTCACCGCGGAGGCCCACATGGAACGGGCGCGCGCCGTCCAGGAGAAGGTCGGGACGCGTGGCGGCGTGGCGGACCTCCAGCTCCATGCGGGCTGGTTCGCCCTCACCGCCGGGCGCTGGCAGGAGGCCGACTCCATGCTCCGTCAGTCCCGGTCCGTCGCGGAGGAGCTGGGTTCCCGGAACGGCCTCGTCATGGCCAACCTCTACCTGGGCTACCTCGCCGCCCTGCGCGGGGACCGGGTGGGGGCGGTGGAGTCCATCGAGGCCGCCCGCCGCCGCACCGGGGACGTGCCGCAGCCGGAGTTCCGCATCCTGGCGCCCCTGGCGCTGGGCCTCGCCTCCCCGCCCGACGACGTGCGGGGCCACCTGGAGGACGCCCTCACCCAGGCTCGGGTCCTGGACGCCCCCGAATGGGTGTGGCGCTGCCAGCAGGCCCTGGGGCGCGCCTTCCAGGCCGCCGGCGACCGCTCCGCCGCCGGGGCGCATTTCAAGGAGGCGGTGCTCGTCATCAAGCAGGTCTGGGGCCGCGTCCCGGAGGCATTCCGCGACTCCTACCTGAAGGACCCCGCTCGCCAGGAGGTCCATCAGGACATCCTGCGCCTCATGCGGGAGACCGGGCGGCACTCGGCCCCGCCGCTCGTCCCCGCCCCGGAGGGGGAGGCCCCGCCCCAGGAGGAGGAGGCCCTCCCGGCCACGGAGGCCGCCCTCCTGCGCATGCTGGCCCGGGTGGTCGAGAGCGGCCTCGACACCCCGCGCCTCTTCAACCTCATCACCTCCATCCTGGTGGAGGCCGCGGGGGCGGAGCGCGGCTTCCTCCTCCGGGTGGGCCCCCAGGGCGAGCTGGTCTTCGAGGCCGCCCGCAACAAGGACAGCGAGGAGATCCCCAGCCCCCAGCGCAAGGTCTCAACCTCCCTGGTGGAGCGAGCCGTGGCCACGGGAGAGGTGGTGCGCGTGGAGGACGCCACGGGGGACGAGCGGTTCAGGCGCTCCCGGAGCGTGGCCTACATGGGGCTGCGCTCGGTCCTGGTGGTCCCCATCGCCTACGAGGGCAAGGTGCACGGCGTCATCTACCTGGACAACCGCTTCGCCCGATCCAACTTCGAGGAGCGCCAGGAGCGGCTGGTCTGGACCTTCGCCCAGCGCATCGGGGCCTTCTTCGCCAACGCCCTCGAACACGCCGAGACGACCCGCCGGCTGGAGGACCTCACCCGGGCATACAAGGAGGCGGCGCGCGAGCTCTCGGACCGTTACAGCTACGGGCGGATCATCGGCCGCAGCCTGCGCATGCGGGAGGTCTTCCGCCTCCTGGAGAAGGTGGCGGGCTCGGACCACCCGGCGCTCATCACCGGGGAGAGCGGGACGGGCAAGGAGATGGTGGCCAAGGCCATCCACTACAACGGCCCCCGGCGGGACGGGCCCTTCGTCCCGGAGAACTGCGGGGCCCTGGCGGAGTCCATCCTGGAGAGCGAGCTCTTCGGCTACACGCGGGGGGCCTTCACCGGGGCGGACCGGGACCGCAAGGGCCTCATCGAGCTGGCCCACGGGGGGACCCTCTTCCTGGACGAGATCGCGGAGACGAGCCCCTCGCTCCAGAAGAAGCTCCTCCGGGTCCTGCAGGAAGGCGAGCTCCGCCCCCTGGGGGCCAACGAGGTGCGCAAGGTGGACGTGCGGGTGGTGAGCGCCACCAACCGCGACCTCCGGGCGGCCATGGCCGCGGGGACCTTCCTCCCCGACCTCTACTACCGGCTCTGCGTCCTCCACATCGAGCTCCCCCCGCTCCGGGCGCGGGTGGACGACATCCCGCTCCTGGTGGAGACGTTCCTGGAGGGGAGCGCCCGCCGCCTGGACCGGGAGGCCATGGCGCTGCTCTGCCGCCACCGCTGGCCGGGCAACGTCCGGGAGCTGGGCAACGTCCTGGACCGGGCGAGGCTCCTGACGGACGGCGAGGTCATCGGGGCCGACTGCATCGTCCTGGACGACCTGGAGGCGGCCCACGCCCCCCGGCGCGGGGGCCCGGCTCGCGGTCCCGCCGCGACCCCGTCGGCCGTCGAGGGCATCAGCGAGCGGCAGGCCCGCCTCCTGGCGGAACTGACCCCGGACGAGGTCATCGCGAGCAGCGAGTATTCCCACCGCGTGGGGACCTCGAGGCGCACCGGCATCCGCGACCTGAACCAGATGGTCGAGCGGGGACTGCTCGAGCGCGTCGGGGGCGGCAAGTCGAGCCGCTACCGTCGCGCCAGCGGCCGCCTCACGGAGGCCGGCGTCCATCCGTAATCATCCCCGGGATACGAAGGAGGGCCGTTGTCGGACGATGGGCGCCTGATCGACCTGGCCCTGGAACAGGGCCTGGTGACCCCGGCCGAGGTGGCCGAGGGCCGCGAGATCCTGCGCCTCTCGGGGTCCGCGGCGGCGCTGGTCGAGGTGCTGGTCAACCGCGGCTGCCTGACGGCGGGCCAGGTCGAGGCCCTGCGCGCGGTCCTGGCGGGCCGGCCCCTCTTGACCCAGGAGACGGTCGTCCTGGCCGCGCGCGAGGCCGCGGACCGTCCGGGGGCCTGCGCGGACGCCGCCCTGGGGGGGCCGGAGCAGGCCGGGCGCTTCGGCCGCTACGAGATCCTGGAACGCGTCTCCCAGGGCGCGATGGGCGCCATCTACAAGGTGCGCGATCCGGAACTGGGCCGGGTCCTGGCCCTGAAGGTCCTGCTGGCCGGGACGGGGGCCTCGGAGGACCAGCTGCGCCGTTTCCAGCAGGAGGCGCGCGCCACCGCCGGGCTGCAGCACCGGCACATCGTCCCGGTCCACGAGGTGGGGGTGGCCGGTTCGCAGCCCTATTACACCATGGACTTCATCGAAGGGCGGGCCCTCAGCCGGGTCATCGAGACCGAACGCATCTCCTGGGAGCGCGCCTGCGACCTCGCCGCCAAGGTGGCCGAGGCCCTGGCGCACGC
>JACQVX010000166.1 GCA_016209495.1 Planctomycetota bacterium
GAGCCGGCGGTGGTGGGGAGGTGGGCCGGCGGCCCGCACCGGCTCTCGCTGGGGCCGGTGGCGGGCTCGCCGGGGACCTTCGGCGCATGGCTGGACGGGGTCCCCCTGGGGCGCGTCCAGGTCGCCGGCCTGGACCGCACCGGCACCTGCGAGGTGGCCGTCCACGGCGGCGCCCCCCTGGGGGCGGCCTGGCGCCTGGAGGTCCACGAGGTGCGGCTCCTCAGGCGGATCGAGGAGGGGGGCCGGTGAGCGCGCGACAAGAGCGCACCCACGCCTTCACCCTCATCGAGCTGCTCGTGGTGGTGGCCATCCTCTCGATCCTCATGGGCCTGGTGGTGGTGGGGGTGACCCAGTACCTGGCCTCGGCGCACCTGAAGAAGGAGCGCGTGAACTTGCAACAGCTCGCCGCGGCCGTGCAGACCTACGCCGATCGGTGGGGGGACTTCCCCCCGTCCCGCCTCGTGGAGCTGCAATCGGACTCTGTCTCCAACGGGGTGAACGAGGGGGCCGAATGTCTACTCTGGTGCCTCTCGAGCCCCTCCCGCGCCGGGCCCTACCACGAGCCGACGGAGGCGGGCTACGCGAACGTGGATGGGGACAGGGGCTTCGAGGCCACCGACAGCCGCCTCTACAACGAGATCACCCGGGAGAACTTCGAGGTCGTGGACTCCTGGGGCAACCCCTACGTCTACCTCCACTGGCGCCACTACGAAGGGGGCGCGGTGAAGGTGCGGGGGCTGGACGGGAAGGTCCAGACGGTGGAGGCGGTCCGGGGCGGCAAGTCGGGCCGTTACCGCGGCGACCTCAAGTTCCAGCTCCGCTCCATGGGGCCCAACGGCCTGGACGAGGGGGGGGAGGGGGATGACATCGCCTCCTGGCACGAGGTCCGCTGAGGCCGGCATGACGCTGATCGAGATCATGGTGGCGGTGGCCATCCTGGGGATCATCCTGGCCATAGGGGGCGGCGTCCTCCTCTATGCCGGCCGCAGCCAGCAGCTCCCCGTGG
This sequence comes from Planctomycetota bacterium, assembly GCA_016209495.1. Taxonomy (GTDB): domain Bacteria; phylum Planctomycetota; class JACQVX01; order JACQVX01; family JACQVX01; genus JACQVX01. The sequence goes on from JACQVX010000166.1 coordinate 1,007, forward strand.
CGGTGGCGCAGGTCAAGGCGGTGCTGCGCAGGGCCTACAACAGCGCGCGGCAGGAGGGGGAGGGGGCCTACGTGGAGTTCTCCCCCGATGGGCGCGGGGTGATGGCCCGGGCACGCAGGCCCGTGGCCGCGTGGCCCTTCGAGCCCGGCGACTTCAGCGAGGACCCCATCCGCGGCGAGGTGCTGGTGCGGGGGGCACTGGGCCTGGACCTCGTCTCCCGGGGGCCCCGCGCCCCGGTGCGCTCCTGGCTGGGCCATGGCCTGTTCCTGGAGCCGGCCCTGCCGGGCGCCGAATCGGGCGCGCCCCACCTCGTCCTGGAGCGGCCCGACGCGCGCTTCACCCCCGAGGGCGGGCTGGCGGTGGACGTCTGGCTCAGGCCCATGGCGCCGGCCCCGGGACCGCCCTCGGCCGAGGGCCCGCTGCTGCACTACGTGGTCCAGCGCGAGGGGCCCTCGGGGCCCTCCGGACCTCCCACCTGCTACCTGCGGCTGACCGACGCCCTGGAGGTGCAGGCGGGCGTCCTCCTGGAGGGCCCCGGCGGAGAGGTCCTCCTGGAGGCCAGCACCCTGCCCCGGGTCCTGGGCGAGGCGGCCTGGTCCCACGTCTCCGCGGTCTGCGCCCAGGGTCGGTTGTCCATCCTGGTGAACGGCTACGAGCGCGCCACGACCACGGCCTCCGTCGAGGCCCCGGCCGCGGACGTTGGACCCGGCGAGGGGGCCCCCGACGCCCCGGAATGGAGGCTCGCCCGCTCCGGCGGACCGCTCTACGTGGGACACCCCCGGGAGCCCTTCCAGGGCGGGGTGGACGAGCTGCGATTCAGCGCCGTGGAGTCCTCCGAGCCCTATCTCCTTCCGACCTCGTGCCTCCTGGTGGCGCCCCCCCCGGCGGTGCGCTTCAGCGGCCGGGGTCAGCTCGACCCGATGGCCCACGTGGGGCCCGTGCGCCTGGTCCTCACCGACCTGGACCCGGACTCGCTCGAGGGGATCCGGGCGACCCTCGAGGGCCAGACCCGGACCGTGGAGCCCGGGGAGGACCAGCCACGCGAGCTCTCGGACGCCATCCCGGCGGACCGCAAGGCCACCATCGTGGTGGAGCCCTCGGGGTTCGTGAGGTGAGGGTGCGCGGGCGAGGCGTCCGCGGCGTGGCCCTCATCATGGTCGTGGCCGTGGTGGCGGCCATCGTCGCCATCGCCGCGCCCTTCCTCGTCTCCATGCGCCTGGCGGAGAGGAGCGCCCAGGGCCACGCGGAGACCACCCGCGCGCGGCTCGCCTCGGAGGCGACCTGCGCCATGGCCGCCGGGCGGCTGACCCTGGGACACGAGGCCCTGGACCCGGACCCCCTCGTGGACGGCTACGCGGAGGTGGCGGGCCCCCTGGGGCTGGACCTGGAGGCCCTGGAGGAGGTCCTCGGCCCCGGGGGCGCCACCCTGGGCCTGGAGTGGCGCGACCTGCAGGGGGCCCTGGACCCGAACACCGCCTCCGGGCGGGTCCTCGGGAACTTCATCGCCGCCACGGAGCTGGCCGCGGATTGCGGCGCCGACGACGCGACCCTGCGGGTGCGGGACACCGCCGACTTCTACACCGACGGCGACCCGCGGACCCTGGACGGCCTGGTGGAGGTGGACGGGGAGTTCATCGCCTACGCCCACGCGGACTCGGGGCTCCTGGCCGGGTGCCGGAGGGCCCAGTTCTTCACGGCGCTGCGCAGGCGCGACCGGGTCCACCCGGCCGGGGCCATCGTCCGGGACGGACGGGGCTACAAGCTGGCGGCGCACCGGCTCTGGGCGCGGCCCGGACTCCACACCCCCTTCCGGAACCACACCGACCTGCGCTCCATCGCCCTCTGGGAGTTCACCGCATACCGGCTGGCCCTGCTCTTCTCCAGGGGCCTCTCCCGGGGACAGCTCGGCGCCTACGGCGTGGACCTGGCGGGCCTGGAGGGCGTCCTCGGCGCGCCGCCACGGGGGGACGAGGGGCCGTCGGACTCTCGGGCCGACGCCCTCCTCCGGCGCCGGGGCGTGGACCCGGCCATGGTGCGGCGGGTGGGCGGGGAGCGGGCCGCCCGGCGCGTGGCCGGCCTGGCGGAGACGCTGGACGAGGCGGAGAGGCTGCCGGAGGACCGCCGCGAGGAGGCCATGGCCCGCGTCCAGGAGCAGCTCGCCGCCGTGGCCGCGCGGCTGGACGAGGCGGACCGGGACTACCGGGAGACCCTGCCCGCCGCGGCCGCCTCGGCGCGGGCCCTGGCGGCCCTCCGGGAGCGGGGCCTGGACATCGAGATCCTGGGGGCGGACGAGGTGGAGGGGTGGCTGCGGGAGGTCTCCGTGGAGGGCTGGCGCTCGGCGGACTGGACGCCGCCGGTCCCCAACGCCGGCCGGGTGAAGACGGGCAAGGACGACGAGACCACCTGGATCCCCCTGGTGGACGCGCGGGGCTTCCGGGAGGGGGCGGTGGCGCGCCTGGAGGCCGCGGGGGCGGTGGAGTTCCGCGCCGTGGCCGACGTGCGCCTCGATGGGGTGGCCCTCTGGCCCACCCTCTCCCGCGACCTGGACCCCTGGGAGGCCCGTCTCTCGGCCCAGGTCCCCCGGGCGGTGAACCTCAACACCGCCTCCGAGCGCACGCTCAGGGCCGTGGTCCTGGGGCTGGGGGGAGGCTGGGCCGACCAGGGTGGGCGTCCCGTGCCGCGCTTCGTCACGGTGAGCGAGGCGGGGGCCTTCGCCCGAGCGGTGGTGGACCGGGAGGCGCCCCTCGCGGGCGTGGGCGACCTCAGGGCCCTGCTGGCGGACCTGGTGCGAGACCGGGTCCTGGAGGACTGGAAGGCCGACCTCATCCTCCTCGCCCTGATGCACCCGGACTCGCCCGCCGGCGCGCCCCCGGCGGCCTTCCGCGCCGGGGGGACGTGGCGGCTGGGAGCCCAGGCCTCGGTGCGCGCCCCCTCGGGCGTGGCCCTGGCCCGCCACTTCCTCCGGGAGGAGGTGGACCTCACCCCGCCCCTGGCGGAGGTCCCCTGGACGCTCTCGCGCCAGTCGGACTTCGCCGCGAGCTTCGCCAGCCAGGCGCTCCGGGCCGGCGCGCAGGGCGACGTGGCCGTGGACGGCCGGATCGAGGAGGCCCTGCGCCAGAACGGGGCCCTGGTCCCGGTGGACGGCCGGCGGTCCTCGCTCCTCGTGAGCGGGCCCGTCCCCCACCTCCTCTCGGCCTGGGGCGAGCCCTCCACCGCCGAGGGCCAGGGCTGGCTGCGGCTGGCCAGCTCCCGCACCCCGGCCCTCCAGGGGACGGTCTACCTGGCCCACCACGACCGGGAGCCCGAGGGCCGCCGGGTGGACGGCGCGGGCCTGCAGTTCGACGCGGCCTCCCTGCTGCCCCGGGAGGGGAGCGCCCTGGCCCCGGGGCACCTGGAGTGCTGGTTCCGGCCGGACGCGGTCTCCGGGGCAAGGACCCTGCTCGACTGCGGCGAGGGGGACAACGTCAACCGCCTGGCGATCCAGTACCAGGGCGGCGCCCTCCGGCTCACGGTGGCGGACGAGGCCCTGGACGTGGCGGAGAGCACGGCCCTGGGCGTCCCGCCCCGGGCCCAGACCCTCTCGGCCCCGGTGGCCCTGGAGCCCGGCCGCTGGTATCACCTGGCGGCCGCCTGGCGGGGGAGCGGCTACGGGGACCTCTCCCTGGCGGTGGATGGCCGCGTCCTGGGGGACCACGAGCACTACACGTGGCTCTCGGGGGTCGTGGACCGCCAGCCGGCGCCGGCGTCCCTGACGCCGAGCGGAGTCCCGGGGATCTCGCACCAGCGGATTGCCCTGGAGTCCACGCGGGGCCTGCCTCCCCAGGGAGGGGTCCTCCGCCTGGGGGCGGGGGACTCCCACGAGGTGGTGGAGTACGACCGCGTGGAGGCGAGTGCCGTCCTGGCGCGGGTGCGGGACTACGCCCCGAGCCAGTACCTCGACGCCACCCCGGAGGAGGCCGCCGGGAGGACCGGCGTGCGCGCGGCCCGCGGGACGAGCGAGCGGGACCACTCCACCGGGACCGTGGTCACCGAGTGGGGCTACACCTCGGCCCTCCCCCAGGACGCCCCCGCGGGCGAGACCCAGCTCTACCACGACTTGACGGAGCGATTCCTCGCGGGGGACTCGTACTTCTACATCGGGGCCGACCCCGCGACCCTGGGCGGACCCCTGCCGCCGCCCGTGGTCCCCGCCACGGCCACGGACATCCCCATCGTGCTCCCCACGGGCACGCCGGGGGCCTACCTCCCCCCCTCGGGGATCCTGGCGGTCTGGGGCGGCTTCGACCTGGCGGTCCTCCGCTTCCGGATGGAGTACATCCACTATCGCGGGGTGAGCGGGAACCTGTTGACGGGCTGCACCCGCGGGGTCCTGATCCAGGGCGCCCCGGGTTCGGCCTGGGGCGGCCCCGGGGGCTGGGCGCCCATAGCCTACGACCCCTTCGACCTCCCCTACGGGTCGAACGCCATGGTCCAGTCCCTGGCGGTCCTGGACCCGGCGGCGGTGCCCCCCAGCTCCGCCTGGGCGGGCCACCTGTCGAGCCTCTCCACCGGCTTCGACCGGCTCCCCTTCTGGGGCGAGCCCCGTTTCGTGACCGTCCGGAACGCCGGCGACCGGCGCGACGAGTGGTTCGCCTACGCCTCGCCGGCGGACCCGGCCCTGCAGCGCTACCTCATCGTCCTGTCGCGAGTCCCGCGGCAGCCGGGCGACCCGGCGGCGCCGCCGCCCTCGACGCTCCACGCCTACGCGGCGGGGACGCCGGTCCTGCAGGTGCTCCGGCTGGGGGACCTGGACGCCGGCGAGGGAGACTGGGTCACCGTGACGGACGACGGTGGCGGTCCGGGCGAGGAGCGGCAGATCGACCGGGCCGCCACCGTGGAGCTGGCGGAGCCGGTCTGGGACATGGTGGCCTCCCCGGGCTCCCCCATCGGTTTCAACCGCAGGGGGGAGCTGCGATACGCGGCCCTGGACGCGGCCCTGGCGCGCCCCTACGTGGCCGCGAGCGGGGCCCGCCTTGTGAAGTTCCCCTCCGGGGCGCTCCCCACGCGGCTCCCGAGCGAGGCCTGGCTGGGGAGGCTGCGCCCGCCGCCCGCGCCCGCGCCCGCCGGGGGCCCCGGCGGCGGAGGCTCGGCCGCGACCGCCTCGGCGTCTCCCGGCGAGCCCTTCCCCGGTACCCTGGACGAGCTGCGCGTGACCCGGGACCTGGCCTCGGAGGCCATGGCCGCGGCCTTGAACCTGGGGGCGATCTCGGCCCAGCTCCGCGCGGTCCTTCCGCCCGCCATCGCCTCGACCCTGGACACGGACCTCTCCTTCCTGGGCGCGGACCTGGACACGACCCAGACCCAGATCCCGCTCCTCGCCCCGCAGGGGACCTTGCCACCGCCCCTGGCCGCCCTGCTGGACCAGCTCGTGCAGGCCGCGGGGCTGGCCGGCCTCTTTCCCACGAGCGGGGTGATCCGGATCGACGGGGAGTGCATGGGCTACGCCCGCGTCGAGGGGGCCCGGATGGTGGGCTGCGTCCGCGGTCTCCTGGGCACCACCCCGGCGCGACACGCCCGCGAGTCGGCGGTCTACCTCCTGCCGGCCACGCCCTTCGCCGTCCTGGCGGGCGAGGTGGACCGGGCCGAGGTCGCGCTGAGCCACACCGCCGGCTTCCCCCCGGAGGGCCATGTCCTCTTCGACCCCGGCGCCGGGGCCTGGGCCGCGGGCGAGGTGATGGCCTACCGGGGACTGGATGCCGCGGGCCTGGTGCGCTGCACGGACCGCTTCTCGGTCCCCACCTATCGCGGTTCCTTCGGGACCACCCGGTCCGCCCATGCCGCCGGGGCCGCCGTGGTGGCCATCCCCTTCCGACATTACGACCGCTTCGACGCCGCGGTGCAGGGGCCCGACGAGGCGGCCTTCGAGGCCCGCACCACGGTCCGCGAGGCCTGGTGGCTGGACGCGCGCTGGCAGGGGGTGGAGCCGCCGGGCACGCTCATCGACGTAAGGCTCCGGCTGGACGGCCGCCCGGAGTGGGTGTCGAGTCCGGGGCCCTACCGGGCCGGTCGCCCCGCCGGCCCGAACCCCATGGGCCGGAGGGCCGACCTCTGCGAGGTCCGTGTGGGCCTGGGCTACCGGCCCGGTGCCTTCGCCGCCGGCCTCTGGAAGGACACCCCGGTCCTCCGGCGGGTGGAGGTCCTCTACCACCGCCCCTCCCGCACCATCTCCCGCGAGGAGTGGCGGGAGTGAGGGGCGAGCCGCCGGGCGGCTTCAGCCTGATCGAGCTCCTCGTCGCCATGACGGTGTTCATCATCCTGGGGGGCATCCTGGCGGCCGTCCTGGGCGGATCCATCCGGAGCTGGCAGGCGGGGGAGGCCGTCGTGGAGCTGAACGAGCGGGCCCGGCTCCTCCTGGATTCCATCCAGGACGACCTGTCGGCCACCCGCACCTCCCCCGCGGGCACGGCGCCCGTCCGGTTCCTCGGGGACTACGACGCCCTGGGGCGCCAGCGCCTGCGTCTGGTGCGGACCACGACGCGGGAGGCGGCGGACCCGCTGCTTCGCCAGGCGGGCTCCGCCCTGGGGGCGAACGCCGCCTACGACGGCGCCGGGGACCTGGACGAGGCCGCGGGCTTCCGCCTCCTCCCCACAGGCGGGCTCATGGAGGTGGCCTACCTGGTGGACCCCCAGGCCGGCTCCATGGAGGTGCGCCGAGGGGTGCGCGCCCCGGTGGGAGGCGCGGGCTCGCTCCTGGACGACGCCACCCTGGCGGACCTCGCGGCGATGCGCGACCGGGCGCCCGTGGTGGCCGAGGGCGTCCTCCTCCTGGAGCTCAACTACTGGGCCCCGGCCACCGACGAGTGGGACGCCCCCTACCTGGTGGCGGAGGACCTGCGGGCCCCCGGGGACCAGGCCCGGGGGCCGTGCGCGGACTGGGACTCCACCCGCGGGCTCGCCGCCGGCTTCGCCTATCACGCCGGGCCAGGCTCCGTGGCCGACCCCTCCGACGACCTCTACCCCACGCGGGTGGAGGTGGTGGTGGTCCTCGCGCCGGGGGGCCCCGGCGCGCCGTCCACGCGGCTCCTGGAGGCCGCGTCGGACGCGGATCCCAGGCTTCGCGTGGAATCCACCGTCGGCCTCCCCGTGGAGGAGTCCGAGCGCTACGTGAAGGTAGACGAGGAGTGGATCCGCTACCGCGGGGTCACGGAGCGAGAGGTGGTGGTGGAGGAGGGTGGGCGCGGGGTACGGGGGACCCAGGCGGTTGGCCACGCGGCAGGTGCCACCGTGCGCGCCGGGCGGAGCTTCTCCCTGGTGGTGCGGCTTCCGTGAGCGGCCGGGTGCGACGAGGCCGTGGACAGGGACGGCCATGAGCAGCCCGCGGGCGTCGGCCGGGGGTTTCACCATCCTCGAGGTCCTCGTGGCCATGGCGGTGCTCATGATCGGCCTCTCCGCCGCCCTGGCCCTCCTGGCGTCCGGGAGCGCCACCGGCAAGCGGGCCGTGGACGAGACCTCCGCGGCCCTGGTGGCCTCACGGGTCCTGGCGGACCTCGAGGGGCGGTTGACGGCCCAGACCCTGGCCTCCCTGGGCGACTCGCGACCCGCCGTCCTGGTGGAGCTGGAGGGCGGGGAGGGCACACACTGGGTCCCGATGGAGGAGGACGCCCCGCCCGTCCCTCCCCCCGACGAGGTCCCTGGCGAGCCCGCCGGAGGGGATTCGAGGCCTCGGCGTTCACGCTGGCAGGTCGTGGAGGATGGGGAGGTCCGCGGGTATCCTTCCTACCGGTATGACCTGGCCCTCGTGGCGATGGACGACGAGGGCCTCCGGTTCCTCGCGGAGGTGCTGGTGCGCTGGACCAAGGGCGGGCAGGGTCGCGTGCGCGGCTTCCAGACCGTGGTGGTCCTCTCGCCCCCGTCGCCGCCCGGCGTGGGACCGTAGGTGGAGGTTGACCCCCTGGCGGCCACGCGCCGCCTGACCCAGCTCTTCGTCGAGGCGCGCCCCCGGGTCCGGGACCGTCTGGCTCGGCCCTTCGAGGTCCTCCTCCCCCTCGCGGCCGCCCTGGCCGCCGCGTCCCTGCTGGCGCGTCACGGCGCCCGCGTCCCCGACGACTGGACCATGCCGTTCAGGCACCTGGACCGGCTGGTGGTGGGGATCTTCGCCCTTCGCTGGCTCACCAGCGCCCTCTTCGCCTCCTCGCCCCTGGACTACCTGGGGTCGCGCAAGGCCGCGGGCGTGGTCCTGGGGGCCCTGGCCCTCTACTACGCGTGGCTCCGGTGGCGCTGGGGAGCCTGGTCGCCGCGATCCGAGGCCTGGGAGTCGGGGCTCCTGGACCTGGCGGAGCTGCTCCTCGTGGTCCGGGAACTGGGCCACCGGATCCGCCAGGCCCAGGAGAGGCTCGGTCTCAACCCCGCGCTCACGACGGCCCTCTCCTTCGTCTTCATCATCCTCCTGGGGGCGGGCCTCCTTCTCCTGCCCCGGGCCACGCACGACGGGATCTCGCCCGTGGACGCCCTCTTCACGGCCACCAGCGCCACCTGCGTGACGGGGCTGACGGTGGTCTCGACGTACGAGGACTTCACCCCCTTCGGCCAGGCCGTGATCCTGGCGCTCATCCAGGTGGGCGGACTGGGGCTCATGACCTGCGTGGCCTTCTTCGCCCTGACGCTGGGGAAGGGGATGGGGATCCGCGACGCCGTCACCATGAAGGACGTGTTGAACTTCGAGGCCCTGGGCGGGGTGGGCCGGGTCGTGCGCTTCATCCTCCTGGGGACCTTGCTGGCGGAGGCCGCCGGCGCGGCGGCCCTCTACATGGCCCTGGGCGAGGACGCCCCCGGCGGGCGGCTCCACGCGGCCGTCTTCCACTCGGTGAGCGCGTTCTGCAACGCGGGCTTCGCCCTGTGGGATGACTCCCTCGTGCGGTTCCGTGGGGACCCGGCGGTGAACCTCACCATCGCGGGCCTCCTGGTCCTGGGCGGCCTGGGCTTCATCGTCGCGCTGGACCTCGTCCGCGCAGCCGGGGTCCGCCTGCGCCTGGCCTCGGCCGCCTCGGCCCGCCCGAACCCCGGCACGACCCGCCGCCTCCTCCGGGACGCGATCCGCATGGATGAGGCCCACGCCGGCGCGGTGAGTCCGGCCACACCGCACCTGGGGGTCCAGGCCCGGATGGTCCTCTGGTGCTCCGTCGTCCTGGCCGTCCTGGGGGCCGTGGCCATCCTCCTGGTGGAGTACCACGGGCCGGCCTTCGCGCCGCTGGGCCCGTGGGAGCGGGTCATGGCCTCCGTGTTCCAGTCCCTCACCACCCGCACGGCGGGATTCAACACCGTCCCCATCGCCGAGCTCTCGCGCGCCACGCAATTCCTCATGATGATGCTCATGTTCGTGGGGGCCTCGCCCGGCTCCACGGGCGGCGGGATCAAGACCGTCACCTTCGTCCTGCTCCTGGCCAACGTCGTATCGGTGTTCCGGGGGCGCTCGGAGGTTGAGGCCTTCGGCCGCCGCATCCCCCACCAGGCGGTGAGGAACGCCGTGGCGGTGGCCATCAGTGGGGGGATGCTGGTGTCGGTATTCGCCTTCGTGCTCTGCCTCACGGAGGGCTTCTCCTTCGAGGCCGTCCTCTTCGAGACGGTGAGCGCCTTCGCGACCGTGGGCCTCTCCACGGGGATCACCCCGGAGCTGAGCGCCACCGGGAAGCTGCTCCTCGCCGTCCTCATGTTGCTGGGGCGAATAGGCCCCCTCACCCTGGTGCTGGCCCTGGCCCACCGGGAGGGGGTACAGGGATACGAGTACCCCGCCGAGAACGTGATGATAGGCTAGTCCGGTGGCAAGGGAGGCCGTCCGATGAAAGTGGCGGTGCTGGGGCTCGGTCGGTTCGGGCGCGTGCTGGCGAGGGCCCTGGCCCGCGCGGGGGTGGAGGTCCTGGCCGCGGACAAGGACCCCCAGCTCGTGGAGCGCGTGAAGGACCAGGTGGCCCTCGCGGTGCGCATGGACACGAGCGACGAGCGTTCCCTCCGGGAGCACGGCCTCGCCAAGATGGACGCGGTGGTGGTGGCGATAGGCGAGCACTTCGAGGCCAACGTCCTCACCACCGCCACCCTGAAGCAAATAGGCGCGCGGCGCATCATCACGCGCCACGTGGAGGAGGTGCAGGGCCGGATCCTCTCCCTGGTGGGGGCCGACGAGGTCATCGCCCCGGAGGACGATGCGGCCCTGCGGCTGGCCCAGAGGCTGGTGACGCCCAACGTCATCGAGTGGGTGGATTTCGGCGAGGGCTTCGCGGCCATGCAGGTCGAGACGCCGTCCCACTTCGTGGGCCGCGACCTCAAGGACCTGGACCTGCGCAACAAGTATCAGGTGAACGTGGTGGCCATCCGCAAGGGGAAGGACGGCAAGGCCCGCGTCCCGCTCCCGGACACGGTGATCGAGGCGGGCGACGTGATCATCGTGGTGGGCACCGAGGAGGCCCTCGAGGAGCTGATGCGGCGGTAGCTCCGGTCGTGGGCGCCCATCTCACGAACGAGGACAGGGCACGCCTACGGGGAGGACCAGACGTCGTTCATGAGGCCGCCACCGTCACGGCCCCCCCAGTCACCGCCCCCAAGGACCCACATCCTGTCATGGAAGACGACGCTGGTATGTCCTCGACGCTCGCTCCGTGGGAACCCATAGGTCGACCGGGTCCATGGGGCCGCGGAGGTCGCCCGGGTCCAGGTGATGCCGTCGGCGGAGGAAGTGATGTCGTTCGGAACGCCGTCGTATCCCCCAAGGACCCACATCCTGCGATTGAAGACGACGCTGGTATAGTCATAGCGCCTGCTCAATTCTCCCACGGAGGTCGCCCGGGTCCAGGTGATGCCGTCGGCGGAGGACCAGACGTCGTCCGTGGTGCTGTCGCGTCCCCCAAGGACCCACATCCTGCCGTCGAAGACGACGCTGGTATGGTGAAGGCGCCCGCTCCATGGGGCCGCGGGGGTCGCCTGGGTCCAGGTGATGCCATCAGCGGAGGACCAGACGTCGTCCGTGCGGCTGTGGCGTCCCCCAAAGACCCACATCCTGCCGTCGAAGACGACGCTGGTATGGTTAGTGCGCCCTCCCCATGGGGCCGCGGGGGTCGCCTGAGTCCAGGTGATGCCATCGGCGGAGGACCAGACGTCGTCCATGTGGCTGCCGCGAATTTGCCCCCCAAGGACCCACATCCTGCCGTCGAAGACGACGCTGGTATGGCCATAGCGCCTGCCCCATGGGGCCGAGGAGGTCGCCCGGGTCCAGGTGATGCCATCGGCGGAAGACCAGACGTCGTTATGCTCGAAGCCGCCGTCGCGCCCCCCAAGGACCCACATCCTGTCATGGAACACGACGCTGGTATGTTCCCAACGCTTGCTCCATGGCGCAGCGGAGGTCGCCTGGGTCCAGGTGAGGTCATCGTCATCGGCGGGGCCGCCGGCGGCGAGGGCCACCAGGCCCGCCGCCAGGAGCCCCCGGGCCCGGTCAGAGCTGCGTTTCACGACGACCTACTGACCCACGACCCATATCCGGACGCGATAGAAGTCCACGTCCGGATCTCCGGTCGTCGTCGTGACGCGAATGCTGTTCTCTTCGAGATGGTGCCAGTGCGCACCCAGGTTGGCGGGGTCATCGATGCCTCTGCGCGCCACATGGATCCCGCTAGCCCTCGTAGACGGGAAACTGGACTTGAATGTCAAGTCCACGAACATCCGGGCGGGGGACGCGCCCAGGTTGTGGAAATGGACGAAATCCGTTTTCGGGGCGACACCCAAGACCGGTCGCTCCACGAATCCCGAGTCATAATCCGGAGGTGGAAGGCTGCCTCCCGGGCCGTAGTTCCAGATCCGGACACGCATCTCTTGAGCAAAGGAATCCTGGGGTGCCCTGTGCAGGGAAATGGACTGGTTCTTGAGGTCGAACCAATAGCCCCCGACATCGCCGAAGCCGCTAAAGTCGACACCGAATCCCATGTTGTGGATAAGGCGGTCTCCCAGGTGGCGGAACTGGAGGTTCACGAGGAAATCCTCGGGGTCGCCGGCGGCAGATGGAAGGGTGATCGTCCCAGAGGGGCTTATCGCGACCCAGCCAGAATCTGTCGTTGGGGAAGGGAAACCACCCATGCTGCCCAATTGCCAGATCCGGACTTGCTGTTGGTGGGAGTGCAGGTCGCCAGTGTGACCTCTCTCGAGAAAGACTTGGGTGTTCGAAAGCTTGCTCCAATGGGCGCCGACGTGGGAGACATTGGCAAACTCGTCGATACCCTCAGCAGCATCGTTGATACCGATGGACTGCGAAAACGACTGATGATCGACAAGCAGGGCATCTGGATCGCCCAGGTTGTGGGTCAGCGTCCTCCCCGCGGGTCCTTGAGGGACAAACACGAACCCGCTGTGGAAGCCCGGCCTTGGTATCGAGGCCCCTCGGATCAGCGCCGGCCCCACGACGTTTCCGCTTTCGTTGATAATGGGCTGGCCATTGATGCGGATCGACCTCACGTCGAGGTTGGCCTGTGTGTCGAGGACGGTGGCCGAACGATTCGCGACCTTCAGGTTTCCTACGGTTAGGGTCCCCGTCGTGGTGTCGTCCTGGTCAGCGCGCAGGAGGCTGGCGCTGGTGAGCAGGGCGTTCGTGGCGGTGTCGATGATCCCTCCCGAGGCGATGGCGAAGCCGGCGTCGGTGAGCCGCATCCGTGGGGTGAGGGCGGGGTCGTTGTTGACGCCGACCTCCACGAAGCGCGGCCGGCCGTTGAATACCGCGCCGAAGGTGGCGGCGGCGCCCCCGGTCCGCGTCCCCGTACCCAGCACTATGAAGAACAGGCCGTTCTCCAGGCCCTGGCTGGCGTGCTGCTCGCGCCACAGCACGGCGGCCTGGTTCTCGTCGTAGATGGAGAGCGTCAGGGTCACGGGACCCACGGCCGGCAGGCCATCATCGCCTGTCAGCCGCCCCTGGAAGGTGATCCCTTCGGCCCGCGAGGTCCTCGGCGCGCCGAGCAGCGTCAGCCCGATGCCCAGAAGGACGGACAGGGCAATGCCTCGGCGCCAACGGCGACGCCGCGACGGACTACGACCCTTGCCTTGGCGCGTTCCCATGATCCTCCCCCTCCCTTGAATCCCCTCGGGTCCCCCGGTTCAGTTCCCGACCTCAATCCGCCGCAGGGCGCTCCGGACCCGGTAGACCTCCTCCGGGGACGCCCCTTCTGCCACTCGCGAACGCAGGAAGGCGGCATCTTCCTCATCCCCGTACTCCCCAAGGAGCTGGAGGAGTTGCACCGCTATCGGTTCGCCAAGGTGCTGGGCATAGATGCGACGGACGGCCTCACCGCTCTCTTCCGTCCGCATCCTCACCAGGCCGGCGAGGGCATTGAGACGCAGGACATCCGAGGTGTCCTGACGATCCAGAAGCGCCTCCGCTTCGGTGACACCACCCCCGCGTCCCTGGAGCAGACGCAAGGCCACCAGCATCGCCGCCGGGTCCCTCCCGGCCCGGACCTGCGCCACGAGTTCCGCCTCCGGGATGGTGTCCGGGTGGTCGGCGGACTCGCGGAGGAAGTCCGGGGTGGCCATGCTCGGCTCCACGCTAGCTGCCAGCACGACGGTGTCGTGCCCCCCGGAGCAGCCGGCAAATAGAGAAACAACGATGCTCAAAGGCAGCCCGAGGTGTCTCGTCACGATCATGCCCCTACCTCCCCCCCTCCCACTCCTCCGCCCACTCCTCCTCGAAGGGGCGCACGACCTTGGCCGGGGCGTCGCCCCGCACGATGTCGAAGATGTAGATGGTGTTCCAGCCCTGGACGACAGCTACTTCGGTGGAGTCGGGGGAGATGGCCATGTAGCGCGCCCGCCTGGGCAGGTGGGCAACGAAATAGGTCTCCTTCTTCTCGACGTCCCAGAGGGCGATTGCATGCCCCAGGGTGACCAGCCAGCGGCCATCGGGCGAAAGCAAACCCCAATGGTCCTCGTAGGGCGGGGGGTACTGTGCGGGGTGTTCGAGGTCGTCGGTCCAGATGGAGACCCAACTCTCGGCCCAGGGGACACGATCATCAATCACTCTCCGTGTGGCTGGATTCCACGCAAACCCTATGTAGCGCCCATCCGTTGGAGTCCCCGAGATGTTGACGGTCCGCTCTTCCACCTCGGGTGGAGCCACGAGGATGCCTCTCTGTTCACCGGTCTCCACGTCGTAGAAGACCCCCCCCCCCTGCGCTCGTCTCCCTACAGAACTATCGGGTCCACGTCTATCGACGACGATGAGCTCCTTGGAATCCGCGGTGAAGACGAGTTGCTGAACACCGAAGGACTTGCTTGCACTTATGGGGAAGAGGCCCTGTCCCCTGACCACCCGGTCCGTGTGCACCACCCGGTGGAAGGACCAGTCCTCCGTCCGGTAGAGCCAGACATGGTCCGGCAATCCAGGCCGCAAGGCCAGCCAGCGGCCATCGGGAGAAAAGACGAGATCCTGGATGGCCCGCAGCGAGCGCGCATCGCTCTCGGCGCCCCTCTCCAGGGAGCGCTCGTTCCACGGGACGTCCACCTCGAAGCGCTGAAGCACCCTGCCCGTGGGGATGGCGCGGATCGAGACCGTCGCGTCCCCCTCGCCGCAGGCGAAGAACTCGCCGCCAGGGTGGACGGCGAGGGAATCCGCGGCGGGGAGCGTCAGGGACAGGACCTCGAAGCTAAGGGAATCGATGACATAGGCAAACCTGGCGTTGATCAGTACCAGGTACTTGCCGTCGGGGCTGTACTCGATGTCGTTGATAGCCGACAGCTCCTCCAGGCTCCACGCCCGGATCCGCCGGCTCTGGTAGTCGTCCAGCTTGGCCAGCCAGCGCTGCTTCGCCTCCTCCCTCTCGGGGGGATGCAGGATGACTCCCGGCGGGGGCCAGCGGTGCCACGGCCGCAGGATGCAAGCCAGCAAGCCGGCCAGGAGCACGAGGGGGAGAAGGAGGAGCCTGTGCGCGCGTCTCTTCATGCGTGCCCCTAGTGCACCCGGTAAGGGGGTAGATCGATCATCAAGGTCTTCGCCACTGGGTTGAGCACGTTGCCGTGGATGTCCACCGGATGCTCCAGGTACATCACCAGCGTGATAGCGTCCCGGCCAGGCGGATAGCGTCGCAGCGGGTCGGCGGGGAAGACGACCTCCGAGACATTCTGGAACAGGAAGCTGCGACCGGAGGCATCGCCCAGGGTGCTCACCAGGTCCATGGCAAAGGTCTGGGGACTGGGCAGCGTGCTGCCGCCTGCGTTGAGCTGCTTGCCCCGGGCGCGGAAGTCCTGGGTCACGTCCATGCTGTGGCTGAAACTCACCAGCAGGCTCAACGTCCCCCTCGGGCAGACCAGGTTGCTGAAGGCATTGACGGCGGGGGGCGTGTCCCCCAGGCCCGGCGGGGCGAGTCTCGGGTCCAGGACGGTGGGAGAGGTCCAGATGGGGTTCGTCAGGCAGAAGAACTGGCCGTTGATGAAGCGCCCACCGGCCGGGGCCTCGGTGAAGGCGCCCAGGTAGATCGCCGCTCGGGTGACGGGCTTCGGCGGCTGGCCGGGCGGCACCGGTCTACGGAAGCCAACCAGGTCAAAGGCTCCAAGGTCGTTCTCCAGCGGCGTCGTCAGGCCGCGGAAGGCCGTGGGGCCGCCGCTCTCGCCCTCGAAGGCGCCGAAGAGCGCGATGTCCTCGATGTCGCCGCCGAAGTCCGCGCTGTTCGTCCAGCGGTAGCGCACCACGGGGCGCCCTTCCGGCTCCCAGAGCAGCGTTCGCCCGCCGTCGAAGCGACCCGTGCCGCCCATCTGACCGTCACGATCTTGGGCGCTCCTGGGGTCCGCGCGGGTGTCGAACCAGTGGAAGCCCGCGTCATCGAAGCGCAGCTCGGCGTCGAAGAAGAAGTCGGCGAGCGGGCCGTTCGTCAGGACGGCGCGGCCGTGATCCATCTCCGCGCGGTCGCGCCCGAAGAGGTGCGTCCTGAGCTTTCCGAAGGCGTTGTCGTTGACGGCGGAGGTGACGCCAATGGGTGCGAAGAGGATCCGGGGCTCCGAGAGGTGGGAGGCCAGGACATCGGTGGTGTAGTTGAAGTCGCCATGGGCGTCGGTGCCGGCGATGGCGTAGAGCTTGCGAAGGAAGCGGCGGTTCTCCTGGCCCACGAAGCGGTAGTCGAGGCCCTGGCGCAAGAGGTCCTCCCAGCGCCCTAGACCGTTCCTGAGTTCCTCGTAGGGGTCGGCCTCGGGCTCCCAGCCTGGCCGGTAGACGACCTCCAGCTCGGGGACGACGGCGCCGGCCAGGCGCCGGGAGCGGTCCACGATCTTTCCCGTGGGCTCGAAGGGGTTGAGGCGGCGGAGCTGGTAGCCGTAAAGGCTGTCCCTCGTGTTCAGGCTCTGGATGTTCCAGCGCTGGAGCCCCTTGAAGACGAAGCCATCGTCGCGCACGCCGTTCTCGTCGTTCTGGAAGCGGTCGAAGCGGGCCGCCTCGGCGAACTTCTCGTCCTCCCAGACGAAGAACGGGGCCGCCAGCGGGTGGGCGGCGAAGAGGACGCCGTTTCCGGCGCGCGCCCCCTCCGGGCCTGTGCCGTCGCGCAGCTCGCGGATGACCCGGCCGACGCCCAGGTTGTTGGGCTCGGCCAGCACGAGTTCCCGGGAGCCCGTGGCGGAGGTGAGGGCGTCGAGGGCACGGCCGGCGATCCCACGAGCCACCGGGTCATGGAGACTGTCGATCCCCTGACGCGAGAGGCCGGCCTTGCCCCCATGCCAGGGGCCCGGGAAGGCCACCGGGTGCCCGTAGGCCAGGGCGTGCCGGCCCAGGGAGAGGAGGAAGGGGATCACGATCTCGGCCGTCACGGGCCCTACGGTCCCGATAGGCTGGCGACCGAACTCATCCGCGGCCAGCGTCACCTCCTGGCCCGCCGAGAGCGGACCGAAGAACTCCTTGAGGACCTCGTACTCCTCGCGGGGCGGGCGCACCTGCCCCGTCACCGGGTCGCGGTAGGGCCCCACCTCGGGGATGTCGTGGGGGTCCGTCAGGAAGGCGTTGTGATCGGTGGTGATGAGGCGGTTGGAAGCCTCGAGCGTGTCGCGAACATCCGTATCGATCAGCCCCAGGGCGAAGGCCGAGAGTTCCACCATGCGCAGCGGCCCGCCATGGGCCTTCTTGGGCGCGAAGAGTCCCAGATCGGTGGTGAACTCGCTCATCGTGTGGTAGTGGGCGTCGAAGTCCGTGGCCTGGGGGGTGTCGGCGAAACGGGGCAGGGGCTCGACGGCCTGCTCTATGCGTAGGACCTTGCGCTGGTTGAGCGAGCGCGTAGGCGTGGCGCGTCGGCCTTCCACGGTGTCGTGGACCCAGTAGAAGTCGAAGTCCGCGGAGACCACGAGGTAGCTGGCGTCCGCGGAGCGCGTGCCCGCCTGGGTCTGCACCTGCTCGGTGGTGCGGAAGAGCTTGGTCTTGTCGAAGATCAGGATGCGATGCCAGCCGGGGAGCTTGATGGCGGCAGAGGCGATGCCCTTGTTTCGTTCGCGGTCACCAATTGGATCGCCATTCTCGTCCTCGATGCCAGTCAGTCGCCTTGTCTCGTCTATTTCCACGGACGGTGCCGGCAGACCGACCACGTCATACAATCTGTCATCGACAGGCAGGTCCACGGTATCACGTTACCGCCCCCGTTCAGCCGGTGGCGCCCGGAGCCGTTTGAGCCAGAGCTGCTCCGGCCGGAGGATGGCTGCGAGCTGTTGTTCGGGGGCTACGCCGCGCTGGCGGCAGGTCCGGATAACGCTCGCGAGGACGGCGTGGGTCTCGGCGCCGCGCCAGCTCCGGCTCCCGCCACTCACCTTCCGACACCGCACGACAGGGCGCAGCGCACGTTCGGCCGCGTTGTTGGTATCGTCGAGGTTCGGCAGGCCGGGCTGCTTGAGGAACGTCAACCAGAACTCACGCCGGTTCCACATGTAGTTCGCGAGGCCCTGGTGCTCGTACTCGTAGCGCCGATCACTGCCTCCGCACATGTCGAGGAGGTCCTGATCGAGGACGGTGATCGGCGACTCGACCACCCCCCTGGGGAGCGCGCCGACCCGACCGCGGAGTTCCACCGCCGAGCGGACCCACGCGAGCACCCTCCGGGGCAAGGCCTTCCCCCGCGCCTGGGCCGTCTTCTCCACCGCGCGTGCGTGTCGCGCGAGGTGCCCCAGGCAGGTCTGCCGGTCGGTGCATGGGAGCTCGTCGTAGATCTGCGAGCCGTCCGTCGAGAGGACACCCCGGAAGTCCGGCCCCAGGGTCGCCGCGGGCACGTCCGAGCCCCGCCCCGGCGTGATCTTGTAGAGCGTCTCCTCGTCCCCCACCGCCACGTGCACGCTCGCCGACTGGCCGTTCACCCGCCACCCGCTCTCGTCGAGGTTCGCGTGCGCGCCCGACTGGATCCCCGCGAGGATTTCCATGTAGGTCGGGATCGCCCGGTCCGCGAGCCGCTGCATCCCCCGCACGAGCGTGCTCGGCCGGATTTCGAGCGTCGTGAGCACCCGGACAAGTTCCGTTACCGCCTCCATGGGGACCGCCCGCTCGTGATGGAGGAGCGCGGACAGGGCCAGGATCCGGGGACCGATCTGGACGCAGGCCGCCCCCGCAGCCGCGCTCCTCGTGTAGGGGTTCAAGGTCGTGTAGTCCACCTTGCATCGGGGGCACGTCGCCGACTCCACGGTGACGTCGGTCACCACCCGCCCGGGCTCCGGGAGGTCCACCACCTGCTGGACCCGCTGCCGGACGCCGAGGAGCTAGGCGTTGCAGCCCGGACAGCTTGGCTTTCCCTCCTGGTCCCGCGGGAAGAGGTTCTCCTGGAACCGGTCCGGCTTGAGCCTCGCACGGTTCGCGGCAGGGTGCCCCAGCTTCCGGCCCGGGCGTGGCGGGCCGCCAAGCGTGGGCTTCCCCCCGAGGTTCGCGGGCTCCGGCGACGGCTTGTCCTTCTTCTCGTCGTCCCGCCGGAACGGCGCCGCCTGCCGGTGCTGGCTCCGCCGGGCCTCCACCAGGGCCGCCTCTAGTTCGCGCACGCGCGCCTTCGCCGCCTCCAGCTTGCGCTTCAAGACCTCGGCCTCACCCGCCTTCTTCCGAAGGAGCGCGTTCTCGGCCTCGAGCGCTCGCACCCGCTCCCGCAGCCGGTGGGTCTCCGGAGACCCCGCGCGGATTCGGCTCGCCGGACAGAAGGCACGGCCGCGGCGTTCTCGTGCACGCATGCCCCGTTCCTATACATCCAGGATGCCAGGCACAGGGCGGTGGCCATCGAAGGTGGCTGGATGCGCGAACGTCCATCGGCATCATCGCTTCCGGCGACACACGGCCACGCGCACTCCGCCCCGACCTCGCTCACCTCGCCGCCCAGGATGCCCCCATGGCGGTCACGCACCGGTCGGGATGCCATGACGGCGGTCAAGGCATACTCTGGGGACGGTAACGAGATACCTGCCGGCACCCTCCGTGGGGTTCTCGATGGCGAGGGCTGGCAGCACCGTATCGACCAGGATCGTGCGGCTCACCGTGGTGCTGTTGCCGGAGCAGTCCCCAACATTCGCGCGAATCTCGATGGCCGCGCCGTCCGGAAGAACCACCGAGGTGTTCGGGCTCAATACCGCGCCGGTGGAGGAAATCGAGAACTTCTCGGTGACCTCCTCCCCATTCATGAGGAGCTTGGCAGTCGCCGCGTCGATCCCCGAGGTCGCATCCGAGAAAGAGACGAAAACGTCCGGCGTATTGTCGTGGGTGATGGTCCCTTCTGGGGGCTCCTCGATCAAGGCCGTCGGTGTGGTCGTGTCATAGATGAAGGCCACGCTCGCGGTCGAGCGGTTGGCGGCGTTGTCGCACACCTCCACCTCCAATACGACACGGGTGGATTCGCCGAGGACGGGCTCGATGTCGCTCAGAACGACCGTGGCGCTGGTCCCACGGACCACGAACTTCGGGGTCACATCGACCCCGTCGATGCGGGCCCTGAATGTCGCCGGGTCTACCCCGGTGACTGCATCGGAGTACACCACCCGAGCGACGGAGGCGGCTGCGGTGCACTCTCCGGACATCGGAGATTGGATGGACACCGACGGCGGCTCGGTGTCGGGGACAAAACCCTTGAGTTCCAGTGTGTAGGTGTGTCCAGCGCCGGATTTGATGTGGACGTCCATTGTGTTGGTGTCCTTGACGACCACGGGCACACGCAAGAAGTCGACGGACTCGTTGAGGTCCTGGGGCCGGACGACCTCCACGCCGTTCAGGAACACCCGGGACGATGTCACCCGCTCCAGGCCGAAGCCGTTGGTGAGTTCCAGGTCGAACCGGCCGGTGCTCGCAGGAGGGGTGATGGTCACGGATTCGGTGGACTCCGGAAGCGTCCCCACGAAGGCATGGGAGAAGAATGTCCCCACACCGGAGCGATCTCTCTGGTCTGGTGGGAGGACCGCTTCGGGAACGTCCCCTTCGATATCGATGGCCCAGAAGCTGCCGGGGTTGGATGCAATCTCCACGGTGAGTTCGTTCGTCGAGAAGATCCCGACCTCAGCCCGGAGGCGGACCACTCCTTGATTGAAGTCGGATGGGACGAAGATGGTCTCGCCGTTCAGTGAAATGGTGCCCGAGGACAGCCTGTTGCCGAATCCATCGCCGTTGGCCACGGTCAGGAAGAAGCGACCTTCGGTGGTCGGGCTGGGGAAGGTGCGGGTGAAGCGGTCGGGCCCCCGGGTTGTGCGGGTGAAGCTTTCAGGCCCGAACAGCGACAGGCGGCTCCTGGCCTCGGTGCCGGACCGTGCCGCCGGGGCGAGGAGGACGACGAGGAGGACCGCGCTGAGGCCCTGCGCCCTCATTGCTGCCCCCCCCCCCAGCCCCCACGGAAACGTCCCCAGCGCCCTTTCCTCACCTCCCGCCCCATGGCCCCGCCCCCCATCGCGCACCGCGACGGCCCACTCTAGCCGTGGCCTCGCCCGCGGGCAAAGCCTTCACGCGCGTGATTGTGGAGCCGGCACCGAGGAGGCCCTCGAAGAGCTGATGCGGAGGTAGGGACCTGGCTACGGGCCCGCTTTCCGCACCGCGTAGAAGATGCACCGGCCGGACAGGTCGCCCTCGCGCAGGGCTCGGTTCCGCCGGGAACGGGCCAGGACCCAGGGGTGCACCAGGCGGTTGTAGAGGCGCACCAGGGGGGCCGAGGCGGCGCCGTAGGCCGAACGCATGGGGGCGCTCAGGCGGCGGGAGGTCCGAAGCCGGGTGTCCAGCCTCGCCCAGCGGTAGAAGCACCGGTTGCGCCGCTGGTCCTCCCGATACCCCCTCAGTCGCCGGTAGGCCGCCGGGTGTCCGGCCAGGAGGGCGTCGAGCTCCTCCAGCGTGAAGTTGTGGTGGTGGGCGTAGTGCCCCTCGCCCGGTTGCTCCTCGGGCGCGACCACGGCCCCATTGGGGGTCGTGAGTAGGAGCACACCCCCGGGCCGGAGCAGCCGCAGGAACTCGCCGCAGAGCCACCCGGCGCGGTCCCGAGGGAAATGCTCGATCACCTCGGAGGAGAAGACCACGTCGTAGGCGCCGCCCTCCAGTCCGCCCAGGGTCGTCTCGTCCCCGAGGCGGAAGTCCACGGCGCCCGCCAGCGGGGCTGCACGCCGCAGGTTGTCCCGGCAACGCTCCACCTGCGGGGCCTCGGCGTCCAGGGCCAGGACCTGGGCCCCCAGGGACGCGAAGAAGATGGCCTTGTGTCCCTGACCGGCCCCGAAGTCCAGGACCCGCCGCCCGGCCAGGTCTCCCAGGACCCGCAGGTAGTCCTCCAGATCCAGTTCGAGGGCCGCATCGCGGAGACGGGTCGAGATGTCCTGGTTCAGCCGAGGATAGACCTCCCGGGCGAACCATTCCACGCGGGAACGGCCGTCAGGGAGTTCCGGTGCAGGCCCCACAGTAGTTGCACCCAATGGAGGCGGGAGAGCCGCCGCGAAAGCGACCGCGGATCTCCAGGAGGGCCTTCACGTCGTCGGTCGGGAGGGGTGTCACCTGCCCCACCATCCGTGCCACGAAGCTGATCTTCGCCGTGTGTTCCACCTGCTCCATCCGGTGGAACGCCTCGTAGGGGTCGGCACCCAGGGTCACGGCCCCGTGGCGCTCCATGAGGACCGCGTCGTGACCGCGCACGTGCTCGCGGATCGCCTCGGGCAGGAGGTAGGTGGTGGGCGTGGCGTATGCGGCCGTGGGGATGTCCCCCAGGGAGATGATGACCTCCGGCAACGTGCAATGGGCCAGGGAGACCCCCCCGAGGGTGAAGCCCACCGCTGTGGGCGGGTGGGCGTGGACCACGGCCTGTACGTCCGGGCGCTCCTGGTAACAGGCCAGGTGCATGGCCATCTCGGAGCTGGGGCGGCCCGGTCCGCGGAGGTAGTTCCCGCCGCGGTCGCAAAGCAGGACCTGGTCAGCGGTGAGTCCCCCCTTGAAGACGCCCGAGGGGGTGATGAGGACGTTGCCATCCGGGAGGCGGACACTCACGTTGCCATCGGACGCGACGACGAGGCCGCGGTCGTAGAGCCGGCGGGCGACATCGACGATGGCGTGTCGAGCAGAGGCCTCGTGGGCCTGCGGCTGGAGAGGCGGCACGGGGGGATTCTAGGTATCCACCCCTCGACCGATCAAGCGGGCTCTCGGCGATTCTCCATGGCCAAGTCCCAGCAGGCTCGGCAGGCCGGTTCGTAGAGCTCGGCGCCCCCTACCTGGATGCGGGGTCCGCCAGCGCACTTGCGCAGGGTATGGGTGGCCCGCATGGAGCCGCAGCGGCAGACCGCATAGAGGGTGACCACCTCGTCGGCGATCCCGGCAAGCTGCAGCGTGGTCTCGAACGGGACCCCCTCCGCGTCGCGCATGAGCCCCGCCGCGATGACCGTCACGCCCCGGGCGGCGGCGTCCAGGGCCTCGTCGGTGAAAGGGGGGAGGAGGTTCACCTCGTCGATGCCGAAGACGTCGGCCCCGTCGAGGCGGCCGATGCGCTCGATCGTCTCGCACTCCACACGGAGGCCCCGGTGGCTCACCACGTGGCTGGCGGAGTAGCGGTCGTCCGTCACGGGTTTCAGGAGCCGCACCGTCCGGCCGGCTAGCTGGTGCCGGAAGCACCGCTCCAGCAGCTCCGTCGTCTTGCCGGCGAACATGGCCGCCGTGATGAGGGTGACCTCCCGCACGGGCCGCTCCGTGCGGGGGAGGAGACAGCGCGTCCGGTATTGCGTCTGAATCACCGCAACCTCCAGGGGGGGCAGGTCACTGTGGGGGGTAGGTGGGGGGGGACCCTCCCAGGGTCCCCCCAAAGACTAGGAACACCCACTCGTGGACCCGCAGGTGTCGCACTTGAGGCAGGTGCCGTTCCGGACCATGGTGAACTGCTCGCATTCGGGGCAGGGGTCGCCTTCGTAGCCCTTGAGGCGGGCCTCCCGTCCCCCCACGTGCGCCGGCGTCCCCAGCGCCACCTCGATGGTCGAGCTGGCGGCCGCGAAGCCCTTGACCACCGTCGCGTCGCCGTGCCCCGCGCCATTGGGGGGGGACATCGGGGGGGGGCCGCCGAGGCCGCCCCCCCGAGCAATGGCGTGCAGATGCCTGCTCTGCGGGAGCCGTAGGAGGGTGGGCATCTGCTCCTTGCGGATGACCCGCTCGGCCACCACCTCCTCGGAGTCGAAGTCCACCACCTCCTCCGTCTTCCCCACGGCGTCGCCGCGCAGGTCGTCCGGATGGACGTGGGCCAGGTCGGATCGGCCCAGGTAGGTCACGGCCAGCTCGCGGAAGATGTAGTCGATGATCGATGTGGACCTCTTGATATGCGGGTTCCCCTGGATCACCCCGTTGGGTTCGAAGCGGGTGAAGACGAAGGCGTCCACGAATTCCTCGAGGGGCACCCCGTGCTGCAGACCCAGGGAGATGGCGATGGCGAAGCAGTTCATCAGGCTGCGGAAGGCCGCCCCCTCCTTGTGCATGTCCACGAAGATCTCGCCCAGGGCCCCGTCGTCGTACTCCCCGGTCCTGAGATAGACCTTGTGGCCGCCAATGATGGCCTTCTGGGTATAGCCCGACCTCCGGAAGGGGAGCTTCCGTCGCCGGGCCAGGTAGCGGACCACCAGGCGCTCGGCGATCCGGACCGGCTCGTCTCCCGCGCCCTCGGCCTCCGCTGCCCCCGCCCCCGTGGCGTCCTCCGAGGAGGTGGACAGGGGCTGGGAGAGCTTCGACCCGTCCCGGTAGATCGCGTTGGCCTTGAGCATGGATTTCCAGGAGAGGAGGTAGGCGTCCTTGACGTCCTGCACGGTGGCGTCCGCGGGCATGTTGATGGTCTTCGAGATGGAGCCCGATATGAAAGGCTGCACAGCCGCCAGCATCCGGATGTGGGCGCCATGGTGGATGAATCGGGTCCCCCGTTTCCCGCATCGGTTCGCGCAGTCGAAGACGGGCAGGTGGTGTACCTCGAGGTGGGGTGCGCCCTCCAGGGTCATGGTCCCGCACACGACGTCGTTCGCCTCGGCCGCCTGAGCGCGCGTGAATCCCAGCGCCGTCAGGAGGTCGAAGTCCGGTCGGTCCAGGTCCTTCGCGGGTAGCCCCAGGGCGCCGGTGCAGAAGGTATCGCCGAGGAGATGCCGGTTGAAGGCGAATCGCAGATCGAAGGACCCCGGCAGCGCCAACTCCACCTTGGACAGGGCGTCCGCGTCGAAGCCCTTCGCCCTCAAGGCCGCCGGGTGGACGTGCGGGGAGCCCTTCAGGGTCGCCGTCCCCGTGCAGTAGCGCACGATGTCCGCGATGGCCGCCTCCCCGTAGCCTAGCTTGCGCAAGGCCCGGGGGACCGACTGGTTGATGAGGCGGAAGTATCCACCGCCCGCCAGGTTCTTGAACTTCACCAGGGCGAAGTCCGGCTCCACGCCCATGGTGTCGCAATCCATGACCATACCTATGGTCCCCGTGGGGGCGATGACGGTGGTCTGGGCATTCCGGAATCCGTGCCGTTCTCCCAGGTCCAGGGCCCTGTCCCATGCCTCCCGAGCGGCGGCGAGCAGATCGGCGGGGCAGTGGTGGGCATCGATTCCCCTGGGGAGCTTGCTCAGGCCCTCGTATTCCTCGGGCGGGGAGTCGTAGGCCGCGCGCCGGTGGTTGCGGATGACCCGGAGCATGGGTTCCCGGTTCCGGGCGTAGGCCGGAAAGGACCCCAGCGCGCCGGCCATCTCGGCGCTCGTGGCGTAGGACTCTCCGCAGAGCAGGGCCGTGAGGGCACCTGCCCAGGCGAGGGCCTCGGGCGAGTCATAGGGGATCCCGTTCACCATGAGCAGCGTGCCCAGGTTCGCATAGCCCAGGCCCAGGGTCCGGAAGGCCCAGGAGCGCTCCGCTATGGAGCGGGCAGGGAACTGAGCCATCGCCACGCTGATCTCCAGGACGAGGGTCCAGAGTCGGCAGACGTGCCGGTAGGCCGCCAGGTCGAAGCCCCGTTCCTCCGAGTGGAAGCGCATGAGGTTCACCGAGGCGAGATTGCAGGCGGTGTCGTCGAGGAACATGTACTCGGAGCAGGGATTCGACGCGTTGATGCGGCCATCCACGGGGCAGGTGTGCCACTCGTTGATCGTGGTGTCGAACTGGATGCCCGGGTCGGCGCAGGACCATGCGGCGTAGGCGATCTGGTCCCAGAGGTCGCGGGCCCGGACCGTCCTGGCCACCTTCCCTGAGGTGCGGTAGCGCAGCGACCAATCCCCGTCCTCCTCGACAGCCTTCATGAACTCCGAGGGGATGCGCACCGTGTTGTTCGAGTTCTGGCCCGAGACGGTGAGATAGGCGTGGGAGCGCCAGTCCGTCCCGTATTCCTCGAACTCCAGCCCCGTGTAGCCCTGGGAGGAGAGCTGGATGGCCCGATGGGTGAATCCCTCTGGAACGGAGGAGCCCCGGGCGGCCAGGACGGCCTTGCGGAGGAGCGGATTCCGCTTCGGGTCGAACCGGGCCTCGCCGGTCAGGCCCGTGGAGAGGTCATGGCAGGCCCGCATGACGGCATTCAGGTGCCGGTTGCACTCCCTGCTTCCGGCCACCAGGGCCGCCACCTTCTGCTCTTCCACCACCTTCCAGTTGATGAACTCCTCGATGTCCGGGTGGTCCAGGTCGAGGATCACCATCTTGGCGGCGCGTCGGGTCGTCCCGCCGCTCTTGATGGCCCCGGCCGCCCGGTCGCCCACCTTGAGGAAGGACATGAGCCCGCTGGATCGGCCCCCGCCGGAGAGGGGCTCGCCCTCTGCGCGGATGCGCGAGAAGTTCGAACCCGTGCCCGAGCCGTACTTGAAGAGCCGGGCCTCCCGGACCCAGAGGTCCATGATCCCGCCGGCGCCCACCAGGTCGTCGCCCACTGCCTGGATGAAGCAGGCGTGGGGCTGGGGGCGCTCGTAGGCGCTGCGCGAGCGCACCACCTCCCCCGTGGCCTCGTCGAAGTAGTAGTGGCCCTGGGCGGGTCCCTCTACACCGTAGGCCCAGTGCAGGCCCGTGTTGAACCACTGGGGCGAGTTGGGGGCCGCCACCTGGGCGGCGAGCATGTGGCACACCTCGTCGAAGAATGCGCGCGCGTCCCCCTCGGAGTCGAAGTAGCTGCCCTTCCAGCCCCAGTAGGCCCAGCAACCAGCCATGCGGCGGAAGACCTGCCGCGCGTCCGTCTCGCCCACCGTCCGCTCGGGCTCGGACAGGCGCCCCAGGGCCGCCTCGTCCGGGGCCGACCGCCAGAGCCAGCTCGGGAGGCCCGCCTCCTCCACGGGGCGGACGGCGGCGGGGATCCCTGCCTTGCGGAGATACTTCTGGGCCAGTATGTCCACCGCCACCTGGGACCAGGCAACGGGGGCCATCACGTCCCTGGCCTCGAAGACCACCGTCCCGTCGGGGTTCGTGATGCGCGAGGTCCGCGGTGCCATCTCGATCCCCGCGAAGGGGTCCTGGCCCTCGGACGTGAAGCGGCGTGCGATTCTCATGGTCATCCCTCCTCCCCTCGAGGTCCCTTCCCTCTGCGCTACTCCCGCACCAACGGCAGCGTGAGCCCGACCTGGTCCTGGTACTTCCCGCCCTTGTCGGCATACGACGCCTCGCAGGGCGCCTCGGCCTTGAGGAACAGGATCTGGGCAATGCCCTCCCCGGAGTAGATCTTCGCGGGGAGTGGTGTGGTGTTCGAGATCTCTAGGGTCACGCGCCCCCGCCACTCGGGTTCCAGGGGCGTGACGTTGACGATGATCCCGCAGCGGGCATAGGTGGACTTGCCCACGCAGATCCCCACCGTGTCCCTGGGCACCTGGATATGCTCGACGGTTTCCGCCAGGGCGAAGGAATTGGGCGGGATGAGACAGAAGTCGCCCTCCACATCGACGAAGGACATGGGGCTGAAGTTCTTCGGATCGACGATGGCGGAATGGACGTTCGTGAAGATCTTGAAGCGCCGGGCGACCCTCACGTCATAGCCGTAGGAGGTCAGGCCGTAAGAGATCACCCGGCCTCCCTGGGTCGCCTCGGCCATGGGCCGGATGGCCACGCGATCCCGGATCTGCCAGTCCGCAAGAACTCCCATGACGCCCTCCCCGGTTCCAGGTCCTTCGGGGTCCGCTCTTCGTCCCCAAGTGCCCAATCACAATATATAGTGGACTTGACGAACGTGAACCCCCATGGATAGTGCTATATACGATATGGGCGGGAGCGAGTCAATACCCAGGATCCAGTTTTTTCTGGGTGCCGCGCCATTGGGCACTCTTGTGTCCCCTTCCCCGCACGGCGTGGTGAGTCCCTCCTGTCACTGAAAGGGACGACTACACCTGGAGACTTGCCAAGCCCTTCCATAGTGTATAGTTGAGTACGACTTGAGACGGACTTTCACGCTGGTGAATCAGGCATCGAGCTTGCGGTGCTCACCCGCTCCGGTGAGACTCAAGGGTCCCACACGCTGAGACCCAGGAAGGCTTCCCGTGAAACTCCGAAGCGTCCTCTCCGTTCTGTCCGTCCTCGTTCTGGCGATGACCACTGGCTGCGAACAGGCCGAGACGCGGCTCCCCGAGGCAGGGGGGGCGGACATCCCCGAGGGCTGGCACCGGGTCGCCCGTGTCGTCGATGGGGACACCTTCGAGATCGAGAACGGGGAACTGGTGCGCCTGCTCGGCGTGGACACCCCCGAACTTCACCACTCCTTGAAGAAGGTGGAGTACTACGCCGAGACCGCCTACGCGTTCGTCCGCGACCGCATGGAAGGGCGGCTCGTGCGGCTGGTCAGCAACCACGGCACCCAGGAACTGGAGCGCGAGAAGTACGGGCGGATCATCGCCTATGCCTACCTGGAAGACGGCACTTGCCTGAACGAGACCCTCATCCAGGAGGGATACGCCTTCGCCTATACCAAGGCCTCTTTCGGTCGGAAGAAGGAGTACCTGGCCCTGGAGGCGAGTGCCAAGGCGCGCGCTATCGGGGTCCACGACGAGGCCGCCCGCATCCTCTATGACCTGGCGACGGACCTGCCGGTGGTGAGCTTCGAGGATTCCAATTTCATCGCCCACAAGCAGAGCAAGCTGCTCCATACCAAGACCTGCGGCCAGCTCCCCACCGAGGACCACCGGGTCTATTTCCACGACCTGGGTGAGGCCGGTCGCTTCGGCTACACGCGGCTGCACCGGACCGCCACCTGTTGCGCAGGGGTGGGAGACGAGTGATGGGCTATCGCCCGGGGCGCTGGCGTCGAGCGGCCATGCAGGGCGCCCTGGTGGCGCTGGCCCTGGGCCTCACGGCCGGCTCGGCGGGCCTGGTGGGGGCCGCCCCTCGCGATGAGCCGCGACGCGAACCCCACTTCTCCCACCGGGGCGAGTTCCCCAGGGCCCTGGTGGGGTTGCTGCTCGAGGCACGCAAGTCCATCGACGTGGCCATGTACAGCATGGCCGTGGGTTCGAAGCGAGACGACCCGGAGTATGCCTCCCTGCGCGCCGCGGGGGAGATCACGGTGGCGGACGCCCTGCGCGAGGCGGTGGAACGCCACGTACGCGTGCGCGTATTCCTCAACAAGGCCACGACCGACGTGTGGAATCGCAAGGCGGTGGCGCCCCTCCTCGCGTGCGGCGTGGACCTCTATACCTGCGGCCGGACCATGCACGAGAAATTCGCCGTGGTGGACACCCGCCACGTGGTGAACGGGAGCGGCAACTGGTCCTACGGGGCATTCAACTTCTACGACGAGGACTGGGTCTTCTTCCGGGACGAACCCCGGCTGGCGAAGGTCTTCGCCGACGAGTTCCGGCTCCTCCTGGAGGCGGGGTTCCGCGTGACCGAGGCGCCCGCGGAGAAGACCAAGTGACCGCCCGGGGCTGGCTGGGCCGGGGCCTGGTACCGGCGGCCCTGGCTGGGTGTGCCCTCCTGGTAGGACCCGCCGTCGCCGAGACCGAGGTCCTCTTCACTAGCGCCAACATGAAGGACCGGCGCGCGGTCATCGCGGACCGGATCCTCGATGCCTTCGCGGGCGCGCGGCACTCGGTCCACGTGGCGGTGGCCCACTTCGACTACCGCCGCATCGCCGAAGGCCTGGTGAAACTCCGGAAGGAGAGA
This sequence comes from Planctomycetota bacterium, assembly GCA_016209495.1. Lineage (GTDB taxonomy): Bacteria > Planctomycetota > JACQVX01 > JACQVX01 > JACQVX01 > JACQVX01. Next base: position 30,504 of record JACQVX010000166.1, read on the forward strand.
CCCAAGCTCGACCTGCGGGTGCTCCTGGACCTGGGCGAATACGCGGCCAGGGACTCCAAGTCCACCCTCCTGGAGAGGGGTGGCGTGGAGGTCCGGTACAAGACCTACTCCATGAGGTACCACCACCCCATGGCGCGGCTCATGCACCACAAGTTCATCGTCGTGGATGGGGCGCGGCTGGCCACGGGCTCCTACAACTGGTCGGAGACGGCGGAGTTCTCCAACTACGAGAACGCCGTCTTCATGGACGGCCCCGAGAACAGCGATGTGGTCGCGGACTACGAGACCGAGTTCGAGCGCATGTGGGAGCTGGGGCGGGAACGCTACCAGCCCTTCCTGGCGCGGCTCTCCGCGGGCCGGGGGAACGAGGACTACCGACGGTGGATCCCCATCCACTTCTCGCCCATGACCCTGGATCGCAAGGAGA
>JACQVX010000010.1 GCA_016209495.1 Planctomycetota bacterium
CCGAGATGGGGCGCCGGGTGCTGCTGCTGGCCGTGGTCCTGGGTCTGGCCAACGTGGGCCTGCTCCTGGACCTGGCCCATCGGCACACCCTGGCGCACGTGGTGGAGGGACGCCTGGACATCTTGGACGCGATCGTTCCGGGGCCGCTGGGCATCGGCGTCCTCCTGGGCGCCACGGGCATGTCCAGGCTGGCGGACCTGGGCGACGCCGACCGCTCGCGGCTCCTGGGACAGTTCGAACGGCTGGAGCGGCGGGCGGACCTCATCCTGGTGGACACGGGGGCGGGCGTCTCGCGCAACGTGGTCCAGTTCGTCCAGGCCGCCGACGACGTGCTGGTCGTGGCGACGCCGGAGCCGCCGAGCTGCACATGCGCCTACGCGATCATCAAGATCGTGTGCCAGCAGGGCGAGTTCGGCGCCCTGCACCTGGTGGTGAACCAGGCCAGGAACCGCCTGGAGGCGGCCCGCGCGGCGGAGGGCATCTGCAAGGTCAGCCGGGGATTCCTGGGGCTGGAGGTGGACCCCCTGGGCCACGTCCTCGCCGACCCCCACGTCGGGCTGGCGGTGCGGGGCCGGACGCCCTTCGCCCTGGCCTTCCCCGAGGCCTGGGCCAGCCACGGCATCCGGACCCTGGCGGACCGGCTGCTGGGCGTACCGCGGGGGTCGAGGGGTCGCCCCCGGCAGCGCCCGCCGGCGCTGGCCGCCGTGGCGGCTTCCGGCGGCGAGCCGCCGATCCCCCTCGAGGGGCCGCGACGCGAGCGGCCGCCCGGCGACGGCTTCTTCCGGCGCCTCGCGCGGTTGCTCCGGTGATGGAGGGTAGCGCGGCGTGAACGTCGACCTCTTCAGCGGCGTCTTCGCCTACCTGGCCTTCGTGATCGTCTGCCTGACGGGGGCCCTGCGGGGGATGCCCCTGGCCGACGTCCTGACCCGGGCCATCCTGGCCCTCATCGTGTTCGCCGTCCTTGGCCGCGTCTTCGGGGCGCTGGGGCGGAGGCTGGTCCTGGAGAGCATCTCCCAGGAGAAAGAGGAACAGCCCATCCCCACCCTGGCGCCCGCGCCCACGGGGGCCCGCCGGTCCCCGGGGGCCTGATCCGTGGAGTGAAAGGAGGGCCCCGTGGCTCGGACCCGATCCAAGGAAGTACTCGACAAGCTCTGGAGGAAGTACAAGAAGAGCCCGGACGAGCAGACCCGCAACGAGCTGATGGAGGAGTACCTCCCGCTCGTGAAGTACATCGCCGAACGGCTGCTGGTGAAGCTGCCCCAGAACGTCGAGCTGGACGACCTGCAGCAGGCGGGGATCTTCGGGCTCATGGATGCCATCGACGGCTTCGACATCCACCGGGGCGTGAAGTTCGAGACCTATTGCACCACGCGCATCCGCGGCGCCATCCTGGACGAGCTGCGCTCCCTGGACTGGGTGCCCCGGCTGGTGCGCAGCAAGGCGAACCAGCTCGACGGGGCGTGGAAGAAGCTGGAGATCGAGCTGGGACGGATGCCCACGGACGCGGAGCTGGCCGACGAGCTGGGGCTCTCCATGAAGGAGTACGACGACATGGTGAAGGAGGCCAGCGCCGTCACCATGGTCAGCCTCTCGGAGAAGTGGAACGAGCGGGAGGAGAACAAGTCGCTCCGGAAGATCGACATGCTGGAGGACCGCAAGGGGACCAACCCGGTGGAGGACCTCCAGAAGAAGGAGATCATGGAGCTGGTGGTCAAGGGGCTGAGCCGGAAGGAACGCCTGATCGTCCTGCTCTATTATTTCGAGGAACTGACCATGCGGGAGATCGGGCTGACCCTGGACCTCTCCGAGAGCCGCGTCTGTCAGCTCCACTCCCGCATCATCACCCGGTTGCAGATGCAGATGGACAAGATCCGCGCGGACCTGCTGTCCTGAGTCGACGTGACGAAATCACTACTACCGGCCTCGGTGTTTCACGCAGTGATTCCGTCACGACTCCTAATCCCCCCCCCGATACGTCACGAAGGCGTCGGCCGTCTCCCACACCACCACCTCGCGCAGGGGCAAGCCGGAGAGCTGCGCCCACGTCCAGACGGCGAGGTTCTCCGCGCTGGGCTGGGGGACGACCTCGTTCAGGTAGCGGTTGTGCAGCCGGTCCAGGACACGCTCCCGGACCACCGCCGCGAGCTCCACGAAGTCGAAGGCCAGCCCCTCCCCCGCCTCGCCGAGGCGGGCCTCCACGGTGACCCTGAGCCGCCAGGTGTGGCCATGCAAGGGCTCCGTCCCCCCCTTGTAGTGGTGCAGGTTGTGGGCGGCCTCGAAGCTGAACTCTCGGGACACGAGCATGGCGGAGCCCTCCGCGGCGGGTAGAATCCGGTCCGGCGGAAGGTAGCCCCGCGAGGCCGATCCTTCAAGGACGCCCGGGGTCAGACCGCTGGAGGGTCCGGGGGTGGAGAGGAAGTGCGTGGCCCTGGTGTCGGGCGGCCTGGACAGCCTCCTGGCGGCGCGAATCCTGGCCGCCCAGGGTGTCTTCGTGGAGGCCGTGACCTTCGCGACGGCCTTCGGCTGCGGGACCGAGGGCGGCGGCTCCTGCGGCCATGCGCCCCGCGAGGAGGACGCGGACGAGCGCTTCCCCAACATCCACTACAAGGTCTGCCACCTGGGCCAGGAATACGTCGACATGGTCCTGGCCCCGCGGTTCGGCTACGGGCGGAACATGAACCCGTGCGTGGACTGCCGGGTCATGATGCTCAACTGGGGCAAGGAATACATGAAGGCCAAGGGGGCCTCGTTCCTCGTCACCGGGGAGGTGCTGGGCCAGCGGCCCAAGAGCCAGCGCCGCCACACCCTCGCGGCCATCGACCGGGAGGTGGGGATGGAGGGCTACATCCTCCGGCCCCTCTCGGCGAAGCTCCTCGCCCCCACGGTCCCGGAGCGGGAGGGGGTCGTGGACCGGGAACGGCTCTACGCCATCCGGGGGCGCACCCGGGCCGCCCAGTTCGCCCTGGCGCGCGAGTTCGGCCTCCGGTCGTATCCCAGCCCCGCGGGGGGGTGTCTCCTCACGGACCCGGGTTTCAGCCGGCGATTCCGGGACCTGATCCAGGTGAGGGGCCGGCCCAACGGGGAGGACATCGAGCTCATCAAGTTCGGCCGGATCTTCCGCCTCGCGGGCGGGACGCGCCTCCACGTGGGCCGCGACCACGGGGAGAACCAGGCCCTGGAGGCCCTGCGCACCCCCACGGATGCGGCCTGGAGGCTATGCGACTACCGTGGGCCCCTGGGTCTCACCCGGGGCCCCGTCGCCCCCGAGGAGGAGCCTCTGGTGGCGGCCATCCTGGCCCGATACGGCCAGGCGCCCTCCGAGCCCGGCGTGCGGGTCGCCGTCGAGCGGCCGGGCGAGCTCCCGGCCGTCGTCCTCTCCGGCGAGGTCCCGGACGAGGCCGCCCTCCAGGCGATGCGGGTGGGCGAGGCGGGGGTCCCGGCGGCGGGGGGCCAGACGGTCCCTCTTGGCGCCGGGGACAGCGCCCTCGCCGAATAGGACCCGGTCGCTGGCCCCCCTCCGCTGGCTCTACCTGGGTTCCGTCTCCGTCCTCGTCGGGGGGGGCTCCTGACCGCCCTGGGCGCGCGCCACGTCCTGGCGCTGCCGGGGCTATACCGCCAGGAGGCGGCCCGTGGCTACCAGGACCTGGCGGGGGTCACCGCCGAGCGCGTCGCGGATCGCCTGAGCGCCCTCCTGGCGGAAGGGGTCCCAGGCGCCGGGCGCGTCGTCTCCCATGACCGGCGGGGACGACGGCTGCCCCTGGGTGAGCCTCCCCTGGCGCTGGAGCCCTTGCCGCCGGCGCTGGACGCGGCGCTGGCGGCCCGGCTGGCGGAGGCCGTCGAGGTGGCCCGCGAGGGGCGGCCGGGGGAGGCGGCCGCCGCCTTCGGGGCCCTCGCCCGCGTCCTGCCCCCCGGGGGCCACTGGTGGCTGCTCTGCCGTCTCCAGGCCGCCCGCGCGGAGGGCGCGGAGGCGCTACGGACGCTCCACGGGGAGCTCGTGCGGGCCTACCCCGCCGGGGACGCGGCCTTCCTGAAGAGCTGCTGGGCGAGGGCGCGCCCCGCGCTCGCGCCGGCGCTCCAGGAGGGGCTCGTCGCCGAGGAGGCGCGCGCGGAGGCCGACGCGGCCCTGGTGGAGGCCCTGCGCGGGCTCGGCGACCCCGGCGGCCCGAGGCTCCGGCGGGTGGGGCCCGCCGCGGAACTGGTGGTCCACGAGGGCCCCGACGGCGCGGGGGTCTACACCGCGCGCCGCGTGGAGGAGGAGGCCCTGGCCGGGGCCCTCCTGGCGGACGCGCGACCCGCGGGCTCCCCTCTGGCCTACCGTCTCGCGGCGGCGGCGCCGCCGGACCCCTTCCGGGTCCTGGCCTCGGCCGCGCCCGGCGAGGCGCTCCCGGGGCTCGTCCTCTACGTGGGCGCGGGGGAGGGCCTGGACCCGGCGGCCGATGCGGAGCGCAAGGCCCGCCTCCATGCCCTGCTGCTCGTGGGCTCCCTGGTCGTGCTCACGGCCGGCCTGGGCCTGGCGGTGGCGAGCGCCCGCCGTTCCGTGGCACTGGCGGAGCTCAGGGCGCACTTCGTCGCCGCGGTCTCCCACGACATGAAGACCCCCCTGGCCCTCATCCAGATGTTCGCCGACACGGTGCGCATGGGTCGGAGCCAGGGCGAGGAGGAGAGGGGGCGCTTCCTGGGGATCGTCTCCCGGGAGTGCGGCCGCCTGGGGCGGCGCGTGGACGACCTCCTGGCCTTCTCCGGCATGGAGTCCGGCCGGCTGAGCTATCGCCCGGAGCCGGTGGAGATGGCGGCCCTGGTGGAGGAGGTCCTGGACCTCCATCGCCCCTCCCTCGAGGAGTCGGGCTTCACCCTCCGGACGGAGCTGGCGAGGGAGGGCACACGCTGCCAGGCCGACCCGGAGGCCCTGCGCGGCGTCCTGCACAACCTGGTCGCGAACGCCATGAAGTTCAGCGGACAGGTCCGGGAGCTGGAGGTGGTCCTGGGGGGCGCGGGGGTCGCGGGGGCCTCGGTGCGCCTCGAGGTGCGGGACCGGGGACCGGGGATCCCCGCGGAGGAGAGGGAACGGGTCTTCGAGCGATACTACCGGGGCCGCGCCGCGTGCGCCGGCGCCGCCGGCGGGGCGGGCGTGGGGCTCTCGCTGGTCCGCCACGCCGTGACCGCCCACGGCGGGCGGGTGTGGGTCGAGGGACGCGCGGGGGGAGGGACGAGCATGGTGGTGGAGCTGCCTGCGCTCGCGGTGGGGGGACCTTGAGCCTCATCCTCCTGGTGGAGGACGATCGGGACATGGCCATGGGCCTGGTGCACAACCTCGAGGCCGAGGGCCACTCGGTGGAACACACGGCCGATGGCGGGCAGGGCCTGGCTCGGGCCCTGGCCGGGGGCCACGACCTGGTCATCCTGGACCTCATGCTCCCGGGGCGCTCGGGCTTCGAGGTCCTGGAACGCATGCGGGCCGTCGACCCGGAGACGCCGGTCCTCATCCTGTCGGCCCGATCCACGGAGATGGACAAGGTCCATGGCTTTCGCCTGGGGGCCGACGACTACCTGACCAAGCCCTTCGGGCTGGGGGAACTCCTGGCGCGGGTGGCGGCCCGGCTGCGGCGACACCCGGCCGGCGCCTCCGGCGTCGCGCGCCTCGGGGACGCCACGGTGGACCTGGGACGCAGCTGCGTGGAGCGGGACGGCCAGAGGCACGACCTCACGCCCTTCGAGCGGGCTCTCCTGCGCTACTTCCTGGAGAACCCGGGCCGGGTCATCGAGCGGACGGAGCTGCTCAACAAGGTGTGGGGCTACCAGCGATTCCCTACCACCCGCACCGTGGACAACCATGTGGCCCGGCTGCGAAAGAAGCTGGAGCGGGACCCCTCGGCCCCGGCGCACCTGAAGACGGTCCACGGGCTCGGCTACCGTCTGGGGCCGTGACACATTTGTTACGACACCGGTGCAGGACCCTGACAAGGCGCCGGGGCGGGGCGCTACCCTTGTCCACGGGACTTCGGGAAAGGGCAACACCCATGCGCACGACCACGAGCCTCTTCTGTCTGACCACCGCACTGGCCTTCACCGCGGCACCCGCCGCCGGGGACGATTCCCTCAAGGAGCGGTTCTACGAGGCCTGGCACCGGCAATACGGGGAGGGCGACGCGAAGGGGGCCGCCGCGCTCTACAAGGCCCTGCTGGAGGACGCGGAGGCGGCGGACGAGGTAGCCCCCATGGCCCTCATGGAACTGGCCCGCTGCCACCGCTCGCTGGGGGACACGGTAGCGGAGGCCGAGGCCCTCCAGCGGCTCCTGGAAGGCTGGCCCGCCCACCGCCACGCCGCCGAGGCCAGGGGGCGGCTCCGTGAGCTGGGGGCCGCCGCGGCCGCCGGCGGCGAGGGAGAGGGGCAGCCCTATCCCTGGGACCTGACGGACCCGGACGGAGAGGGGGCCATCCGGGAGACCCTGGCCACGCGGCGGGTGACCCTGAACTTCACCGAGACCTCTCTGGGGGAGGTCCTGGCCTTCCTGGCCGATATCACCGGGCTCAACTTCGTCGGGGACCCGCGCCTGGATCTGGAGGAGGTGCGCGCGACGCTGAGGTTGCGCTCGATGCCCCTGGCCACCGCCCTGGAGCTCATCGCCCTCCAGACCGCCACGGAGTTCGGCGTGCGCAACGGCGTGGTCTACTGGGCCGCGCCGGGGGACGTCTACGACGACGGGGCCGCCGCCGTGCGCGAGGCCCTGGCCCGGCAGCGCCACCGGGAGGCCGTGGGTGGCGAGCGCGAGGACTGGCCTGCGGTGGCCGCGCGGCGGGTGAGCCTGAACTTCGACGCGACCCCCTTCCCGGCCGTGCTGGACTTCCTGCGCGAGGTCCTCGGCGTGGACATCGTCGTCTCGCCGGCGGCGGCCGAGGTCATCGAGGACCTATCGCTGCGGGTGTCGCTGCGCCTCAGCGACCTGGGCGTGGAGAACGCCCTGGCCCTGATCGTGAAGACGCACGGTGAGCTGACCTACCGGCACTTCCTGGGTTGCCTGGTCGTGGAGACGGCCCTCGATGCGGAGAGGCGCCAGGCGGCCGAGGACGCCGCCCGGAGCCAGGAGGAGACGGAGGGCGTGGTGTTCCTGGTCCCGACCCCGGAGTCCTGGGCCTCGGGCAGCGACCCGGCCGCTGGCCGCGACGTGGTGGTGGTCCACGGCGTGAGCATGGACCGGCCCGTGGCGCTGGTCCGGTAGCGCCTGGCCCGGCTCCCGCACCTGGGGGCGCCGACGCGCCGTGGCGTCTTGCGGCGGCTTGGCATGGCCATGCCACCTCGGACGCCCTATCATGACTCCGGCGCCCGTAGCTCAACCGGATAGAGCAGCGGTTTTCTAAACCGCAGGTAGCAGGTCCGAGTCCTGCCGGGCGCGCCAATGCGAACGGGGCGCGTCGCGGAGATGAACGCCCTCCTCCGCCTCCTCACGGACGATAGCCCGCGGGTCCTGGCCGGGGTTCGGGCACGGCTCCTGGAACTGGGAGACGAGGCCGAGCTTCCCCTGGGCGCCGCCGCCCAGGGGGAGGACGCGACGCTGCGGGTCCGGGCGCGGGCGCTACTGGAAGAGATGCGCGTGAACCGCGTCTTGCCGGCCCTCCTGGCCTGCTCCGGCGGCGACGGGCTGGAGCCTCCCCTGGAGGAGGGGGCCATGGCCATCGCGCGCTCCGAGTATCCGGACCTCGACGCGGGGCGCTGCACGGGGCTCCTGGACGCCCTGGCGGGCCGGGTGGCGGCCCGCATGGAGGCGCGCAGGTCCTGGCGCGCCCGCCTCTCGCTCCTCCGCGACCACCTCTTCGTCGAGGAGGGGTTTCGCGGGAACGTGGAGGCCTACTACGACCCGGACAACTCCTACCTGAACCGGGTCCTGGAGCGCCGGCTGGGGATCCCCATCACCCTCTCGCTCGTCTACCTGGCGGTGGCGCGCCGGCTGGGGGTGCCGGTGCACCCGGTGGCCATGCCCGGCCATTTCATCCTGCGCTATGGCGGCCCTCGCTCCCGTACCTTCATCGACCCCTTCGGCGGCGGGCAGGCCCTCTCCCGGGACGACTGTGTCCGCTTCCTCCAGGGCTCCGGCCTGGGATTCCAGGAGGCCTTCCTCCAGACGGCCTCCCCGCTCGAGGTCCTGCTGCGCATGGTGAGGAACCTGGCCGGGATCTACCGCGCACGCGGCGACGGCGCTAGGCTGTCCCGCATGGGCCGCCTGGCCGCGGCCCTGGAGGGCCGCTGAGAGGATGCGCCGCGTCGTCATCCATCGCCCGGGCGGCCACGACCGGCTCTGCCTGGAGGAACACCCGGACCCGGAGCCTGGGCCCGGCGAGGTGAGGGTGCGCACCCGCGCCGTGGGGGTCAACTTCGCGGACCTGGCGGTACGCATGGGGCTCTACGCCTCCGCCCGCAGGTACGTGGGCTGGCCCATCACGCCGGGCTTCGAGTTCGCGGGGACCGTGGAGGCCGCGGGACCCGCCTCCGCGGCGCCCGTCCCCGGGACCGAGGTGATGGGCGTGACCCGCTTCGGAGGCTACGCGACCCACGTCGTGGTCCCGGTGGCCCAGGTCTTCCCCCGCCCGGCGGGCCTCGGCCCCGAGGAGGCGGCCGGCTTCCCCACGGTCTCCCTCACGGCCTGGTACGCCCTCTTCCGCCTGGCCCACCCCCGCGGGGGGGAACGGGTCCTGGTCCACTCCGCCGCCGGCGGCGTGGGAGGGGCCCTGGTCCAGCTCGCGCGGGTCGCGGGCTGCCGGGTCCTGGGGGTGGTGGGTGCGCCCCACAAGGTGGAGCCGGTACGTGCCCTCGGGGCAGAGGAGGTGGTGGACCGATCCGCCGCGGACCCCTGGGAGGCCGTGCGGGGCTGGGCCCCCGAGGGCGTGGACGTGGCCCTGGACGCCAACGGGGTGGCTACCCTCCGGGATAGCTACCGCCACCTGGCCCCCGGGGGGCGGCTGGTGGTCTACGGCTTCCACACGATGTTCCGGCGGGGCCACGACCGGCCGAGCTGGCCACGCCTGGCCTGGGGCTGGCTTCGCACGCCTCGCTTCAGCCCCCTGGACATGACGAACGAGAACCGGAGCGTGCTGGCCTTCAACCTCAGCTACCTCTTCGACCACACCGGGGAGCTGGGGGAGGCCATGGGACAGCTCCTGGCCTGGGTGGACGAGGGCCGCCTCCGGGCGGCCCCGGTGAAGTCCTATCCCCTGGATCGAGTGGCCGACGCCCACAGGGACCTGGAATCGGGGGCCACGGTGGGGAAGCTGGTGCTCTTGACCTAGAACGCCCCGCACCAGCGTGCTATAAGGCGCGCCCGCTGGTGGCCTGGCCGGCGACGGGGCGCTGCCCATGGTTCCCAAGGTCGATACCAATCCGGACTTCATCGCCCTGGAACGCCAGGTCCTCCGCCTCTGGGAGGAGGAGGAGGTATTCCGCAGGCGGGTGGAGGCCAATCGCGGGGGCGAGCCCTTCCGCTTCCTCGACGGCCCCATCACCGCGAACAACCCCATGGGGGTCCACCACGCCTGGGGGCGCACCCTGAAGGACGTGTTCCAGCGCTACCACGCCATGCTGGGCCACGACGGGCGCTACCAGAACGGCTTCGACTGCCAGGGCCTATGGGTCGAGGTGGAAGTCGAGCGGGACCTCGGGCTGGACAGCAAGCGGGACATCGAGGCCTACGGCCTGGAGCGCTTCGCCGAGGCCTGCCGGGACCGGGTCCGGCGATTCAGCGCCGTCCAGACGGCCCAGTCCATCCGGCTGGGCCAGTGGATGGACTGGGACCACTCCTACTACACCTACACGGACACGAACATCGAATACATCTGGCGCTTCCTGGCCCGCTGCGCCGAGCGGGGCTGGCTCTACCGCGGCCAGAGCGCCATGCCCTGGTGCACCCGGTGCGGGACCTCCCTCTCGCAGCACGAGATGGCCGACTCCTACAAGGAGCTGACCCATACCGCCGTCCACGTCACCTGCGAGGTGGCGGGGACCGACGACCATTTCCTCGTGTGGACCACGACCCCCTGGACCCTCCCGGCCAACACCGCCCTGGCGGTGCACCCGGACCTGGACTACGTCCGGGTGCGCGCCGGGGACCGGACCCTGATCCTCGGCAAGGAGGCCCTCGACCGGCTGGGGGTCCCCGGCGAGGTCGTCTCCACGGTGAAGGGCGCGGCCCTGGTGGGCCTGGCCTACGTGACGCCCTTCGACGACCTCGCGGTCCAGAAGAAGGTCGTCCACCGCGTCGTGGCCTGGAAGGAGGTGAGCGCGGCCGAGGGGACAGGCATCGTCCACATCGCCCCGGGCTGCGGCGCCGAGGACTTCCAGCTCTCCCTGAAGCTGGACCTGCCGCGTATCGTCCCCATCGACGAGCACGGGGACTACAAGGCCGGCTACGCGCAGCTCTCGGGGCGCGCGGCCCCGGGGCTCACGGAGGAGCTGGTGGGGCTCCTCCGCGAGCGGGGCCGGCTGCACCGGGCGGAGCCCCACACCCACCGCTACCCCTGCTGCTGGCGCTGCGGTTCGGAGCTGGTCTTCCGCCTGGTGGAGGAGTGGTTCATTCGCTGCGACGAGGTGCGCCTGCTCATGCGGCAGGCGATCCAGGGGGTCCGCTGGGTCCCCGAGTCGGTGGGAAAGCGCATGGAGGACTGGCTCGAGAACATGCGCGACTGGTGCATCTCCCGGAAACGCTACTGGGGGTTGCCGCTGCCCTTCTTCGTGTGCCCGGAGGGGCACATGACGGGGGTGGAGTCCCGCGCGGACCTCCTGGACAAGGCCACCCGGGGGGCCGAGGGACTGAGGGAGCTGCACCGGCCGTGGATCGACGCGGTGCGGATCCGCTGCGGGACCTGCGCCCAGGAGGCGGCGCGCATCCCCGAGGTGGGCGATTGCTGGCTGGACGCGGGGATCGTCCCCTTCTCCACCCAGGGCTGGGTGGAGGACCCGGAGCACTGGCGCCGCTGGTTCCCTGCGGACTTCGTCTGCGAGATGCGGGAACAGGTGCGCCTCTGGTTCTACTCCCTCCTCTTCATGAGCGTCACCCTGGACGGGCGCGCCCCCTACCGGACGGTGCTCTGCTACGAGAAGGTCCACGACGAGGAGGGCCGGCCCATGCACAAGAGCGCCGGCAACGCCATCTGGTTCGACCAGGCCGTGGAGCGCATGGGGGCCGACGTCATGCGCTGGCTCTATGCCTCCTGGCCCATCGCCACCAACCTCCGCTTCGGCTTCCGCGCCGGCGACGAGATCCGGCGCAAGCTCCTCACCCTCTGGAACACCTACGCCTTCTTCTGCACCTACGCCGCCATCGACCGGCCGGACCTGACCCGCCCCGCCGAGGGGGCCGCCCTCCAGCCGCTGGACCGGTGGATCCGCTCCAGGTCCCACCGGCTGGCGGCCCAGGCCCGGACCCACCTGGAGGCCTGCGACACGCCGGCCCTGTGCCGGGAGGCGGAGCGGTTCCTGGACGACCTCTCCAACTGGTACGTCCGGCTCACACGGCGCCGGTTCTGGCGGGCCGGCGGCGACGCGGACAAGCACGCCGCCTACGCCACCCTCTTCGAGTGCCTCGACACGGCGATCCGGGTCCTGGCCCCGGTGGTGCCCTTCGTCACCGAGGCCATCCACCAGGGGATGGTCCGTGGCGCACTCCCCTCGGCCCCCCGGAGCGTGCACCTGGCCGCCTACCCGGCGCCGGACCCGGCGGCCCTGGACCCGGCCCTGGAGGCGGAGATGGAGGCGGTCCGGGAGGTGGTGACCCTGGGACTGAAGCTGCGCAACGACGCCCAGCTCAAGGTCCGCCAGCCCCTGGCCGCCGTGAAGGTCCGGGGGGCGTCGGACGCCGTCCGCCTCCACGCGGGCCTCATCGCCCACGAGCTGAACGTGAAGAGGGTCGAGGCCGTGGCCTCCCTGGAGGACCTGGCGCGGCGCACCGCGAGGCTGGACTTCCGCGCCGCCGGCCCGCGCATGGGCCGCCGCGTCCAGGAGGTGGCGCGCTGGCTGGAGTCCGCGGACGCCGACGTCCTCTGGTCCCGCCGGGAGGCCCTGGCGGAGGTGGTCCCCGAGGGGCTGCCGGTGCCGCTGCCGGAGGAGCTCCGATTCGATAGCCGGCCGGACCCTCGCTACCGGGTGGCGGAGGCGGGGGTCCTGGGGGTGGCCCTGGACGTGGCCCTGGACCCTGGGCTCGTGGCCGAGGGGCTGGCCCGGGACCTGGTGCGCCACGTCCAGGTCGCGCGCAAGGAGGAGGGCCTGGAGGTCACCGACCGCATCCGGCTCCGCGTCCAGGTCTCCGACGAGGCACTCCGGGAGGCCCTGCGCCGCCACGAGGGATTCATCGCGGACGAGACCCTCTGCGACGGGTTCGCTCTCGTGGACGGTCCCCTGGAGGGCCACGAGGCCCCGCTGGGGGAGTCCAGGGCCGTCTTCCGGATCGAGCGCGCACCCTGAGGGCGGCCGAGGCCGTCGGGGGCTACGCCCGGTTCGTCACCCGGCACCCGTGGCCCGTGGTCCTCGTCACCCTGGCCCTCTCCGCGGTCCTGGCCTGGCAGGCCCCGCGGGTCCGCATCGACAACGACGTGGAGAACCTCCTCCCCCCGGACGACCCGGAGGTGGCGTACTATCAGGCGTTCCGGGACACCTTCGGGACGGAGGAGCTGGTCCTGGTGGCCCTGGACGGCCCCGGGTCCGCCTTCGAGCCCGCGCGCTTCGCGGCCCTGGCCGCGCTCACCGAGGCCCTGAGCGCACTCCGGGGGGTGGAGCAGGTCATCTCGGTGGCCAACCTCCAGACGCTGGTGCCGGACCCCGCGGGCCCGCCGCGCTTCGCCCCGCTGGTCCCGCCGGACGCGCGAACCGACCCTGAGGCCCTGGGGCACGCCGGGGAGAGGCTACGGGCCTGGGGACTGGCCACGGGCTATCTCATCTCCGAGGACCTGCGCACCACGTCCATCCTGGTGCGCCTCTCGCCCCCGACGAGGGAGGAGAGGGACGGCTACCCGGCCGAGGTGGTGGGGCGCATCCGCTCGGAGGCGGCGCGTCTCGCCCTCGCCGCCGGGACGACCGTCCATGTGGGCGGGACACCGACGGTGAAGGCGGACCTGGTGGGGGCCATCCGCAAGGACACGGTGCGCTTCATCCCCATCGTCCTCGCCGTCGTGGCGGCGTCCCTCCTGGCCATCTTCCGGCGGCCCGGGGCCGTGCTCCTCCCCCTGGCCATCGTGGGGCTGGCCGCCGCCGTGGTGGTGGGGCTCATCCACCTGACCGGGCGCGGCGTCAACACCGTCACCTCCCTCATCGCCCCCCTGCTCTTCGCCATCGGCGTTTCCGACGTGGTGCACCTCCTGGCCCATTTCCGCCGCCGCGTGGGCGCGGGCGACCCCCGGGCCGAGGCGGCCCGGGACGCCACGTCCGCCCTCCTCGTCCCTTGCCTCCTCACCAGCATCACGACGGCCTTCGGCTTCCTCTCGCTCCTCGTGAGCGACGTGCGCCCCGTGCGGGAGTTCGGGGCCTTCAGCGCCGCCGGGGCGGGGGTGTGCTTCCTCCTCGCCCTGGGCCTGGTCCCGGCGCTCCTGGCCCTCGTCCCCGCGGTCTGCCGCGCGGGGCCGGTCCCGGAGGCCGGCTCGACGCCCGGCGCGCGGGCCCCGGGCCCCGTGGCGCGGTCCCTGGCCCGTCTGGCGGTGGTCCACCCGTGGTGGGTCCTGGGCACCTCCGGGGTGGTCTTCCTCGCGGGGCTGGCCGGCATGAGCCGACTCGAGGTGGAGACGAACTTCCTCCGCTACTTCCCCCACGACGGCCCGGTGCGCCGGGCCAGCGAGTTCATCACCGAGCGGCTATCCGGCGCCGCGCCCATCGAGTTCGTGGTCACCGCCGGGCCCGGGACCTCGGTCCTGGGCCCGGCCCAGCTCGAGGCCGTGGAGGGCTTTCAGCGCTGGCTGGTGGACGAGCACCCGGAGATCGACAGGGCGATCTCCGTGGTGGACTTCCTGAGGGAGGCCCGGCGCCTGGAGTCCGGTCAGCCCGGGCTGCCTACCCCCGAGGACGTGGTCCGCTACCGGTTCCTCGCCCACCTCTATGGCATGGACGAGGGGCTGGAGCGGGTCCTGGACGAGACGCGCCAGCGGCTGCGCATCTCGGCCCGCATGCGCCCCATCTCCAGCCGCCAGCTCCGCGAGTTCCTGGGGCGGCTCCGTGCGCACCTGGAGGCGCAGCCCCTCCCGGGGCTCTCCGTGCGCCCCACGGGCAGCTCGGTCATCTTCAACCGGGTGGCGGACCACGTGGTGGAGGGGCAGATCCGGTCCTTCTCCCTGGCCTTCGTGCTCATCTTCGGCGTCATGGCGCTCCTGTTCCGTTCGGTCCGCATGGGGCTGCACAGCATCTACCCGAACCTCCTCCCCATCGTCGTCGCCTTCGGCGTCATGGGCTGGCTGGGGGTGCACCTCAACATCACCACGGCCATGGTCGCGTCCATCTCGCTGGGCATCGCGGTGGACGACACCATCCACATCCTCTCCCGGCTCCGCGTGGTCCGGGCCTCGACCCCGGGCCGCGCGGGCATCGAGGAGGACCTGGCGGAGACCCTCGCCTCCACCGGGGCCGCCTGCGTCACCACCTCGGTGATCCTGGTGGGGGCCTTCGCCACGCTCCTCGTGGCCTCCTTCCTCCCCACGCGGGAGTTCGGCCTCATCGCCTCCGTGGCCATCGCCGTGGCCCTGGCCGGGGACGTGCTGGTCCTCCCCGCGGCCCTGGCGGTCTTCCCACCGCGCGCGCGAGAATAGCCCCATGGAGAGGTGCTGAACCGCCTCGCCGCCGCCCTCGGTCTCGCCCCGGCCTCGGCCGCCCCCCAACTCCCTGGCACCCCGCGGGCCTGCCATGCTAGAGTCCCGCCCGTGCGCGTGGTCTCTACCTCCGCGGGCATCACCGAGGTCCTGGCGGCCCTGGACTGCCTGGACGAGGTGGTGGGCGTGAGCGAGAGCTGCAACCACCCCGCGGAGGTCCTGCGCCTCCCGCGGGTGGCGTCCCTGGACCGCATGGACGTGGACGCCATCGTGGAGCTGAGGCCGGACCTGGTCCTCTCCTCCGGCGGGCTCCAGGCGGAGGGGGTGGGGGACCTGGTCCGACGGGGACAGGTGGTGGTGGCCCTGGCGCCCAGCTCCCTGCAGAGCATCCTGGAGCAGATCCGGCTCGTGGGGCGGCTGGTGGACCGGGAGGTCGAGGCCCTGCGGGTCAGCGACCTCATGGCCGGGACCTTCAAGGCGCTCATGGACCGCGCCAGCGGCTTCGCGCGCAGGCCCCGCATCGGCGTCGAGGCCCACGACGACCCGATCGTGGTGGCCCAGCGCTGGGTCGGGGAACTCGTGGACCTGGTAGGGGGGGAGGACGCCTTCCGGGACCTGCGCGGTGAGGAGGACCTGAGCCGTCGCAGCCTCCCGGTGGAGGAGGCGGCCCGCCGCCGCCCGGACATCAGCGTCCTCGCGTGGTGGGGGCGTGGGGGGGAGTGCGGGGTGGAGGCCGCAGGCCGGCGGGCCGGCTGGGACCGCGTCCCGGCGGTCGCCGATGAGCGGGTCGTGGCGGCCGACGACGCCATCCTCCTGCGTCCAGGGCCCAGACTGGCAGAGGGGGCGCGGCTCCTGGGGCGCCTGGTGGAGGAGTTCAACCAGGACCCCGGCCGAATGTAGCAGTCATTCTTTCACGGCGACCCAGGGCCCGTGACGAGATGACCAGGGGCCTGCCGCCGGCATAGCCTCTCAGTCCCCGCTGGCGATGCGGATGGCCTGGCCCGTCAGGCAGGCGGCCGAGTCC
>JACQVX010000185.1 GCA_016209495.1 Planctomycetota bacterium
CCCGAGGCTTGGAGCCCTCCCCCCCCGCCGAGGGGGGGGACATCGGGGGGGGGCCGCCGAGGCCGCCCCCCCGAGGCTTGGAGCCCTCCCCCCCCGCCGAGGGGGGGTGGGGCCCGTGGACGTGGACGGACGGCTCCCGGCACCCCTCTCTGCCCTCTGCCCCGTCAGCATCGTTATCGGACGTACTGGGGTCGTTCTTGAGCGGCGCTCCGGCGGGCCAGGCCTCTCCAGGAGTTCCTGTGGTGCCGTTCGACGAGGGGCGGCCCGAGCCCCGCGGCCGCGAACCAGCGGAGGAACTCCCCCCGGGGGACGTAGTGGGCCACGGGGGCCGTGAGGTGGTCGAAGGCGATGGACTCCAGCTCCCTCCGGGGGAAGCGCGCCACGTAACGGAGGTAGTCGTGGTAGGGGAGGAGGGGCGCCAGGGCGGGGGCGTGGCGGTCCAGGGGTCCATAGACGCCGCGCGTGATGAGGTGCAATACGACCCCCGCGGCGCGCGCCGCCAGGCGCGTGAGCCGAGGGCTCGTCCGGGAGGAGAGGAAGCGGCGCAGGGGGTCCACCAGGGCCAGGACCCAGCCGTTGCCCTCCCGGCCATAGACCCAAGCGGCCAGGCGTCCCCCGGGGGCCAGGACGGCCGCCAGGGCCCTGAGCCCCGCCTCGGGGGTCTGGAGGTGATGGAGGACCCCCACGGAATACGCCAGGTCCAGGCCGCCTCGCAGGGGCAGTTCCAGGAGGCTGGCCTGGACCACGTGGGCGTTGGGCAGTCCCCGCGCGTGGCGGAACGCCGTGTCCACCGCGAGGCTCAGGTCCACGCCGATGGCCTCCGTGGCCCCCCAGCGGGCGGCGAGGACCAGGTGGCGGCCCTTCCCGCAGCCGGCGTCGAGGACGGTGCGGCCACGGAAGTCCTCCGGGCCCAGGGGGTGGACCCAGTCCAGGAACTGGCGCTCGTAGAGGGGGTCGAGCTCGGGATAGGTGTTCCAGGAGTGCCCGAAGTTGCGGGCGGTCCGCTCCTCCGAGGCGTCCTGGAAGGACGCGACGAAGCGGGGCACCCCGCCCCGGATGGGCCAGCGCGTCCCGCAGGGCGCGCACCCGAGGAGGCCTTCCATGGCCTCCTCGCCCTCCCAGCGGTGGACCTCAAGGTCCAGCCCGCCGCCGCACGCGGGGCAGGCGAGGTGCTCCAGGAGGCGGGGTCTCATCGGTGGGGCCTCCGGCGTTCGGATTATCGGACGCGCGGGGCGCGGACTTTACAGCTCGCGGGCTAGGGACCCCCGGGCGGCGGACCGGCCGCCGGGGGCGCAGGGCTCGCGCCCTCGGCACCCAGGGGGAGCACCAGCCGGAAGCAGGCCCCGCCCTGGGGGGGCCGCTCGTGACGTACGCTGCCGCCATGGGCCTCCGCCACCCGTCTCACGACCGTGAGGCCCAGGCCGGAGCCCACGGCCTTGGTGGTGAAGAACGGGTTGAAGAGCCGGGCCTGGACCTCTTCCGGTACCCCGGGGCCGTCGTCCGTGACCGTCACCTCGAGGGCGCCGTCGGCGACCCTCGCCGCCACGCGCACGTGGCCCCCCGCGCCCACCGCCTGGGCGGCGTTGTGGCACAGGTTGAACGCGGCCTGGCGGAGGCGGTCCGGGTCCACCTCGACGGAGGTGCCCGCGGGGGCCTCCACGCCGAAGCGGACCGCGGTGAACTCCGGGTCCGCTGCCAGGCATGCGGTCACCGACTCCAGGACCTCCCGGATGCGGACCGGCCGCCTCCGGACCCGCACCGGCCTCGCGAAGTCCAGGAGGTCGCGCGTGACCGTGTCCAGGTCGTCGATGCGGCCCAGGATCTCCTCCACCCCGGTCTCGAGGCCCGCCGCGGCGAGCCGGCGCCCCAGGACCGACACGGCGCTGCGGATCCCGGCCAGGGGGTTACGGACCTCGTGGGCCACCGTGGCCGCCATGCGGCCCAGGGCCGCCAGGGCCTCCTGGTCGGCCAGGTCGCGCTCCAGGCGGCGCTGCGTGGTGAGGTCCGTGAACATGCCCACGGCGTAGAGGACGGCCCCGTCCTCCTCGGTGATGGGGAACCAGCTCTCGAGGATCTGCCGGGAGGACCCATCCCGGGCGGTGAGGTGGGCCTCGGTGGCCAGCAGCGTCTCGCCCCGGAACACCCGCTCCAGCCGGGACGCGATGCGCCGGCGCTCCGTGTCCCGCGGGAAGACCTCCGCCAGACGCCTCCCCACCACCTCGTCGCGGCCCCAGCCCGTGAGCCCCTGGGCGGCGGGATTCCAGAGCAGGACCCGGCCGTCGCGGTCCAGGCCCGCGATGGCGTGGGGGGCATGGTCGAAGGTGATGCGCCTCTGCTGGTCCATGGCGGCACTGAGCCCCAGGCGGGCCCCGCCGCTGGAGGGTGGAGGGACTCCCTCCCACGGGGGAAAGAGGGGCAGCCGGAGCTCCAGGCGAAGGCCCCGTCCGGTGGCCAGGGCGGCGACCTCTCCCCCGTGGGCCTGGGCCACCTTCCGGGCGATGGCCAGCTCCAGCCCCGGGCGCTCGCGGCGCAGGGTCGTCAGGGGGGTGAAGGCCTGCGCCAGGGCGGGCGAGGGGACGGGACCGGCCTCGTCCTCGACCCAGAAGAGGACCCTCTCGCCTTCGGCACGGGTGCCCGCCCTCACCGTGTCCCCGCCCGCCGACGCCTCGGCCACCAGGGCGCCCAGGGCCCGCTGGAGCGCGGGTCGGTCCACCGCCGGCGCCAGCTCCGGGTCGTCGTGGTGGAGCTCGAGTCGGAGCCCCGGCCGGCCCACCGCGCCCCGCGCCAGGTCCAGGGCGTCGTCCATCAGGAGCCGGCACGGGACGGGCCGGCACCGGGGCCTCACCTCGCGGGCATAGTCCATTAGGTCCCGGACGACGCCGCGGGCCTGGGCGGCCCGCTCGGCCACCTCCTCCGCCACCGCGCGGAGCGAGGAGTCCGCGGCCAGGCGCCGGGCCAGGATCTCGGTGGCGCCGCCCACCCCGGCGAGCATGTTGCCCAGCTCATGGGCGATCTCCCCCGCCATCTCCCCCACGGTGGCGAGCTGCCCGACCGGGCCCAGCCTCTCCCCCTGACGCAGGCGCGAGATGTAGTCCTCCCGGTAGGCCCGGAGCGTGATCGCCAGATCCATGGCGCAGAGCCTGTCCACCGCGTCCACCGTCTCCCGCAGGGCGTCTCCCTCCGCGGTGCATTCCCGGAAGGATAGCCCCACGAGGGAGTGCCGGATGAGGTCCATGGCGGTGAGCATGTAGTGCTGTTCGAGGCCCACCTGGACGTGCCGCCGGCCTATGCGATCCCGGGAGGCCACGTAGGCCTCGTCGTAGGGTCCCGAGACGAACTCGCGCAGCCAGCCGGACAGGGACTCCTTCAGGCGGTCGACCTGGGCCTCTCCGCCCGGGATGGCCCGAAGGGCCCCCTCGTGGAGGAGAAGCCGGGCGTAGAAGGTGTTGACGATGCGCTCCTCCTCCCGCAGCACCGCGGGTCGAAGGGCGGCGAGCCGCTCCTCGTCCTGGGGTCCGAAGCCCACGAAGCGCTTCAGTTCCTCGAAGAAGGGGTCGTCCATGGCGAGTGGCGACATGATATCCCGGTACCGGGGCGGGCGCGTCGCCGATGGGGATCGTGGGCGTGCGTGCCTCACGCCCACCTACGCCGTCCGTTCGTTCCCTCGAGTCTCGGTCCGGCGACTCAGGACTGCGGGCCACCCTTGCGGGGGGCGTGGCCCAGCCAGCGCACGAGGTCCACGGCGCTCACGAGGCCCGCTATTCGGCCCTCGTCCATGATGGGCACGTGGCGGAAGGAACCGGCCGACATGAGCCGGGCGACCTCGCCCAGGGTGGCGTCCGCGCCGGCCGTGACCACCTCGGGGGTGTGGACCGACTTCACCCGGCCGTCCCCCGGGTCCAGCCCGTCGAGGACCACGCGCCGCAGGACGTCCCGGTCGGTGAAGATGCCGATGGCTTGGTCCTTCTCGGTGACGATGGCCGCGCCGGTCTTGCGCCGCACCATTTCCCGGATCACCTCCAGGATGGAGGTGTCCTTGTCCACCGTGTAGACCTCCCGGGACATGAAGTCCCGGACGGGCTTTTTCAGCATGGGGGCGGCGCTCCTTGACCTTCCTCGAGTCGCTGCCGTATGGTAGCGGGCGCTCCCGGATCGGTCAATTTCGCGGAAGGGCCTACCCCCCTGGACCCCCAACGGACCGGACCCTTCGCCGCCGTGACCTTCGACCTGGACGGGACCCTCTACCCCGAGGGCCCGGCGCGCCGCGGGCGAGCCCGCAGGCTGCTGGCACCTCTCTGGCGGCTTCGCCCCCGCGAGGTGGTCGAGGAGATGCGGGTGCTCCGGGCCTTCGGGGCGGCCCGCGCCGAGGTGCGCTCCCGCGGCGAGGTGGGGGACGTCCCGGCCCTCCAGTGGTCTCTGGTGGGCGCTCGGCTGGGGCTGGACCCATCGAGGGACCGCGTGGCCCGCTGGCACCGGATCGTCTACGACGGGTACCTGGAGGCCATGGACGGGCTCCGCCCCTACGAAGACGTGAGCACCACCCTGGCGGAGCTGCACCGCCGCGGCTTCGCCCTCGGGGTAGTGAGCGACTACCCGTGCGAGGGAAAGCTGCGCGCCCTGGGCCTCTCCGCGCTGCCCTGGGCCCTCGTGCTGGGGGCCGAGGAGGTGGGGGCCCTGAAGCCCCACCCGCGGGTCTTCCGGGTCGCCGCGGAACGCCTGGGCCTTCACCCGGGGGCCGTGCTGCACGTGGGAGATCGCCCGGAGCTGGACGGGGCGGGGGCGCGCGCGGCCGGCATGGGGAGCGCACTCCTCGGGGCCCCCGGGGTGTCGCCGGCCTCCCACCCGGACCACCTGGTCCTGGGGCGACTCGGCGACCTCCTGGGGCTCGTGGCCCTGGAAAGGCCCGCAGGGGAGGGGCGCCAGGTGCAGGGCGCCCGCGGCGGTCCCTGAGGCCGCGGACCGCGCGGGCGGGCCGCCCCGCCGCTCGGTACGACGTGTGGTGTCGCTCGGGGCATGGAGGCTTGTGTCATGGAGCCCCTGGAACGGCAGGAGCGGGTCTTCCGGGCGAGACTGCACCACGAGCTCCCCCTCTGGCGCGACGAGGGGCTCCTGGGCGACGATGCCCTGGGCGTCCTCGCGGGGCGCTACCCGCTCCCGGAGGAGGCCGGCGGCAGCGGCGTCGCGCTCCTAGCGGTCTACGTCCTCGGGGCGCTCCTCATAGGCGGCGGGGTCCTTTCCTTCGTGGCCTGGCACTGGGAGAGCCTCCCGGCGACGGTGCAGCTCGCCCTGGTGACCGGGGTCATGCTGGGCTGCCACGCGCTGGGCTGGTGGTGGTGGCGCGGGGACGCGAGCCGCCCGCGCCTGGGCCACGCCCTGGTGGTCCTGGGGACCCTGGTCTTCGGGGCGGACATCGCCCTCGTGGCCCAGGTATTCCACGTCCATTCGGACTGGTACGGGGGTTTCGGCGCCTGGGCCCTGGGCGCCCTGGCGGGGGCCTGGGCCCTGCGGAGCATGCCCCACCTGGCCCTGGCGGCCATCCTGGCCTGCGTATGGTCCATGGGCTACGCGGGGGACCACCGTCCCCTGGCCGGCCTGGCGCCCCTGGCCCTGGCGGCGCTCCTCGTCCCCCTGGCCTTCCTGGAGCGATCCCGCGCCGCTTACGCCCTGGTCGCCTTGGCCGTCACGGCGGCCCTGATGGTGGCGGCGGGGGCGGAGGCCGCGGAGGGCTCGGCCGTCGCCCTGGCCCTCCTGGCCTGCACGGCCCTGCTCTCGGCCCATGGTCTCGCCACCACGCTCGAGCGGCCGGGGGGCCTCGCCCGGGCCGCGGCCCACCTGGCCCCGGTCGCCGCCGCCCTGGGGGTCCTGGGGACGACCGGGGCGGCCTACGTCCTCTCCTTCCACGAGATGGCCGAGGATCTCTCCCTGGGGGACCTGGGCGAAGGCGGTCCCTGGATCGCCCCCGCGGCCGCGGCCCTCCTGGCCGCCCTGGCGCTCCTCCTGGCGGCCGCCGGCTCCGGGACGTGGCGCCCCCTCGACCACCCGGTGGCCCTGGCGGCCCTGGGCTCCGTCGTCCTCCTCATCCTGGGGATGGCGCTCCCGCCCCAGGAGCTGTGGCTCACGGGCCTGGCCAACCTGGCCCTCGCCTCCCTGGCGGCGGCGGCCATCGCCGGCTCCGTGCGGAGGCTGGAGCGGGGCGGCTTCTGGTTCGGGGTGCTCCTGGCGGGGCTGGCCATCACGAGCCGCTTCCTGGAGTACCGGACGGAGCTCTGGCTCAAGGCGGTGGTCTTCATCGCCTGCGGGGTCGCCGTGCTGCTGGTGGGCGTCCTCTTCGAACAGCGGCTACGGGAGGGGAGGGCCGGCCATGCTGCATAGGGACTGGCCCATCCTGGCGGTGGTCGTGGTGCAGCTCGGCGTCCTGGTGGCGGTGCCCGCCCGGCGGGTCGTGGCCCGGGTCCACGGGACCGGGGTGACGCTCCGGACCGCGCCCGTGGACCCCTACGACGTCCTCTCGGGTTACTACGTCACCCTGGCCTACGAGGTGGAGCGACCGGGGGATGTGCCCTACCCCGCGGACCTGAAGCGGGGCGAGGCGATCTGGCTCCTGGTGCAGCGCGACGAGCCCGCCTGGCGGCTGGCGGGCGTGAGCCGTGAGTCCCCGGGCGAGCCGCTGGAGGGGTTCGTGGCCTTGCGGGCGCGCTGGATGGGCTGGCGGGCCGGCATCGAGGGGGCAGGGCGGCTCTACATCCCGGAGGCGAGGCGCGAGGAGGCGGATCGGGTCCTCCGCGAGCACGCCGGGGAGGGTCTGGTGGACCTGCGGGTCCTGGAGGACGGGACCGCGGCCCTTGTCCGTCTGAGGGTGGGGGGCGCGGTGTTCGGGGAGCGGTGAGGGGCGAGCGTGGCGAGCCCCATCCAGGACCCCCTCGCGCCGCGACCGAAGGGAGCGGCGTGAGGGGCGCCCTTCAGCCGGACCTCTCCAGGCCCTCCTCCGCCTCCCGCCGCACCTCGGTATCGGGGTCGTCTCGCCGCGCCCGTTCCAGGGCGAAGCGCGCCGCGCGCCCCCCCAGCCTCCCCAGGGCCCAGGCCGCGGCGCCACGCACCACGGCCTCGGCCGAGGCGGCCAGGGCCCTTGCCAGCGGGCCGACGGCGCGCGGGTCTCCGGCGTTCCCCAGGGCCAGGGCCGCGTTCCGGCGCAGGCCCTCCAGCCTCGCGCGCTTCATGGCGCTCCCGCGGAAGGCCTCCAGGTAGCGGGGCCGGTCGAGCCCCAGCACCCCCGTCAGCGAGGGCGTGGGGAGCTCAGGCCGCTCGCCCAGCGCCGGGTCTCCGGCCGCGGCGCCGGGGCCGTTGAAGGGGCAGACCTCCTGGCAGACGTCGCAGCCGAAGAGGTGAAGGCCGAGCGGCTCCCTCCATTCCGGCGGGACGGGGCCACGGTGCTCGATGGTGAGGTAGCTGATGCAGCGGCGGGCGTCGAGGCGGTGGGGCGCGACGATCGCCCCGGTGGGACAGGCCTCCAGGCACCGGGTGCAGGAGCCGCAGTGGTCCGGGACCGGGGCGTCGGGCTCCAGGGGGACAGTGGTGAGGACCTCCCCCAGGAGGGACCAGGAGCCCCGGGCGGGATGGATGAGCATGGAGTTCTTGCCCACCCAGCCCAGTCCCGAGCGGGCCGCCAGGTCCCGCTCCAGGACCGGCCCCGTGTCCACGTACCAGCGGGCGACAGCCTCGCCCCCCGCCTCGGCGCGGATGAAGGCCGCCAGCTCGGCCAGGCGCCGGCCCAGGACCCGGTGATAGTCGTCCCCTCGGGCATAGCGCGCCACGTCACCCGTGCCCACGGCAGGATAGTGGACGGCGACCGCCACCACCGAGCGCACCCCCGGGAGGACCAGGGCCGTGGAGCGGCGCTTCTCCATGGAGCGCGCCATCCACCCCAAGGACCCATGGAGGCCCTCGGCGACCCAGCGCCCCAGGGCGGCGGCGGCCTCGGCAGAGGGGACCTCCCCGGCAGGGGAGATCCCCACGCCATCGAAGCCCAGCTCCCGGGCCCTCTCGCGGAGCCGCCCCTCAATGCTCGAGGTAGCGTCCCCTGGCCGAGAGTCGCTCCGCGATCCGGCGCCGCAGGGCGTAGCGGTTGACCGGCGGCGCCTCCAGGAAGGAGCGCACCCGGAAGAGGTGCCGGGCGAGGCGGTCCGCGGAGGCGGGCTCCATCGCCGGCCAGGTGTAGCTCAGGAGCTCCACCAGGTTCCGCTCCACCCGGGGGCCGAAGGTGGCGAGGACCCCGCGCCCCAGGTCCTGGTAGAGGTCCACGCCCCGGTCTCCCGGTGTCCCCTCCACCCACAGGACCCGCCGCAGGGCCGCGTCGCAGGCCTCGAGGTCCATGACCACGTCGGCCAGGCCCTCCAGGACCTCCTGCTCCTCGCGCAGGCGATCCGCGAACACCTGGCCCACCTTCATGAGGACGTAGACCCCGGCCCGCTTGAGGCGCTCCAGGCGCTCCAGCTCCGGCCCGATCCCCGTCCCCGCCGGGGCGGCGTGGTCCAGGACGCCGGTCTCCAAGCTGGCCTCGGCCTCGGTGGCCCGCGGCCCCAGGTCCAGCCGGCCGGTGAGGACGCGCCGGAGCAGGGTCCCCGCCACCACCAGCCGGTTGATCTCGTTGGTCCCCTCGAAGACGCGATGGATGCGGGCGTCCCGGTAGGCCTTCTCCACCGGGCATTCCTTCATGTAGCCGTAGCCGCCGTGGACCTGCAGGGCCTCGTCTACCACGTAGTCCAGGGCCTCGCTCGCGAAGACCTTGATGGACGCGGTCTCCACCGCGAACTCCTCGATGGCCCCGAGGACCTCCGCCGAGGTGTGGTCGGGCCGCGCCCGCACCGCGTGGACCCGTTCGTCGATGAGGCCGGCCGCCACGTAGCACATGGACTCGGCGGCGAAGGTCTGGATGGCCATCTCCGCGAACTTCTTGCGGATCATACCGAACTCGGCGATGGGCCGGCCGAACTGCTTGCGGCCCGCGGCGAATCCCAGCGCCGCGTTCAGGAGCGCGCGGCAGCCGCCCAGGACCCCGAAGCCGAGCTTCATGCGGCCGATGTTCAGGTTGTTCAGGGCCACCTTGTGCCCGCGCCCCACCTCGCCGATGCGGTTGGCCACCGGGATGCGCACGTCCTGGAGGATGAGGGACCGGGTGGAGGAGCCCCGGATCCCCATCTTGTCCTCCTCCCTCCCCAGGGTGACGCCGGGGGTGTCCCGCTCCAGGATGAAGGTGGTGAAGTGCTCCCCGTCCACCTTGGCGGAGAGGACGAAGATGTCCGCGAAGCCCGCGTTGGTGATCCACTGCTTCTCGCCGTTGACCACGTAGTGGGTCCCGTCCGGCGAGAGGACCGCCTTGCAGCGGATGGAGAGGGCGTCCGATCCGGCGTCGGGCTCCGTGAGGGCGAAGGCGCTGGCCAGCTCCCCCTTCACCAGGCGGGGGAGGTAGCGCCGGCGCTGTTCGTCGGTCCCGAAGAAGACGATGGGCAGCATCCCGATGCCCGTATGGGCCCCCTGCACGCAGGCGTACGACCCCTCCCGGGCGATCTCCTCCAGCAGGAGCATCCCCACCCGGAAGCCCAGCCCGAGGCCGCCGTACTCCTCCGGGACCTCCACCCCCAGGAGCCCCAGCTCCCCGGCCCGCCGGAGCAGCTCCCGGGAGACCCGGAGCTTGTCCGCCTCCAGCTCCGCGGCCCGGGGCAGGACCTCCCGCTCCATGAACTCCCGGGCGGTGTCCAGCATCAGCCGGTCGTCTTCCGTGATGGACTCGGGGAGGAAGAGGTCCTCCCGCTCGACGATGGGGTGTAGGAATGAGACCCCGCGGGTCTCGGCATGGCTCGCCGTCTCGCTCATGAGGTCCTCCCGGAAGAAGGGCGAGCGCCCCGCCCGCCGGCCCCACTCCACCACGGCCGCGAGGGCGCGTCAATGGGGAAGATGACGCGATGCGTCATCGCGGCCGCGGGGCGCTACCTCAGGAAGACGTGCCGGCCGATGCGGGCCGTGACTCGAAGGCCGCGGGCCCAGGAGGGGCTCACCAGGTACGGGTTGTAGTAGTGGAGGGCCCCGAGGCCCGGGTCGTCCCCCGCGAGGGCGTCCCTCGCGGCCTGATAGGCCGAGGGCGAGGGGTTGAGGCGGTACTGGCCGTCCCAGACCGCGGAGAACTGGGCTCGCTGGAAGACCACGCCCCGGATGGTCCCAGGGTAGTGGGGGGCGCGCACCCGGTTCAGGACCACGGCCCCGACCGCCACCTTGCCCGCGTAGGGCTCCCCCCGGGCCTCGCCGTGGATCACCCGGGCCAGGACCTCCAGGTCGGAGGCGCTGGCGGCGATGGAGGGGCCGGCGGGGCCGCCCGTCGTCGCCCCGGGGATCTGCAGGACCCGACCGGCGATGATGGCGGTCGAGGTGAGCCCGTTGGCGTCCATGATGGCCCGCACGGTGGTCCCGAAGCGCGCCGCGATCCCTGCCAGGGTGTCCCCCCACTGGACCCGGTAGGTGCCAGGCTGGGCGGTGGCCGCGTGGCCGTGGGCGGGCCGCGGTTCCGTGAGGAGCGCGCCCAGGCCCGCGCAGGCCGAGAGCGCGAGGACGGCGAGGGGGACGCGGGCGAGGCGGACCGGGAATGGGCGCTCGTGCCTCGGGGTCATGGGGACCTCCTCCGGCCTGGCGGGCCACTCCCTCATCGAAGGCCCGGGACGGCCCCGATCCTATCACCGATTCACGATCGTGCAATACCCTCGTCGGGGAATCCGGCTCCTTGCTCTCGCGTGGGCCCTTGCGATCGACTCCGCGACCCCCTCGACGGTCCATGCGGGGACGGACGTCGGCGTCTTCAAGCCGCAGTGACCACCGAGACCCCCGGACGGGGCGCCCTCGGGGCGGTGGGGCAATCAGGCCTCACGCCGGGTCCACGTCGGCCACGAGCTGCACGTCCCTCCCGGGCGGAGAGACGGCGTCCAGGGCCGCCAGGGCCGCGCGCACGTCCGCAAGGCCGCGCCCCTTCACCAGGCATTGCCAGCGGTGCCGCCCGGCCAGCCGCGGGATCGGGGCGGGGACCGGGCCCAGGACCGGCACCGTGGGACCCAGGGCCGAGCCCAGGGCCCGCGCCACCTCGCGCGCGAAGCCGCCGGTCCGCGCGGGGTCGCGCCCGTGGACCAGGACCGCGAGGAGGCGGCCGAAGGGGGGATAGCCCAGGGACCGGCGGTAGGTCAGCTCGCGGCGCGCGAAGCCCTCGTAGTCGTGTGCCACGGCGGCCTCCAGGGCGTAGTGCCCGCGCTGAAAGCTCTGCACCAGGACCCGGCCCGGCGTGGGGCCGCGCCCGGCGCGCCCGGCCACCTGGGAGAGGAGCTGGAAGCAGCGCTCCGCGGCCCGGAAGTCGGGGAGGTTGAGCGTCGCGTCCGCCCCGATGACCCCCACCAGGGTGACGCCGGGGAAGTCCAGGCCCTTCGCCACCATCTGGGTCCCCACCAGGACCCGGACCTCGCCGCGCTCGAAGGCCCCCAGGACCTTCTCGTAGGCCTCCCGCGAGAGCATGGTGTCGGAATCCAGGCGCCCCATGGGGACCCCGGGGAGGCGCCCCGCCAGGAACTCCTCGACCCGCTCCGTCCCCGAGCCCCAGTAGAGCAGCTCCCCGGCGAGGCACTCGGGACACCGCGTCCCCACCTCTCGGGCCGCCCCGCAGTAGTGGCAGAGGGCCGTCCCGCGCCGGCGGTGCCAGGTCATGGCCACGTCGCAGGCCCCGCAGCGCACCACGTGTCCGCAGCGGGGGCAGTGGACGTGGGTGGCGTGGCCCCTTCGGTTGCGGAGCACTATGGCCTGCCCGCCCGCCGCCAGGGCCCGACCCAGGGCCTCCAGGAGCCGCTCCGAAACCAGCCGGAAGCCCCCGGCCTCCGCGAACTCCTCGGCCATGTCCACCACCTCCACCCGCGGCAGGCTGCCGGCGGCGCGCCCCGGGAGCCGGAGGAGGCGGTAGCGCCCCGTGAGGGCGTTGTTCCAGGACTCCAGGGAAGGCGTGGCGGAGCCCAGGATCACCGGGCAGCCGGCCTGATGGGCCCGCATCACCGCCGCGTCCCTGCCGTGGTAGCGGGGCCTCTGCTCCTGCTTGAAGGCCCCCTCCTGCTCCTCGTCCACGACCACGACCCCCAGGCGCCCCACGGGGGCGAAGAGGGCCGAGCGCGGCCCCACGGCGATGGAGGCCTCTCCAGAGGCCAGCCGGGCCCATTGGTGGGCCCGCTGGGCGCCGGTCAGGTGGCTGTGCAGGACCGCCACCTGGGACCCAAAGCGGGCCACGAAGCGGCGCACGGTCTGCGGGGTGAGCGCGATCTCGGGGACCAGGACGATGGCCCCACGGCCCTGGAGTCGGGCGGCCTCGATGACCCGGAGATAGACCTCCGTCTTTCCGCTCCCGGTGACGCCCCAGAGGAGCGAGGCCTCGTAGCGGCCCGCCTCCACGGCGGGGAGGATGGCCTTCAGGGCCGCCTCCTGGGCCTCCGTGGGGGTGGGGGGCGGGGTCGCGCCTACCTCCAGGCCCTCCAGGGGGTCGCGCCGCACCGGGCATCGCTCCACGCGCAGCACTCCCTGGCGCACCAGGGCCTGGACGCTGGCGGGGCCTGCCCGGGCCCGCTCCAGGAGCCGGGCCAGGGGCACCTCCCCCTCGGCCGCCTCCGCCAGGGTGCCCAGGACCCGCGAGCGGGCCGGGGCGCGCCCCAGGCAGGCGCGCGAGCGCTCCCTCAGCTCCTCCGGCGGCACCCGGGCCGAGACGCGGTGCTCCACCGCCTTGCCCGCCCCGTGGCGCACCGCCGCCGGGAGGGCCGCCTCCAGGGCCTCCCCCCAGGAGGCCCCGTAGTAGTCCGCGAGCCACCGGGTGAAGCGGAGCATCGCCGTGTCCACCACGGGCGACGGGTCCACGACCGCGAGGACCTCCTTCGGGTCCTCCACCGCGGGGCGGTCCACGAGGCCCACGCACCACGCCGTCACCTGCCGGCGGCCGAGGGGGACCAGGACCCGCGAGCCCGCCTGCAACACGCCGCGCAGGCGCTCCGGGATGGCGTAGTGGAAGGTCCGACGCAACGGGACAGGGACCGCGACGTCGGCGTAGTGTGTCGGCTCGCCTACAGCTCGTCCTGGGGGCACCCCTTGAGGGGGAGCGCCATGCGGAAGGTGGAGCCGGGCCGCGAGGCCGGGTCGCTCTCCACGCCGATGGTCCCGCCGTGCATCTCGACGATGTGGCGGACGATGGCCAGGCCGAGGCCGGTGCCCTCGATCTCCGCCGTGGTGGAGGAGTCGACCCGGTAGAACTTGTCCCAGATCCTGGAGTGGTGCTCGGGCGCGATCCCGATGCCCTCGTCGGAGACAGCGACCTCGACGTGGGTGGGGGTGTAGCGCAGGGCCACGTGGACCTCGCCGCCGCGCGGGGAGTACTTCACGGCGTTGGAGATGAGGTTCTCCATCACCTGCTGGATCTTCCCGGGGTCCACGTAGACCTGCCGGTGCTCCTCGGGGAGGTCCAGCACCAGGCGGTGGGGACCGTCCGGCGGGGCCATGGCCGGGCAGGTCTCCGCCAGCAGGCCCGCCACGTCCGTGGGGCGCTCCTCCAGGACGATCCGCCCCGACTCCAGGCGGGAGAGGTCCAGGAGGTCCGAGATGAGGGCCTGGAGGCGGCGGGCCCCGTCCTCGATGATCTTGACCACCTCCACCTGGGACGGGTCCATGGTGTCCTCGTCCACCAGGAGGACCTCCGTCCCGCCGAGGATGGCCGTCAGGGGCGTCTTCAGCTCGTGGGAGACCGTCTGGACGAACTCGCTCTTCATGCGGTCCAGCTCGCGGAGCTTTTCCACCTCCCGGGAGAGGGACATGTCACGGCAGATGAAGACCAGCCCGTAGGGCTGTCCCTCCGTGTCCGCCAGTATCGAGGCCGAGAACCCCACGGTGAGGGTGGTGGCCTCCGTGATCCGGTGCTCCACCTCGACGTCGTGGGTCGCACGCCCCTCCAGGGCGCTCACCGCGACGGCGTGGAAGACCCGGGCCACCTCGGCCGGGAAGACGTCCTGGTAGCGCTCCCCCAGGGCGAGGAAGCGCTTGAAGTTGAACAGGAACTCCGCGTTGGAATTGCAGGCGATGATCCGGTCGTCTCGCCCGATGGCCAGGATGGCGTGCGGGACGCTCTCCAGGACGTTGTCCAGCAGGGTGACCAGGCCACGGACCCGCTCCGTGAGCCTCAGGCGGTCGAGGACCGTGGCCGCCTCCCGCGAGAGGGCCCATACCAGGTCCAGGGCGATCCTCTCCACGCCCTGCTCCTCCGACTCTAGCCCGAGGACCAGGAGGGCCACCGGGCGGCCCTGGCAAGCCATGGGTCCGAGGACCAGGGAGCGGACGCCGCCCTCGTCGAGCGGGTGCGACTCCACCGGGACCACGGAGGCGTTCTGGATGCCGAAGGCCCAGGCGATGAGCGCGGGGTCCACCAGGTGGTCCACCGGGAAGGCGATGGGCGGGCCTCGCCTGGCCGCCGGTGCGAATCGGCCCGAGGCGGGGTCGTGGACGAGGAGGTGCGCCTGGCGGCAGGGGATCAGGGAGGCGGCCAGGGCGAGGACGCGCTCGTGGACCTCTGCCGGCGTCGTGAGGCCGCGAAGCTGGGCCAGGCCTTCGTAGAAGCGTCCGACGTCGTCGAGGGTGCGATAGAGCTCCGCGTTGCGGCGCCGGAGTTCCTCCACCTCCGCCGAGAGGTCCGCGCCGGCCGTCCGATCCGAGCTCACACCCCCCTCACGACTGGAGCAGTTCCAGGAAGTCGCCCGCCTTGGCGTAGCCCTTCAGCAGGTCGTCCACGACCTGATCCACCTGGCGCGGCCCCAGGTCCAGGTTGTCCCAGGTCTCCGCGCTCACCTGCGGGATGCGGGCGTCGCCGCCGCTGCCGATGCCCAGGGCCCTCGCCAGGATGTCCGCCACGTGGACGATATTCACCAGATCCCCGCCCTCGCGCGTGGCCCCCGGAGTGTGGTGCATCCGGATGGCGGCTGCCAGGCGGGGGGGGAATTGCCACTTCTCGGCGACCCACTCCCCCATGAGGCCGTGGTGGAAGCCCAGGACTTCCTTCTCCGCGTCCACCATGAGGCAGTCCCGCTCGCGGACCCGCGCCATCACCTCCTCGCATTCCGGGGCCAGGAACTGGGCGAGGACCACCTTTCCGATGTCGTGGATGAGCCCCCCGACGAAGGCGTCCTCCACGTCCGCTGCCCGCACCCGTTTCGCCAGGGCGTCGGCGGCGACGGCGGTCGCCAGGGAGTGCTTCCAGAAGCCCACGTAGTCGAAGGGCCCCGCCCCCTTCCCCTTGAAGGCGTCCAGGACCGAGGCGGTGAGGGCCAGGTTCTTCACCTTCTGGAAGCCCAGGATCACGATGGCCCGGGTGATGTTCGAGATCTTCCGGGGGAAGCCGTAGAAGGCCGAGTTGACCAGCCGGAGGGTCTTGGCCGTGAGGGCCTGGTCCTGGGAGATGAGCGTCCCCACGTCGTTGGCGCTGGCGCGAGGGTTCCGCACCACCTCGTTGATCTTCGCGAGCACCGTGGGGAGGGTGGGGATCTCCTGGGTGCCCTCGATGACCTTCCGGACCTGTACGCGATCCCTGGCCAAGGGCCTCCCACGCTACCGTGGGGTCCCGCCCCGGAGCAGGTGCTTCAGGGCCACGGCGCGGACGAGCTCCATGTGCTCGTCCCGTGCCACC
Organism: Planctomycetota bacterium; assembly: GCA_016209495.1. Lineage (GTDB taxonomy): Bacteria > Planctomycetota > JACQVX01 > JACQVX01 > JACQVX01 > JACQVX01. The sequence continues at coordinate 15,725 of JACQVX010000185.1, forward strand.
TGCTCGAAACGGTGGGCCACCTCGGCGTGGATCCGCCGCTCCTCCTCCTCCGAGAGGGCGGGCTCCGGACGCTGGCCGGCGCCCTTCAGCTCCCCCAGGGTGGTGAGGGGGGATTCCACCTGCACCTCCAGGATGCCCCACTTGGAGAGCTTTCCGATGTAGAGGGCGCTGAGCTCCTCCCCCTTGCCCAGCAGGACCCGGCCCACCGGGTCCAGGATGGGCTCGGCGAGGATCATCCCCTCCTTCAGCTCTTCGACCGGGAGTCTGTGCATTCGCCGCCCCTGGCGCGGATGCTAGGCTAGCACGCCTCCGGATGGGCCTGCAAGGAGCGCTGGCGCGGGCGTCCCGGGGGCGCTATACAGGGCGCCGCTACGGCCCATGGAAGAGGACTGGTACCGCGGCGCCTTCGGCGAGGACTACCTGGCGGCCTACCCGCACCGGGACGAGGCCTCGGCCCGCCCGGAGGCCGCCTTCGCCATCCGCGCCCTGGGACTTGCGCCCGGCGAGCGGGTCCTGGACCTGGCCTGCGGGGCGGCCCGCCACTCCATGGCCTTTGCGGAGGCGGGGCTCCGGGTCACGGGGGTGGACCTCTCGGGGCCGCTCCTGGCCCACGCGGTCCGCCGCATGGAGGATCACGCGGGCCCGCGCCCCGCCCTCGTGCGGGGCGACATGCGGGGGCTTCCGCTCCGGGGCCCCTTCCACGGGGTCGCGTGCCTCTTCTCGAGCTTCGGCTACTTCGACGACGAGGGGAACCGGCTCGTCCTCCGCGAGGCCGCGCGGGTCCTGGTCCCCGGGAGGAGGCTCCTCCTGGACCTGGCGAACCCCGCCTGGCTGGAGGCCCACCTGGTGAGCCGGGACGAGCACCGGGAGGGGGACCTGCTGCGGGTCCAGGAGCGCAGATTGGACCACGCGTCGCGCCGGGTCCTGAAACGCATCACCTTCACCCGGAAGGACCGCGCGGGCCGGCGTTCCTGGGAGGAGTCGGTGCGGCTCTACGACGAGGCCGAGCTCGAGCGGGACGCACGCCAGGCGGGTCTGGCCCCCGTGGCCTGGTACGGCGACCTGGACGGGTCGCCCGCCCGGGCCGAGGCGCGGCGGCTCGTCCTCGTGGCCGCCCGGGTGGACGCGTGACCGTCCACGCCCGCGCGGAGCGAGGGCCGCCCGAGGCCGGAGGCTCGCCGGGAGGCGCCCTGGGCGAGGTCCTCGCCGCGGCGCGGCGCGCCTCGAGCCTGACGCGGCCGAGGCGGGAGCTCTCGCGCGTGCTGGAGGGGTGCATGGGCGAGCTGGGCGCCCCGGAGGCCTCCCTGGGCGCGGCCCGCAAGCTGGACAGGGAGGGCTCCGTGGCGGTCCTCGCGGGACACCAGCCCTGCGTCTTGGGAGGTCCCCTCTTCGTGGCCTACAAGGCCCTGGGGGCCCTGGCCCTGGCCCGGGCCATCGAGGGGGCCGGGGGTCCGCCGGCGGTGGCCGTCTTCTGGAACCACTCCGACGACCATGACCTCGGGGAGCTGGGCGGGGTCTGGGTCCTGGGGGAGCGGGGCACGCCGCGGCGGCTCTCCCTCGATGCCCCCGCCGGGGCGCGTCCGGCCTGGTCCATCCCCTGCGACGGCCGGGTGTGCGCCCTCCTGGAGGGATTCGCCGCGGCCCTCCCGCCCACGGCCTGGAGGGGGCCGGTGGTGGAACGGCTCTCCCGCGCCGCCCGCGGGTCCCTGGCCGACTGGTTCGCGCGGACGCTCCTCTCCCTCCCCGGCATGGACGGCCTCGTGGTGGCGGAGCCCCGGCACCTGGCGGCCCTGGGGGCCCCCGTCCTGGGCCGGGCCCTGCGCGAGCCGGGTCTCCTCCCGAGCGCCCTGGCCGAGGGGGCGAGGCGGCTCGGGGGGGCGGCGCCCCTCTCGCCGGAGGGGGCCTGCGGGGTCTATGTCCAGAGCCAGGGTCGCCGCCTCCGGGCCGAGCGCGTGGGGCGACCGCTCCTGGAGCTGGCCGCCGGGCTCGCCGACGACCCCGCCGCCTACGGCGCGGACGCCGCCCTGCGCCCCATCCTCCAGGACGCGGTATTCCCCACGGCGGCGGTGGTGGCGGGCCCCCACGAGGCGCTCTACCTGGACCAGCTCCTGGAGGCCTACGCCGCCTTCGACGTCGAGCGGCCCTGCGTCCGGCGGCGGGCCTCCGCGGTCGTCCTCACCCCCACGCTCGCCCGCCGGGCCGGGGCCGCCGGGCTGGGGGCGGCGGAGGTCCTCGCCCCCTCCGCGACCGCCGGGCCCTGCGCCGGGGCGGACCTGGAGGCCTTCCGCCGCGCCGAGCGCCGGGTGGAAGAGGAGCTGGCCACCCTGGAGGCGCCGCTGAAGGCGGTGGACCCCACCCTCGTGGAGGCACACCGTAGAGCCCGGGAGCGCATCGCGTATCATGTGCGGCGCCTGGGCCGCCTGGCGCGGGAGGCGTCCCTGGCTCGCCTGGCGGGCAGGCTGGGCCGGTGGGGACGGCTCCAGGCGTGGGCCTTCCCCGCGGGACGTCCCCAGGAGCGGGTCCTGGGGGCCGCGGAGCTGGAGGCGGTGGAGGGCCCCGAGGCCGTGGCGGCGGCCCTGGGGGCCCTGGACCCCCTGGAGTCGGCGACCCAGGTGGTGTGGCTGGAGCGGGAGGAACCCTACGCGGACGGCGGACGATAGCGGCGTGGGATCGGTGGACATCCTCGCCTTCGGGGCCCACCCGGACGACGTGGAACTCACCAGCGCGGGGTTCCTGCTGGCCTCGGTGGCCCGCGGGCGGCGGGTGGCGGTGGTGGACGCGACCCGGGGGGAGATGGGCACCCGGGGCACGGCGGACCTGAGGGCGCGGGAGGCCGAGGAGGCGGCGCGCCGCATGGGACTCGTGGCCCGGGAGGGACTGGGGTTCCCGGACGGGCGCCTGGTCCCCTCCCTCGAGCTGCGCGACGCCCTCATCGCCGCCCTGCGCCGCTGGCGGCCCACCCTGGTCCTGGCCCCCCACGTCGAGGAGCCGCACCCGGACCACGCGGTCCTGGGGCGCGCGGTCCTGGAGGCGGCGTATCCGGCGGGCTTCCATCGCTACCCGGTGGAGGGTTCGCCGCACCGGCCGCGGGCGGTCTTCCACTACCTCTCCCGGCGGGCGTTCCAGCCCAGTCTCATCGTGGACATCTCCCCCTGGTGGGAGGCGAAGCTGGAAGTGGTCCGCTGCTATCGTTCGCAGTTCCACGACGCCGCGAGCCGCGAGCCGGCCACCGGGATCTCCAGCGAGGACTTCCTCCCCCGGTGGGAGGGGACCCACCGCCACTGGGGCGGACTCATCGGGGCACGCTACGGCGAGGCCTACCACTCGATGGACCACCTCCCGGTCCCGGACCCGGTGGCCCTCTTCGAGGTCCGCCCTTGAGGATCGGCATCGCCTGCCATCCCACCTTCGGCGGCTCCGGCGCCGTGGCCGCGGACCTTGCCGTGGCATTGGCGGAGCGGGGACACGCGGTCCACGTCTTCTCCTACGAGCGCCCCTTTCGCCTGCACGGCCGGCCGGCCGAGGCCGTCCACTTCCACGAGGTGGAGGTCAGCTCCTATCCCCTCTTCAAGTACCCCCCGTACGACCTGGCCCTGGCGGGGCGGATGATCGACGTGGCCTCCCGCGAGGGCCTGGACGTGATCCACGCCCACTACGCCATCCCCCACGCCGTGAGCGCCTACCTGGCGCGCGAGGCCCTGGCCGAGGGACGCCGGAGGGGGGCCCGCCCACCCCGCGTAGTGACCACGCTCCACGGGACCGACATCACCCTGGTGGGGAGCGAGACGGACTACGCGGCCCTGACCCGCTTCGCCCTCCTGACCTCGGACGCGGTGACGGCGGTCTCCCGTTACCTGGCGGACGAGACACGGCGCGTCTATGACCTCCCCGCCCTGGATATCCAGGTCCTCGGGAACTTCCTGGGCGACCCCCCGTGCTGCTGCTCGGAGGGGCGCCGCGCCGAGGCCCGCGAGCGCCTGGGCGCCGGGGACAGGGCGGTCCTGGTCCACGCCTCGAACTTCCGCCCGGTGAAGCGGGTCGCCGACGCCGTCCGGGTCCTCGCGCGCGTGCGCCGGGGCCGGGCCGGGGGGGCCCTCCTACTCATGATGGGGGAGGGCCCGGGGCGGGCCGAGGCCGAGGAGGAGGCCCGTGCGCTGGACGTGGAGGACGACGTGCGCTTCCTGGGGCGCGTGGGCGAGGTCTCGGAGGTCCTCGCGGCCGCGGACCTCTTCCTCCTCCCCAGCCAGTACGAATCCTTCGGTCTGGCGGCCCTGGAGGCCATGAACTGCGGCGTCCCCGTCATAGGGACCGCCGCGGGCGGACTCCCGGAGGTGGTGGAGGAGGGCGTGAGCGGCCACCTCTTGCCGGTAGGAGACGTGGACGGCATGGCGGCGCGGGCCCTGGCCCTCATCTCGGACCCGGCACGCCTGGAGGCCTTCCGTGCCCGCGCGAGGGAGGCGGTCGCCCGCCGCTACGACCGGGACCGCGCCGTCTCGCGGTACGAGGCGCTCTACCTGGAGCTGCTGGGGCGCGGCCTCGCGCCGCGCGAGGCATGACCCGCATCCACCCCTTCGCGGCCACGCTGCGCCCCGCCGAGGGCGCCGCCCCCGTCCGGGACGCGGCGGGCGCCGTCTACGTCTACGACCGCGAGGTGGCCCTCCCGGACCCGCCCGCCGGGACCCCGGGGGCCGTGCACCTCCTGCGTGCCCTGGTCGCCCGTCTGGAGGGCCCCGCCCTTCGGCGTGGGCGTCCCGTCACCGTCCTCTACGAGGGCTCCAGCCCCGAGGATCCCCCGGGGGTGGCCGAGGGCCTGACGGCCTGCCTGCGCCGGCCGCCCGATGCCCGCGCCGGGGGCCCGGACGGGGTCGGCCACCGGGTATGGCGACTGGACCGGGAGACCTCCGACGCGGTGGCGCGTGCCCTCTCCGGGCGGCCGGTCCACGCCCTGGGGTCCGAGCCGCCTAGCGGCATGGTCGCCCTGGTGGAGGCCCAGGACCCGGCCCTGGTCCCCCTGGGCCCCGTCCTCTCCATGCAGGGACTCGCCGGCGCGCGCGAGGTCCTTTCGAGGCTGGCGGCGGGGGGCTTCCGCGTGACGGCCTACCCGGTGCCGCGGGCCTCCCATGCCGAGCGGCAGTTCCTGGAGCTGGTGGAGGACCTCCGGTTCGAGGGCCTGGAGCGGCCGGCCGTGGGCCTGGTCCTCCGTGGCGAGGCGGCCTACCACCTGGCGGTCCAGGAGGACCCGACCCCGCTGGCGGCCCACCTGGTCGCCGTGGCCGAGGTCGAGCGCGCCCTGGCCCCGGTCTTCCTGGAGCGCGGCGTAGTGGAGGGGCTCCTCGCGCCCGCCCGTGTGGTGGAGCGGCGCTGGGGTGCCTCCTCCGCCCGCGTCCTGGCGGACGGGGGGGCCGAGGCGGTCCTCCTGGGGAGCCCGGTGCGGGCCCGCCAGGTGGTGGAGGCCTCGCGGGCCGGTCGCCCCTTGCGGGAGGGGCTGGCGGCCTTCGGCCCCGAGGCGCTCGAGGGGCTCATCGCCGACGAGGGGGGGCCGGCCCCGTGACCCGACCGCGCCCCCTTCGTCCCCTCGACGCCGTGGCGGCCCTGGCGTCCCTCGCGGCGCTCGCGGCCCCCGTCCGCGGACAGGTCCCCCCGCCCGAGCCGCTGACCCTGGAGGTCCACGGCCGCGTCCTGGAGAACGGCCTCGTGGTCCTCGTGGCCCCCTGGGCCGGCGCCCCGGTCATCGCCTTCAACATGAAATTCCGCGTGGGCAGTGTGAACGAGCGCCCCGGACAGACGGGCATCGCCCACATCCTCGAGCACATGCTCTGGAAGGGCACCCGCACCCTCGGGACCACCGACTACGAGGCGGAGCTGCCCCTCCTCGCGGCCATCGCCTCGGTGGGGCCCGCCCTGGACGCCGCCCGACGGGAGGGCCGACAGGACGAAGCCGTGCGCCTGGAGGCCGAACTGGACGCGCTCCAGGGGCGGGCGAGGCCCTACGTGGTGAAGGAGGAGCAGTGGTCCCTGCTGGAACGCCACGGGGCCACGGGGCTCAACGCCTCGACCTCCAACGACCTGACGGACTACTACTACACCCTCCCCTCGAACCGGCTGGAGCTCTGGGCCTGGATGGAGCGAGACCGGCTGCGCGACCCGGTGCTACGCGAGTACTACCAGGAACGTGACACGGTCATCGAGGAGCGGCAGAGCGGCGTGGACGAACCGCTGGGCCACCTCTGGGAGGAGTACGAGGCCGCGGCCTTCCACGCCCACCCGTACGGCCAGCCGGTGGTGGGGTGGCTGAGCGATATCCAGTCCATCGGCCCGGGCGAGGTCGAGCGCTTTTTCCGCGCCTGGTACGCCCCCAACCAGGCGGTGGCGGTGGCGGTGGGGGACGTGGATCCGGAGGAGGTCTTCCGCACGGCGGGACGCTACTTCGGCGACCTGCCCCGGGGAGACCCGCCGCCGCCGGTGGTGACCGTGGAGCCCCCCCAGACCGGCCCGAGGCGTGTGGTGGTGGGCCACGAGGGGGCCGCCGTCCCCCAGGTCCTCGTGGGTTTCCACAGGCCGGGGGTGGGCCACGAGGACACCCCCGCCCTGGACGTGCTGGCGGGTCTCCTCTCCACCGGGCGCTCCAGCCGCCTCGCCCGGGAGCTGGTGGACACGGGGCTGGCGGTGGCGGCCTCGGCCCAGAACCCCGACACCCGCTATCCCGGGCTCTTCACCCTGCACGCCGTCCCCGCGGCGGGTCACACGGTGGAGGAGGTGGAATCGGCCCTTGCCCGGGCGGTGGGGCGCCTCCGGGAGGAGCCCGTGGGGGAGGCGGAGATGGCCAAGGTCCTTCGGCAGCTCCGCACCGCACACCTGCGCGCCCTGCGGGACCCCGCCCGGCTGGCCGACCTCCTGGCCACCTACGAGGCGCTCCTGGGCGCGGGCGGTTGGCGCCGCGTCCTGGACTACCCCGGCCTGGTCGCCGCCGTGGGCCCCGAGGACCTGCGCCGCGTCGCCTCCACCTACCTGCTGGATGAGCTGAGCACCACCGCGGTCCTGCTGCCGAGGTAGGGCCCCACCTGCAGGCAGCGGTGGAGCGCCGCATCCGTCACCTCATCCATCCGCCCATTCGCTGGCGGGCTCGATGACACCGCGGACGGCGTCCGGAGTGGGAGGGACAGTGCCTCGATGGTGACGATTGGGTGACAAACCGAAAGCGCCCCTCGAGGCGATTGCCCTGAAAGGCGCTTGCCTGCTGGGGTGGGTGACGGGATTCGAACCCGCGACCCCCAGATGTACCGTCTCTCCTTGACGCCCTGCGTCATGTCCTGCTAGACAACGGATCGCCCGCACACACGCACAGTACAAGGCGTGACGGTCGATGCCATGATTGCTACCATTGACGCCATGCTGCATGGAAGTTGGCACCTATTTGGCACCAACCTAGACACCCGCATGGTGCCTGCGGGCGCCGGGAGCCGTCCGGCCGCCTCGATGGTCCCTTCGCCCCACCGATGCGCCCGCGGCCCCGCCACGGCCGCCCTGGGCCGTCTGGCGGGCGGGTAGACATGGGCAGGGTCTACGAGAATAAGGGCAAGTGGTGGATCGACTTCGTGGACGCCGGCGGCCGGCGTCACAGGCAAAGGTCCAGGAGACACGGCTTCGGCACTTCGCACGGGAGACGGGCATCCGCAAGCTGACCGACATCACCCAGGCCCGGCTCGAACGCTACCTCGCCGCGAGGCGCGAGGCCCACGGCCTGAACCGCGCCGGCGTGGACCGCACCATCATCCGGACCTTCGCCCGGTGGTGCGTCCGCATGGACTTGATGGCCGCCGACCCCTGCCAGCGAGTCTCCCCTCTGCCCGCTCCTGCGAAGAAGCCCATCCGCTTCTTGTCCCGCGAGGAGGCCGGCAAGATGCTGGACGAATGCGAGACGGACGCGGAGGGCGGCAACGGCGCCACGGTCCACCGGACCATGCCCCTGCACACCATCGCCATGATCGGCCTCTACGCTGGCCTGCGCCTGGGCGAGACGCTGGCCCTACGCTGGGGGGACTTGGACTTCGCGGCGGACGATGAGCGGGGGCTCCTGCACGTCCGCGTGCGAGACGACTAGTGGCCGAAGGACAAGGAATCGCGTGCCGTCCCGATGGTGCCCGTCCTGCGCGCGACCCTGTTGGCTCACCGGGCGTGCGCGCTGGTCGATGGCTGGCCTTCACCACGTCCAACGGAACCCCTGACAGCGTGGGCAACGTCCACCGGGCGCTGGTGGCTGCTGGCAAGCGGGCGGGGCTACCCATGCCTACCAACGGCTACACCCTGCGTCACACATTCGCATCATGGATTGTCCAGCGAACCGGGAACGTCTGCGCTGTGCGTGACCTCCTGGGCCACGCCAGCGTCCGCACCACCGAGCTTCATTACGCTGCGCTGGCGCCGTCCAGTCTGCGTAGCGCCGTGGAGGTGCTACCGGCTTGACGATCTTACGAGGCGCGGTATAGTGGCGTCGCCGTGGCGAGGAAGCGCACGAGCACGCGGCCCGAGAAGCACGGGGCGAACGGTGCCGGCCCGTTTTACGCCGCCATGACTGCGGCCTACCGGGATGCCATCTACCAGACGGCGGTGGACGAGCTGTACGACGAGATGCGGGATGAGCGAATCCGCACCATCATTCGCCGCTTTGCCCACGAACTGGCCGATGCCCTGCGCGAGATGGACGCGGACGAGGTGAAGAAGTGACCCGCGAAAGCCGCCACTCCCAGGCGGACCCGACCTCCCGGACTGACTTCTTCGCGGCCCTGGCCCCCGTCTTCGACCCTACCCTGCGTGAGCTACGCCGCCGCGATGTGGGCCGGGCCCGCGAGGCCGCCCGCATCAGAAGGATGGCCCGCCGGCCGCCGAGCGTGCGCGGCCCCCGCCCCGGGCGGGCCCAGGCGCGGCCGAGCGCCGCTGGCCCCGACCCCGGGGACGGCCCATCCGCCGGGCCTGACGGCCCACACCCAGACCAGCATGTAGTCCCTTGGCCCCGCCGGCCCTGTGCCGGGCGGGGCGAGTCTGCGTACGCCCGTCCCCGCGGGCAGGAGGTGGTCGTATGCCCCGGTCCAGCCAGATCCCCGAGTACCTCCGTACGAAGGGTGTCGCCCGCCGCCTGGGCCTGTCGCACTCGCTGGTCCGCCGGCGGACCAGCACCCGGGTCATCCCCAGTCACAAGTTAGGCGATGCGCCCCGTAGCCCCGTGCTGGTAGCCCTAGCCGACCTGGAGCGGTTCCTCGCGGCCCACCGGCGCGAGGCCGCGGAGGAGGTGGTGGGGCGTGCCCGGGCCCAACAGTGGAAGACGCGGCCCGCCGGGCTCGGGCGGGCCTAGTTCAGCGAATCATGAGCGATAGGAATAACCTGAGATGAACAAGACTACCACGGCGGCGACGCCGGTGCAACCCTGGAGCGACATGTGCGAGGTACTGACCCAGCCTGTCCCGACACGTAGCTACCTGTTGGACCACCTCATCCCCGAGGACGGTGTGGTGATGGTCGGCGCTGCGTCAAAATTGGGCAAACGTCTGCTGGTGGACGCCATCGCCGTCGCTGCGGCGACCGGGACCGAGGTCCTGGGCCACCGGGTGGCCCCTGCTCGGCCCGTGCTGTTGATTTCAAGGGAGGATTCGATGCCGATGATCCACCGCCGCGTGGCCGCGATGCTCGCCATTCGGGGCGTGGACCTGCCGCCCAGGATGCTCTGTCTGTGGCGGCCGGGCTAGCCGTTCGCGGGCCTAGGGGGATCGACGGAGGCGATCCGGCCCCTGGCTGACGCCATCGAGACCACCGGGGCGCGTGTAGTCATTCTGGATCCATTGCGGCACGTGCTTGCCCCCGGTCTAGCAGAGAACTCGGCAGACGACATGGCGCGGGTCACGGTGACGCCCCGGGCCATCGCTCGCCCTCGCGGGATCTTGAGCCTGCTGGTCCACCACGCGAAGAAACCCGGCCCAGGCGGCCCCGACAGCGGATACGAGGCTAGGGGGTCGTCCGAGCTATTCGGAGGGGTGGATGCCATGCTCCGCCCGCGGCGCTCCCAGGCTGGCCTACGCCTGACCGTGGAAGCCCGAGACTTCGAGGCCCCCGCCCCGATGATTATTGAGCCGGTGATCTCGTCCGGCGAGGTGGTGGACTACAGGGCGGCGGGGCGCCACCCAAGGTACTATCTCCCCCACCGCCGGAGGCCCGGATCGCCGAGGAAGTGGTGCGGCACCTGGCCACCATGGACGGACAGGGCGCTACCGTCCGCGAGGTACGCGCGGCGGTGCCGGGTCGCGCCGAGACCGTGGGCGAGGTGATCGGCCGACTCGTGGACGCTGGGATTGTGGTCCGGGCACATGGCCGCCTCCGCCTTGCGCCCCGCCCCGGCTAGGGCCTGTGGGATGACCCTGTGATAGCCGGCGTCAGCATGTTCTTGGGGGGGCAAGCAAAATGGCTAGTTACAGCGGTTCCCGGTGCCGCTCCCTAAATCGGAGGGAACCAGGGAACCACGGCTACCCCATCCTGCCCTTAGCCGGCAAGCGACCGCTGACCCTGCATGGCGTCCATGACGCCAGCACCGACCCCTACACGATCCGCGGCTGGTGGCGGCGGTGGCCAACGGCCAATGTGGGCGTGGCCTGCGGGCCCACATCGGGACTGCTGGTGCTGGACATCGACCCCCGCCACGGTGGGGACGCCACGCTGGCCACCATGGAGCGCACATACGGTGCGCTGCCGGCCACCGTGGAGGCCCTCACCGGCCGCGGGGACGGTGGGCGGCATCTCTACTTCGCATGGCCGGTAGGCACCGAGCGTGTCCGCTCGCCCGGCCCGGGCGTGGACGCCCTGGGGCCGGGGCGCTACTTGGTCGCCCCGCCCAGCGTCCACCCGGTCTCGGGCCAGCCGTACACCTGGTGCGCCGCGCCGGGGACGGTGGCCCTGGCGGCCGTGCCGCCGGGTTGGGTGCGCTCGCTGGCGCGGCCGCCGCCCACATCGCCACGGCGCGCGTTGCGCGCCGTGGCGCCCGACCACGGTGGTGAGGGGAGGGGCAGAATCGGCCGCGAAACCCGATACGGGCGGCGGGCGGCGTGGCTAGAGGCGGGCCGGGTGCGGGCCGCCCGGGTGGGCGGCCGCAATGAGGCCCTGCACCTCGGGGCCTACCGCCTGGGTCAACTCATCGCCGCCAATGAGCTACGCGAGGCCACCGCCCGGCGCTACCTCGCCGATGCCGGCCTGTGGGCCGGCCTGGACCCCGGCGAGGTGGGGCGCGCCATCGATGGCGGCCTGGCCGCCGGCATGCACGCACCTCGCCCCCCCGTGGTTGGCCGCCCCAGGGCCTCGCCCCTGGGCGATGAGAGGCCCCAGTGAATCACGTCTGCTATGCATGTGGCGCCTCGGCCCCCGAACGCATCGAGTGGTGTCCGAGATGCGCCGGGACCCGCCCCTACTTCCCCGCCGTGACGGCGCCGTCGGACGGCGTCCTCACGGTCGAGGCGGTGGTCACGGACCGGGACCTCTGGTCCCGCCACGCCCGCTACATGGACCTCCCCGCTGATCTCATGGCCGTGACGGGCCGGCTACCCGCCGCGCCGTTCTTGCTCGCCCTGTACGGCCCTCCGGGGGCCGGCAAATCCATGCTGGCGTACCGTCTTGCCGATGCCCTGGCCGATGCCATCGGCCGCCCCGTTGTCATCGCCTCGACCGAGGAGGCCCTGGGCCCGCAGGTGAGCAACCGCCTGCGGCGGCTGGAGATCCTGCGGGACGACCTGCTGGTGACGGCGGCGAACGACCTAGCCGTGTTGCTGGACCTCCTGCGCCGCCAGCGGGCTGGCGCCTTGGTGGTGGACTCGCTGACCCACTCCACGCTGAGCGGCGCTGACCTCGCCCGCCTCGCGCGGGAGGAGGAGGTGGCCGTGGTATACACCCTCCAGGCGACGTAGGACGGCGGGGCCCGGGGGCCCCTGGGGCTGCTCCACCACGCCGACGTGGTCATCGCCCTGGCCCCTGGCGGTGGCTGGCGCCGGGAAAGGACTCGATTCGATGCGCCCGGTGAGGGCATGACGCCGTGGGGCACGGGCGAGGAGGTGAAACCATGAGGCCCTGTATCTTCTGCCTCGGTGTCGGCGCGGAGATTCGCGCAGATCGCAAGGGCAGGCCCTACATCGCCTGCGCGCTATGCGGGTCCCGGGCCTTCCTGCGAGGCGCCGCGAGCTTCCGGGGGCCCATCTACTTCGGCGACTATCCTACCCGGGTGGACGCCGCCGAGCTTGCCCGGCAGGTGGACACGTCCGGCCGCTCACTTGTCACCGTGGCGCCGGCCGGACCGAGGCCGGCGGTGCCGGCCGAACAGCCCGCCCATGGTGGGTCTGTTAGTTGGTACTGTGAGTTGGTAGGAGGAGGACGCCATGCAGTTCGATCGTTCGGGGCGCGCGCCCCAGCCACAAGGCACCGGCCAGATCGTCGGCCCCCTGGCCGCCCCTCGGATCGCTGTTGCTCCCCCCCGAGCAGGTCGAGGCACACCGCCGACACCAAGACGCGACCCGGGGGCGGGAGCTACTGGCCCAGGCCGCCACGATGGACGCCCAGGCCGCCATCGTCCGCTCCCGTCCCCCGCTGCCCGGGTGGGCGCAGGCGGGGATCTTCGTGGGCGGGCTCGCCCTGGGATACGCAACGGCGGACGCCATCGCCCGGGGGCAGTTCTTCGCCCCTGCCTCCCGGGCGGCTCTGGACTACGCGGGCAGGAGGTGGGCCCGATGAGCGCCGCGCCGATCCCCGGACCGGGCCACGTGGTGGTCTCCGGACCCGGGGCGCAGGTCACCGCCCGGCCCGCGTCCGAGGACGAGGGGTGCCCCTCGTCCCCTAGGCGCAGGGGGAGGCCCTGCGGGCCGAGGAGGAGCTACGCGCCGCCAGGGGGCGCCTCTGGCAGCGGGTGGCCGCGTTGGGCACGGGTGGCTTCATGGCAGGGGTGGGCCTGCGGGCGCTGATTGGGGTGGCCCGGTGGCGAAGTTCGACCTGTTGAACACGATTCGCCACCATGCCGCATCCATGACCCGCCCGCCCAGATCCCCGCGGAGCCGGGCCGTCGCACGCTGGGGGGCGATCCGGAGCACGGAGTTGGCACCCATTGGGCACCAAGCAGAAAGGGCCTCCGGCTCGATTGCCGGAGGCCCTTGCAGCACTTGGGGTGGGTGACGGGATTCGAACCCGCGA
>JACQVX010000167.1 GCA_016209495.1 Planctomycetota bacterium
CCCGCGCCGACGAGGCCGGCCCGAGCGGAGCCGGCCCCCGAGCCGCGCCCCCCGCAGAAGGCCCCCGCGGGACGACCGGCCCCCGCCACCGCGGCCCCCGCGGCCAGCCCCCCCTCGCAGAAGAAGCCCCCGGCCAAGGTGGCCGAACCCAAGGAGGACGACGGCCTGGAGCTGGACCTGGACCTGGACGGTGTGGACCTCTCCTCCGCGGGCGGCGATGATGAGCTGGAGCTGGACCTGGACCTGGACCTGGAGCCGGAAGAACCGCCTGCCCAGCCTCCCGCCAGGCCGTCTACCAGACCGTCCGCCAAGCCCGTGGCCAAGGCCGCCGCTCCCGCGTCCCCCCCCGCCACCGCCGCCGCGAAGCCCTCCGCCAAGACGGCACGCCCGGCGACCCCTGCCCCGGCCAGGGACTCGGGCAGGGGCGAGGCGGCGGACAACGGGGACGACGATGACGATGGCGAGGGGGGACCGCACCCCCACGGGCTGGTCCTCTCGAGGATCTCGACCCCCTCGAAGAAGAAGGAGGCGGCGAAGATCATCGCGGACCTCAAGGGCATCTCCATGGACGAGGCCCTCAAGATGACGGATCGGACCATCATCCCGGTCCTCAAGGGGGTCACCCTGGAGGAGGCCGAAGAGGGACTGAAGCTCTTCAAGGCCTCCCGGATCTCGGGGCGCATCACCACGAAGCGTTCGCGATAGGGCACCTCGAACGGGCGGGCGATGACGCTTGAAGCTCCGTCTCGACGTGGGCTAGAATCCGGCGCCACCGCGGAGGGCGGGACCCGCTCGCATAGCTCAATGGTAGAGCACTGCATTCGTAATGCTGAGGTTGTCGGTTCAAGTCCGACTGCGAGCTCCAGGAAGTCGCGTGGGGGGGCCATGCCGCGAGTGAGTAGGCGGGGGGAGGGTGCGAGCGAGTGACAGGCACGCGCGACGACGGGGCCCTGACCCTCCTCATCGTGGACGACGAGCCGGGACTGCGGGAGGTCCTGCGGCAGGTCATCGCGGAGAGGGAGGGAGCCGAGCGCTATCGGCTGCTGGAGGCGGCCGGCGGCGAGGAGGCCCTAGGCCTGTGCGAGCGCGAGCGGGTGGACGTGGTCCTCACGGACATCAAGATGCCCGGCATGGACGGCTTCACCCTCCTCAAGGAGCTCAAGCGCCACCACCCCGGCATCGGGGTCATCGTCATGACCGGCTACGCGGACATCTACTCGAAGAAGGACGCGCTCATCCTGGGGGCCGAGGAGTACATCTCGAAGCCCTTCGACAACGAGGAGATTCACCTCGTCTTGCAGGCCACTTACTGGAAGCGGGTGGCCTCCCGCACCGAGCCGCCCGGCGAGGCGAGCGCCCGCCCCTAGGAGTCGTGAAAGAACCACTGCGTGAAACACCGAGGCCGAGCGAGAAGGTCGCTGGCGAGAAGCCGCGACGAGGCGTATCCATGGATAGATACGCGGAGGAGCGGCGACGAAGCCAGCGACCTTCGCAGCCGGCCGAATGTAGCAGTTGTTCTTTCACGGCGACCTAGGCCTGGGGGGCCTCGGACCCCCCGCCCCTACCCGCCCACCTCGCCCAGACCGCCAGCGAGACCACCATCACCGCCAGGAGGACGAGCGTGGCGTGGTAGTACCTTGCGCCCGCGAAGTCCACGAGGTCGTAGAACCGCCCGAAGAGGAGGGCGTTCCGGCCCATGACCGTGGCCCCGAAGGAGGCGCCGAAGGAGACCATCAGGAAGTAGACGCCCACCCGGGAGACCACGCGGATGGCGCCGCGGTGCTCCACGGAGAAGAAGAAGTAGACGAGCGTCGAGATGACGCCCACGAGGATCACGCCGGTGGTGACGGCGGCACCCCAGTGCCCTGCCCAGAGGGGCACCACGGTGCCTTCGACCTGACTCAGGATGTTGGAGGAGATATACCGCGGGATGGAGACCCCCGCCCCGAAGCCCACGAGCAGGGCGAAGGACCAGCGCGAGAGCCAGGCCAGGGAGGGCACGAAACGGGTCAGCACCAGGAGTCCGAAGAAGGCCGGCACCAGGAGCGACCAATCATGCCCCGTCTCCGTGCCCACTACCAGCGGCAGCCACAGCTTCGGATGGAGGTACTCGAACCACGTCACCGTGAGCATGTAGCCCACCGTCACCCCCACGTAGAGGTGCTCCCCGAGCTTGAAGAACGGATTGTCGCGGTAGAGGAACGAGAACATGGAGAGCGTCAGCCCGGCCGCAACCCAGGTCCACACCACCTCGGCGCTCATCGGCCGGTCCCCTTGCCGGAACGCCAGTGGAGGACGTTGCCCAGGACGATCAGGCCCACCAGGGCGAGCTGGGCGAAGGACATGGAGAGCATCCCCGCGCTGGCCAGGCCCTCGGGGATGCCGTGGCCTCTACGGAGAAGGAGCTCGTACTCGGCGGCGCCGCGGATCTTCGGGATGAGGCCGTCGAGCTGCCCCGTCTGGAGGTAGGGATAGAGCCCGGGCTGGATCACCCCGGTGCAACCGCCTCCCAGGGCGAAGCCATGCTTCTGCCTCCCGAAAATCACCCACTTCTCCACGCCGGGGTCACCGGCCGCGATGCTCACGACGTAGTCAAAGTCCCTCAGGCTGTCGAGCCCGTCCAGGACCGGCATCCCCACGGTCGGGTTCCGGTTGAAGTCCGCCGGGAACGTCTTGCGCAGGTCCTGCCCCATCTCCACGATCACGAGATACCCGCCCGGTTTCCAGCCGAGGAAGGTGTAGTCGCGGGTGGGCACCTTGCCAAACTCAGAGGCCGACTCGCGGACGATGGCCTCCGCCATGGAGGTGCCCGTGATCCAGAGCCCCATGGCCACCACCCGCACGCCCCGCTTGAAGGCATGGCGCGCCAGGGCCCGCCCCATGGGCTCCAGCTCCGGCTTGGAGGCCGGGTCGAAGTCGAAGGAAAGGAGGAGCGACCCGCCGGGCGGGATGGACTCCACCTTGTCATACACCGCCTGCACGCCCTTGGAGATGCTGACCTCCGTGGCCGGAATCGAGAAGACGATGGGGATGAGGACCCCGGCGCCGATGATCGCCCACACCTCCCGTCTTGCGAGGACTTGCCTCGACATGGCCATGGGCTAATCCCCTCCGCCCAGGTAGCCACGCTCTATCCCCAGGATGAACTTCAGCGAGGTGGCAACGATCCCCAGGGCCACGCCGATGAGGATCGCGCGCCGCACCGCCAGGTTCAGGGTGTTCATGACCCAGTCCCCCACGTCGGCGATGCCCGGGACTCCCTCGGGCATGACCCACCGCCAGGCGGCCTCCCCCAGGGGTACGTTGCCCACCAGGAGGATGACCGCCGCCACCAGGAGGAGGACCGAATCGACCGAACGTGCGCGGAAGGAGCGGAAGGCCACCGAGGCCACGAAGAAGGCCAGGATCGCGAACATGGTCCCCTGGAGTGGTACCATCGTGTAGTTGTAGACCCAGCCGAAGGCCGGCATGACCCCCGTCTGGGCGTCCGGCGCGGCCTTCCCTCCACTGGCGATGCCCGCCGCCAGGGTGCCGACCATCGCCACGTAGGTCACGACGGAGTAGCCCCACCCCGCGTTCTGCCTCTTGATGTGAAGCCAGTGGACCTGGATCAGGCTCCCCACGCCCAGGAGGCTGGCAAACCCGGTGATGATGATCCCCCAGTCGGTGAAGACCGTCAGGAGTTGCTCGCTGTCGTGGTGGGGCACGAAGTCCTGAAAGACGAAGACCACGCCCACCACGAAGCAGATGGCGAGGGGGACCTGTCGCTGGAGAAACACGGTGCGCTACCCTCCGAAATCCCGGAACGCGTCGAGGACGTAGCCCAGGGTGGCCGGCGACCACCCCGCCGCCGCCCCCAACGTCGCCAGGGCCGTCCCCGCGAGGATGGCCGCCATGAGGATGGCCTTGGCCGCGTCCTGACCCCGAAGGGTCCCCACCAGCACAGGCTTCCTGGAGAGATAGGCGCTGGCGGCGTAGAGCTCCTCGCCGATGAGGGTGTAGTCGCAGGCGGTGACGAAGAAGGGGAGCTGGTGGTCCGCGTCCGTGCCGGCCACCTGGATCGCCCCGGTCTCCGCACCGGTCTCCGCCATGAGCAGGGATTCGGCGAAGTAATAGCCCATGTAGAAGCAGGCCGCGGGCCGCTCGCGCACCATCATCCCCTCCACCGCCGCCGCGTAGGAGAACTGGTCGTCGGTGACGAAGAAGTTGATCTCCTCGCTGAAGGCGTCGGGCCGGCCGGCCTCGATGTAGGCCTCCTTCACCACCTCCTGGCTCACCGCCATGACCATGGGGTAGGTGTGGGGGACCTTGAGCCGGGTGTCGTAGAGGGCCACCTTCTTGGCCACCTCGCCCAGGATCGTGATGGCCGCCATGGTGGAGGGCTCGCCGATGTCGTATCGACCCGTGAGGAAGTAGATGGGCCGCCCCATCTCGGTCCCGCGGCCTATGGCCTCCTCCACCGCGTCCAGGCCCGGGATCCGGCGCAGGAACAGCTCCCTGCGCCGCGCCCGGGCGATGTAGACCAGGATGATCCCGCTGAACAGGAGGGTGTAGATCAGGTTGTGCAGCTTGACCCGATTGAAGAGGTTCCCGACCGGGACGGCGTCCAGCGGCCCGGCCCAGGCCGAGTCCTCCCCCCGGAGAACGGTGAGGCGCACGCGATAGCGGGTGAGCGGCTCCAGCGACTTCTCCACGAGGCGCGAGCCACCTGCCTGGGCGGCGTCCGGCTCCTCCGCCTGGAACGAGGTCAGGACATGGAGGTGCCGCCGGTCGTCCTTCCGCCAGGCCCAGAAGGGCCACTTCTGCTCGCTGGAGAGGAATCGGGACCCGCCCTGCCAGGCCAGGCTCGCCGTCTCGCGGAATGGCGCCTCCCCCGCCGCGACCTCCACCCGGTAGACCACCCCCTCCGCGTCATAGGGCATCACGTCCCAGAGGAGCATGAGGGCCTTGCCGTCGTCGTTGGGCCGGTCGATGAGTTCGACCCCCGTGGGGGCCGAGAGCGGCACCGTGGCGCCCTCGCCCTCCTGGGCGAGGGCCTGGCCGCAGACCCCCAGGACGGGCACCACCAGCCACGCGAGACGGAGCCTGGGCACCATGGCGTCCCCCGCTACCCCTCGATGATTTCCACGTTGGCGCGGGGGATGACCACCACCTCCCCGCCGTCGAATTCGGCCTCCAGGACCCGGCAGTGGGTCCCGGAGGCGATGGGGCGCAGCTCCTGCGGGAGGGCGCGCACCCGGCCCAGGCGTCCGAAGAAGGGGTCGCGGATCACCCGGACCAGCTCGCCTTCCCGCAGGGCCCCGCGCCGGGCGACCCCGTCCTCCGGCTCCGCCGCCCGCTCCCCGGCCGCCTCCGGGACGATGACCTCGGGACGCAGGACCCCGGCGCGGATCTGGGTGGCCCCGCTCATGGAGGCCTTGCGCCCCTCCAGGGAGCGGAAGAGGTCGAAGGTCTTCCGGGCCATGGGCACCTGGCCGAAGCCCTCGGTGATGACCAGGGTGAAGCCCACCCGCTCCGTCCCGGTGATGGCCACCCCCAGGTCGTAGCCCAGGAGGCGCTTCAGGTCCGCGTCGTGCAGCCCCCCGGCCACGAGCCCCGCGACGCCCACCTCCCGCGCCCGGCGGAAGCAGTCCTCCCCCACGAAGGAGCCGCCCACCACGATGCAGCCCCTGTGCTCGGGGCGGACCCGGTCCGCGGTCAGGGGCTGGGCCGGCCCGTCCACCGCCACGGCCAGGCGCCCCCAGGTCTCGCCCCCGATGCCGAAGATCCCCTGGATGAAGGCCCCGGCGGTCTCCACCACCACGCCCTCCCTGGGCAGGACCTCCACGACGCGACCGTCCATGAAGGCGGTCAGCTCCAGGGGCCGGGGCGGTTCGCGCAGGAGGACCTGCCCCGTGACCTCGCTCACCGTCTCCACGGACCCGGCGATGGGGGAAAGGACCCGGGTCTTGAACCACGAGATGAGGGGCCGGTTCTCCGCCAGGACCTGGTCCTTCTCGACCCGGTCGCCCGGCTTCACCAGCATGTAGTCCCGGATCTCCTCGGGGGTGATCCCCAGGAGGTTGATGGCGTTGACCGTCTGCACCCGCCCGGGCAGCTCCGTGCGGGCCACCACCGTCTGGGCCTCCACCCGGGCGGACGCCTCCACCAGGACCTGGCCATGGATGGGGAGGAGCCGGCGCTTCCGCACCAGCGTGCGGGCCGTGACGCGCAGGCCGGGGGTGTAGGCGTGGCCCATGCTCAGGTCCCCGCCGCCCGGGGGTAGAGGCCGAGGGCCCGGTTCCACTCGGCCAGCCGGCGGACCCGCTCCCCGCGCTCCTCCGGGAGAAGGAGCGGCCGGCCGCGGGCGTCCAGGACCAGACCCACGACGCCGCCCGTGGCCCTGGAGTTGAACCGCTCCCCACGCCCGGCCCCCGCGTCGAACCGGCGCGTCGGCACGAAGGAGACCTCCGCCTCCTCTCCGCTCGCCAGGCTCAGGAGCCGGACCTCCCCCAGGGCCATGTCGCCGCGCTCCACGCGGCCGCCCGGGAGGCGCACCTCGAAGGCCCCGACCCGCTCCCCGGGACGGGCCCTGCCCTCCGGACCCGAAGGGGCGAGGCAGCTACCCAGGTAGATCATGCAGTCCCGCTCGAAGACCTCGGTGGCGGCCCGCTCGTGGATCGAGGCCAGGACGCCCAGGTGGGGCATCATGAAGATGGAGTCCACCGAGAGGGCGGTGAGGCCCACGGGCTGGTAGGCGTCGATCATCATGAGCATGGACTGGCTGCGGAGGGGGGCATGGGAGAGGACGCCCCCCGAGCCCACGATGAGGTCCAGCTCGGCCAGGTCGATGAGGCTCCGGCCCGTCCCCGTCTGCTCGAAGGCGTCGGCGATGGACCGCTCCTGCTGCACCCCCTTGAGCCCCGTGGCGAGCGAACGGTGCTGGTCCAGGGCCAGCCTCAGGGCCTCGCGGCAGAGGGCCTGCTCGATCTGGAGCTCGTCCAGGGTCTGGGGGATGGTGGTGGGGCGGATCATCTTGTTCTTGATCCGGTTTCGCAGGTCCGCCTCCTCGATGTCGAAGGGGACCCAGCGCAGGACGTTCTCCAGGCCCGCCTCGGCGAGGACATTGGAGACGCTGTAGGACATGCCCAGGTTGGCGCTCACGGAGCGGTTGAAGACCCCGCCGAAGACGCTGAAGACGTCCGTCGTGGCGCCCCCGATGTCCACCCCGATGAGGTTGATGCCCCGCTGGCGGGCGATGGTCTGCATGATGTCGCCCACCGCCATGGGGGTGGGCATGATGGGTGCCCCGGTCCAGCCCATGAGCTTGCCGTAGCCCGGGGCCTGGGCCATGACGTGCTCCAGGAAGAGGTCGTGGATCCGGTGGCGTGCCGGGCCCAGCGCCTCCCGTTCCAGCACGGGCCGGAGGTTGTCCGTGATCGTCAGGGCCGTCCTTGGCCCGAGGATCTCCTGGATCCGTCCCCGGGCGTCCCGGTTCCCCGCGAAGATCACCGGCAGGTCGAACCCGGTGCCCAGCCGCGGGCGCGGGTCCGCCGCCGCGATGTACTCGGCCAGCTCCACCACGTGGGTCACGGTCCCGCCGTCGGTCCCCCCGGAGAGGAGGATCATGTCCGGGCGGAGCTGCCGGATCCGCTCGATCTTCTCGTGGCCCATGCGTCCGTCGTTGGTGGCCATGACGTCCATGACGATGGCCCCGGCCCCCAGGGCACAGCGCTGGGCGCTCTCGGCGGTCATCCCCTTCACGGCACCCGCCACCATCATCTGGAGGCCACCCCCGGCGCTGGAGGTGGAGATGAAGATGTCCACGCCCTCGCCGGCGCGGGCCGGCGTGATGAACCGTTCCCCGTCCAGGATCCTCCGGCCCGAGAGCTCCTCCACCTCGGCGATGGCGTTGAGGACGCCCCGGGTCACGTCCTCGAAGGGCCTCTCCACGGTGGTCGGGGCCTCCCCGCGGAAGGTCTGGCGATAGACCCCGTCCACACGCTCGATCAGGATGGCCTTGGTGGTGGTGCTCCCGCAGTCGGTGGCGATGACGACGTTGAGCGCGTCGGCCGAGGGAACGGTCATCGTCCGCTCATCCGGCGCGTCCCGCGGGCGATTCCAGCTCGCGGATCCGCGCCGCGAGCCTCCCGGCCACGTCCCGCCGCTCCATCAGGCCAGCAAACCGGGCGGCCTCGCCCGGTTCCAGGAGCAGGTCCAGTCCGGGCGCCAGGACGTGGAGGGCCTGTCCGCCCAGGAAGGCCAGGGGAGAGGTCGCCTCCAGGGCCACGGCCGCCGGCAGGCCCAGCCCCCGCCGGACGACGAGGCCGGCCAGGCGCTCCAGGAGCGCCTCGTCCTGGGGACCGAGCGGCGCCGGCCCGTCCAGGGCGAAGGCGTGGCGGACCCCGTCCAGCCAGCCGCTCATCGCTCGCCCGCGACCTCCGGCCGCGCGCCCACCTGGGCGTCCACCGGCAGGACGACGGTGAAGGTGGCGCCCCGGTTCAGCTCGCTGGCCACCCGGATCTCCCCTCCGTGGTCCCTCACGATGCGGTGCGAGACGGAGAGACCGAGCCCCGTCCCCTGCCACTCCTCCTTCGTGGTGAAGAACGGGTCGAAGATGCGGTCCATGTTCTCCGCCGGGATCCCCTTGCCCGTGTCGGCCACGCTCGCGCAGACCCGGCCCTCCTCCCGCCACGTGCGCAGGGTGAGCGTCCCGCCGGAGGGCATCACCTGGCGCGCGTTCATGATGATGTTCACGAAGACCTGCCCGAGCTGGGTCTCGTTGCCCATCACCCGCGGCAGGTCCCGCCCGTACTCGCGCGCCACCTCCACCCCCTGGAGGCGAAGCTGGTGCAGGAAGAAGTCCAGTGCCCCCTCCACCACCCGCTCCAGCTCCAGGGGCGACCCCCGGGACGTGTCCGGTCGGGCGAAGCGCAGGAGGTTCTCGATGATGGACTTGCAGCGCCTGGACTCCTGCTCGAGGGTCCGGAGGAACTTCTCGTAGCGCCCGCGGAAGCCCTCGTCCAGCGGCTCTCGGTCCAGGCGGCGCAGGGCGAGCTGGGTGTGTCCGTATACGATGGCGATGGGGTTGTTGATCTCGTGGGCCAGCCCGGCGGAGAGCTCGCCGATGGCCGCCAGCTTCCCGCTCTGGACGAGCTGGGCCTGGGCCTCCACGAGGCTGCGGTTGATCCGGACCAGTTCGTCCTGGAGGCGCTTGATGCGGAGGGCGGCCTTCACGCGGGCGTGGACCTCCTCGAAGCGGTAAGGCTTGGTCCCGTAGTCGTCGGCGCCCGTGTCGAGGCCCCGGACCTAGTCCTCCAGCTCGCCCTTGGCACTGAGGATGATGATCTGGATCCGGCTGTTCCGCTCGTCCCGCTTGAGCCGCTCGCAGACCTCGAATCCATTCAGGCGAGGCATCATGACGTCCAGCAGGACCACGTCCGGCCTGCCCTCCGAGACCGCCGAGAGCGCCGCCTCCCCGTCATAGGCCTTCAGGATCCGGTAGCCGAATCGGCCCAGTTGCCGCTCCAGGATCTTCACGTTCTGCGGGTTGTCATCGACGATCAGGATCGTCGAGGCTTCTTCGTCAGACATCCCCGGACCCATCCGCCGCCCCGCGCCGCCGGGCGGTCCCCCCACGACCCCGCAGGGGCGGCCATTATGGCCAGGGGCCCATTCGAGTCAATGGCCGCGGCGGCCCCCCCGGAGTCCGGCCTCCGGTTGCGCACCCGCTCCAGGGCGTCCTATACTGGAGACGCCATGTCGGAAGGTGTGCGTCCCAGAGTGCTCGTGGTGGACGACGAGGCCGGGGTGAGGACCCTGGTGGCGGGGATCCTGGAGGACCTCTACGACGTGACCTCGGAGGCCGACCCCACGCGGGCCCTGGAGCGCGTCCTGGCGGGAGAGGCCGACCTGGTGGTCACCGACGTGCGGATGCCGGGGATGGACGGCATCGAGCTCCTGCGGCGGGTGCGGGCCGGGGCCCCGGGCATCCCGGTCATCATCATGACCGGCTACCAGACCCAGGAGAACATCATCGGTTCCTTCCGGGAGGGGGCGCGCACCTTCATCCGGAAGCCCTTCGAGGCGGAAGACCTCGTCAAGGCGGTGAGGACCGCCCTGGAGGTACCCCAGGAGGACCCGGAGGTCCGGAGCCCCCATCGGCTGGAGGTCACGACCCCGGCCTCCGGATGGGTGGAGATCACGGCCCCCAACCACGACTCCTACCTGGACCGCTTCCAGGCCTTCTGCGCCCGGCTCTACGAGAGCAACCTGGACGAGAAGACCTGCCGCGACGTCCGCATGGCCATCGACGAGCTGGGCCGCAACGCGGTGGAGTGGGGCAACCGGAACGACATCAACCGCCGGCTCCGCATCGCCTATTGCGTCTTCGACGACCGCATCGTTTTCAAGATCGAGGACGAGGGAGAGGGCTTCGACCTGGGCGCGGTCCCGGACCCCACGAAGGACCCCTGGGGGGTGGTGGAGCAGAGGGAGAAGGCGGGCAAGCGGCCCGGCGGCTACGGACTGGTCCTGGTCCGGAAGATCATGGACAAGGTCTACCACAACGCCCGGGGGAACATGGTCATCCTGGAGAAGCGCATCCCACCCAGGGGACCCGCCGAACCGCACGCCACGGCCTCCTGAGAGCCTGCCCCGGGGGAAATGAGGACCGGGACCGGCGTAGAGAGCCCGATCCCTTCCGTCCGGTCCCGGCCCAAGAGGGGTTCCGCGGTAGGCGGTCGCGGGGTACCCCCCAGACTCCTGATGCCGGGGCCGCGGCGCGACCCCCGTGCCGGAGTGGACGATCCCGCCAAGTCCGTCCCGCTCCCCGCCGCCCCATACCCGCCGGCACCCGCGGGGCGGAAGGAAGGGCGTCATCGCAATTTCCTTTGACACCCCCGCCATCGCTCCGGAGCATGGCCTGGCCGTGCGCTTCACCAAGATGCAGGGCTGCGGGAACGACTACGTCTACGTGGACGGCTTCCAGGAGCGGGTGGACGACCCGCCGGCCCTGGCCCGTTCCATGAGCGATCGCCACTACGGCGTGGGCGCGGACGGGCTCATACTCCTGGTCCCCTCGGACCGCGCGGACCTCGGCATGCGCATGTTCAACGCGGACGGCTCCGAGGGGGAGATGTGCGGAAACGGCCTCCGCTGCGTCGCCAAGTACGCCCACGACCACGGGCTCGTCACGCTGTCCCGGATGCGAGTGGAGACCGGGGCGGGGGTGCTCGACGTGGACGCCCATGTGGGACCGGACGGCCGCGTGGACCGGGTGCGCGTGGACATGGGCCCCCCGCGGGAGATCCGCGACATCGAGGTGGAGGCGGCGGGCGAACCCCACCGGGGAGTCCATGTCTCCATGGGCAACCCCCACTTCGTCCTCTTCCGCGAGGACGCCGTGGAGGGCGCCCCGGTGCAGGCCCTGGGGGCGGCGCTGGAGCGACACCCCGCCTTCCCGCGCGGGACGAACGTGGAGTTCGCCCGTGTCCTGGCCCGCGACCGGATCCGCCTCCGCGTCTGGGAGCGCGGCAGCGGCGAGACCCTGGCCTGCGGGACCGGGGCGAGCGCGACCCTGGCGGCGGCGGTCCACCGGGGGATCGCCGACCGGAGGGCGACGGTGGTCGTGAACGGCGGCGAGCTGGAGATCGAGTGGCCCCCGGGAGGGTCCGTCTGCATGACGGGTCCTGCCGTGGAGGTCTACACGGGCGAGTGGCCCGACCCTGACGGACGGACCGTCCAGGACAACGCGGGACAGCGATAGGGGAGGTGGACCCGCCCGCCCTCCTGGTGGCGTTCGAACAGCCGCGAGAGTTCGTCGAGGAATCCTCCCAGGTCCTCGACCCCGTGGCGCACGTAGGAGGTGGAGAGGGCCCGCCCCCGGACACCCGCCAGGTCCAGGGTCTGGCCGCCGACGAACTCGGCGTCCACCAGGTCCGCCACGACAGAGGACTCGCGGATTCGCCGCAGGGTGTCCACGGGTCGGGGGATCTCGGAGTAGTCCGGGCTCCGACGCACGAGCAATGCCTCGTAGTCATCCAGGAACGGGGATCGCGCCCGCACGTTCCAGAAGGCGGCCGTGCGCGCCCCCGGTCGGAGGATCCGGGCCAGCTCGCGCAGGGTGGGCCCCAGCTCGAACCAGTGGAAGGACTGGGCGGCCGTCGCCAGGTGCGCCCACCCGTCCGGCAGTCCTGTCGCCGCCGCCTCCCCCCTGAGGTAGCGCGCAGGGCCACCCTCCCGCCGGGCCACCTCCAGCATGGACTCGTTGGGGTCCACGCCCACCACCTCCAGACCGCGCTCGGCCATCAGGCGCGTCGAGATCCCGGTCCCGCAACCCAGGTCGCAGACGCGCGAGCCGGCCTCCACCCCCGCGGTAGCCAGGACCCAATCCAGGAGGGCGGCCGGATAGGTGGGGCGGTAGCGGTGGTAGTCGTCCGCCGTCCCGGTGAATCGCCGGGAAGGGTCGATCATGGCGCGGCCCCCCTGCCCTGCTGACACGACGCGGACGCCCTGCTAGACTCCCCGCCCATGAGAAGGCGAGCCACATGGATCGTCCGGTGTTCGGCCCTGGCCTCTCTCGCCCTGGTGAGCGCCTCGGCGCTGGCCCAGGACGCGCCCGCTTCCGCGGCCGAGGTCACCGGCGCCCAGGCCTCCCTGGTGATGGTCATGCTGCGCAACGTGGTGGAGATGCTCCTCTACAGCCTGGTCGGCCTCGTCATCCTCATCCTGGGCTTCAAGGCCCTGGACCTCTGCACCCCGTTCAGCCTGAACAAGGAGATCGCGGAGGACGACAACGTGGCGGCCGGCGTCGTGGTGGCGGGTCTCCTGGTGGCCCTGGGGTTGATCATCGCGGCCTCGATAGCCCCCTTCTGATGGCTCGGGGGGCGGCCTCGGGGACCGCCCCACCGAGCCATTGGATTTCCCTTGACAGATTCACGATAGTGAATAGACTGTGCCCGCGACGCCCGGGAGGCGGAAGCAATGGTCCAGGTCACGGGTACCGTCGACTTCACCTGTCCCAACTGCGACGAGCGGCAGGCCCTCTCGGAGGCCCTCGACGGCGGGTGCCGGGACTGCGGCTTCGACGTGGCCCTGTTCCACAGCCCGCGCGCCGCCCGGGCCGCCTACGACCGACTGAGCGCCCAGAAGGGGATCCTGGTCCGGCAGCCCGTGGAGCTCCCTGCCGCGGGCCGCTGGCTGCTCAGCCACACGGAGATGCTCCTGGCGTAGGCCCGCCCCCCCCGCATGCCGGGCAGTCCCCCCGCGGCTCCAGGTCCCGTTCCTCCAGCGTCAAGCCGTCCACCTCGAAGAGGAGCAGCCGCCCGCGCGCCGCGCGGCCCGCCGCCGCGCCGGCCGTCCCCCCCATCCCGAGGACCGCCTTCGTCACCTCCACCGCCGCCAGGGCCCCCGCCAGGCCGGCCGCCACGCCGAAGGGCCAGCCGCCCTCCCCGGGCCAGCCCGCCTCCATGCGGAGTCCAAGGCATCGGTGACAGGCCCCCCCGGCGGGCAGGACCGCCACCGCCGCCGCGTAGCGGGCCGCCAGGGCCAGCACCGCCGTGCGTCCCTCCCGGCGCGCCGCCTCCAGCAAGGGCCCCGCCTCGGCCTCCCGCAGCCCCGCCACCAGGAGCGCGTCCGCGGCGCCCAGGTCCAGCGCGCCAGACACCGCCTCCACCCGCACCTCCGGGTCGGCGCGGCGCACCGCCTGCGCCAGCGCATCGAAGGCGCTCGGCCAGTTCCGACCCGGGGACCGGCCTTCCGCCTGCGACTCCGAGCGGACCCCGATCGAGGGGCGGGCCGCCAGGGGCGCGGCCTGGAGGTCCGACTCCTCCAGGGCCCCCTCTCCGCCGGCCACCCGCAGGCGGCCCACGCCGTGGGACGCGAGATAGACGGCGGCGGCCTGGCCCACCGGGCCTGCCCCGGCCACGACCACGGTGGCCGCCAGCAGGCGCTCCTGGCCCCGCCCCCCGACCTCGCGAAGGAGGACGTGCCTGGAGAATCGCAGCACCTGCGCCTCGTTCAAACCCACGGGTCCGCCCCCCGCCGGATGAACATGCGGTACCTCTCCCCGGGGATCTCCTCCTCCACCCCCAGGACGCGGTGACCGTCCGCCTCGGCGCTGCGCGGGACGTTCTCCAGGTGCTCCCCCCCGGCGATGGTGAGTTCCAGGACCTCGCCCGCCGCCATGGACTCCAGCGTCAGCTTGGCGCGCACGTAGGACATGGGGCAGCGCTCCCGGGTCACGTCCAGCCTCCGGTCTACCCGAGGGGCGTGCACGCGTAGCACTCCTCGACGAGCCCGGTGATCCGCGGCCGCTCCCCGCAGGAGGGGCAGTCCGGGTCCCGCTCGAAGCGGACGAGACGCAGGCTCCCCTCCCGCGCGTCGTAGGTGAGGATCTGGCCCGACAGGGGAGACCCCGCGCCGGTGATGACCTTGATGGCCTCCCCCGCCTGCAAGGTCCCGAGGACCCCGGCCACCGCCCCCAGGATCCCCGCCTCCTGGCAGGTGGCGGCCGAGCCCGGCGGTGGCGGCTCGGGGAAGATGCAGCGATAGCAGGGGCCCCTGCGCGGGAGGACCGTGGTCATTTGCCCCTCCAGGCGCACCACGCCTGCGTGGGAGTATGGCCTCCCCGCCAGGACGCAGGCGTCGTTCACCAGGAACTTGGTGCCGAAACCGTCGGAGCCGTCCACGACGAAGTCGTAACGACCGACGATGGCCAGGGCGTTCCCGGCCGACAGCCGCTCCCGGTAGGTCTCCAGGACGCAGTCCGGGGAGGCCGAGCGCAGGCGGTCCACGGCGCTCTCCACCTTGGGGCGCCCCAGGTCCGCGGTCCCGTGGAGCACCTGGCGGTTGAGGTTCGCCAGCTCCACCACGTCGTCGTCCATGAGCCCAAGGGTCCCCACCCCCGCGGCGGCGAGGTAGAGGGCGGCCGGAGACCCCAGGCCGCCCGCCCCCACCACCAGGACCCTGGCCGCGCGCAGCCGCGCCTGGCCCACGCCACCGAACCCCGCCAGGGTGAGGTTGCGGACGTAGCGAACGGCGTCGTGGTCCGTGAGGCCGGGCACCCGGTGTAGGTACCACGGCCGTTCGCCCCTGTCAAAGCGCGTCCGCGTCCACGCATTGACACGGCGGTCCCGCGAGCCAAGATGGGGCCCTCCCGCGGGCGGCCGTCGCCCCCATTCGGCGACAAACGGAGGCACTGATGCGATTCCTGACCATCCTGGCCCTGGGGGTGACCCTGGGCCTTGCGGCGGACTCGATGGCGCGGGCCGACACCGTGGCCTATCACGTGGGCCACGACCCGAAGTTCGTGAACATCGGCTTCGAGTCCGAGGCGGAGTTCGAGACCATCATCGGCACCACGAACCAGGCCCGGGGGCGCATCGATGGCGACCTGGCCCACGGCACCGGGTCCGTGCAGCTCTCGGTGGGCGTGGCGTCCCTGCGCACCGGCATCGAGATGCGCGACGAGACCCTGCGCGCGCCGGCGTGGCTCGACGCGACCCAGTTCCCGGAGATCGGCTTCGTCTCGAAGAAGGTCGAGCCGGCGCCGGACCGAAAGGACGCAGTGCGGGTGACGGGCGACTTCACGATGCACGGCGTCTCGCGCGAGCTCACCGTGACCGTGTCCTGGAAGGCTATCCCAGCGGAGGCCGCCGCCCGGGCGGGCTTCCCGGCGGGGGAATGGCTCAAGGTCTCGACCGAATTCGACGTCAGCCTCTCGGCCCACGGGGTGAAGCTGCCGGCCATCGCCATCGGGAAGGTCTCGGACACCTGGCGCGTGAAGCTCGCCCTCTTCGCCGGGACGGCCGAGCCGGAGCACAAGTAGGGCGGATGCGCCGCCGACTGGGGGGCTGGGCCCTCGTGGCCGGCGCCGCCCTGGGCGTGCTGGCCCCCGCCCTGGCAGCGGCCGTAGACGCCGCCTGGGGGCGCGAGGTGCTCCCCATCGCGCCGCACCACACCGACGTGGTGGCGCTGAATCGGGCGACCTGGCAGCTCGGCGAGCCGGTGGCCGAGGTCTACGGCCTCCCGGCCCGCGCGCCCATCCGCGTCATCCGTCCCGACCCCGCGCGCCTGGTCGTCCCGGAGGAGGACCGGACGCTGGTCCTTCTCGCCGTGGACAGGCAGGCCGGCGAGAACCCGCTACAGGCACGGACGCTCGGCGTGGCGGCCCGCTACGCCATGCTTGCCGGCGCAGCCCTGTCCGCCGCGGGCGCGGCCGTCCGCTGGCTGGGCCGCCCGCGGAGCGTGTCCTAAGGAGTCGTAAGACAATCCCTGCGTGAAACACCGAGGCCGTGCGAGGCGGCGCGAGGCGAGGAGCGAGGAGGAGTAATAGCAACGGAGCGCTATTGCGACAACGAGCGACGACGCATCGCGCCGCCGCAGCCGGCCGAATGTAGCAGGGATTGTCTTGCGGCGACCTAGAACGCGCGGTGGACCACCTCGCCCCCCACCACCGTCAGGTCCGAGGCCGTGCCCGGGATCCGCGAGGGGTCCACGTCGAAGATGGGCCTGGAGAGGACCGTCAGGTCGGCCGCGCACCCCGGGGCGATCCGGCCGCGCCGGGCCTCGTCGTGGGCGCACCAGGCGGCCTCCGCCGTGTAGGCGCGCACCGCCTCCTCCACCCGCAGGGCGTGCTCCGGGTGCCAGCCCTCGCCCGCCGCGGAGCGGCGCGCCACGGCGGCGTGGATCCCCACGAAGGGGTCGAAGCTCTCGATGGGGGCGTCGGAGCCGAAGACCACGCGAACGCCCGCCTCGCGTAGTTCCCGGAAGGGATAGGCCCGCCGCGCGCGAGCGCCCCAGTGGCGATCCGCGGCGGCCGCGTCGCCCGCGATGTGGCATGGCTGCATGGAGGCCACCGCCCCCACCTCGGCGAAGCGGGCCACGTCCTCGGCGCGGATGCACTGGGCGTGCTCCACCCGGTGGCGCAGGTCGGCCCCCGGGGCCGCCCAGCGCGCCACGGCGATGGCCCCCAGGGCCTCGGCCACCGCCCGGTCGCCGATGGCGTGGATGTGGAGGGCGAGCCCCCCGGCGGCCGCGCGCCGCGCCGCCTCCCGCAACTCCTCCCCGCCGAGCACCGGGATCCCCCTATGGTCGGCCTCCCCCTCGTAGGGTTCGAACATCCACGCGGTGAGGGGTCCCAGGGCCCCGTCGGTGAAGAGCTTCACACCCGCGATGGAGAGCCACTCGTCCCCGAAGCCCGTCCTGAGGCCCACCGCCAGGGCCCCGTCCAGGGCCTCGTGGGGGACCGTGGCCCAGACCCGGAGCCTCAGCCTGTCCGCCGACCGCAGCCGCTGCCAGGCCTCCAGGGCGCGGGCGTCCTCCAGGGAGTGCACCGCCGCGATGCCCCACCGGTGGGCGATGGACTGCGCCTCGACCATGGCCGCGGCCAGGGTCTCCGGCTCCACCGGGGCCATGGCCGCCTCCGCCAGCTCCACGGCCCGCTCCAGGAGGACCCCGGTGGGCTCTCCCCCCTCGCCGCGCCGGATCGCCCCCCCGGGGGGGTCCGCCGTCTCGCGGCCCACCCTCGACGCGCGGAGCGCCGCCGAGTTGACCCAGAGGGCGTGGTAATCCCTGGACTCCAGCGCCGCCGGGCACGCGCCCGTGACGCCGTCCAGCTCCCTCGCCGTGGGGAAGCGGCCGCCCCAGAGGTGGCGGTCCCAGCCCCCCCCGCGCACCCACCCCCCCTC